>NZ_JBFACE010000004.1:0-307118 GCF_040640655.1 Streptomyces sp. NPDC021749 | reverse complement strand
CCCTACGGGACGCCACGCCCCCTTGCATGCCCCAACGTCCACCCCCACCCACCGCATTCCCACCCCCAACGGGAGGGGACGGGCCGGAGGGGCCTGGTGTGTGGACGTAAAGCGAAGCAGTCCACACACCAGGCCCCGGAGGGCCGTCACCGCACCCGACAACCACCCGCCCGCCGCAGGCGCCACGGCGAGACGCCCCACGGCGGGACAGCCGACAACGTACGCGGCACCGCACAGCGCAGCGGAACGGCGAGACGCCCCACCGCGGGACAGCCGACAACGTACACAGCACCGCCAAGCGCAGCGGAACCGCGGGAAAGCCGACCACGTGCCTTCATTGGGGTCACGCCACGAGCGGGCGATCGTGGGCCCCCACCGGTGCCGGCAACGTCGTGGTGCCGGTCAGGTAGCGGTCCGTGGCGGCTGCCGCGGCGCGTCCCTCGGCGATGGCCCAGACCACGAGGGACTGTCCGCGGCCCGCGTCGCCCGCGATGAACACGCCGTCGACGGTGCCCCCGGCACCTTCCGCACCCCCGACGCCTTCCGCGCCCTCGGCGCTTCCCGCGGCGAAGGCGGCGTCCCGGGCGTAGTTGCCGCGGTCGTCGAGCGCGAGCCCGCACTGCGTCCGCAGACCGCTGTCCCGTTCCGGGCCGGAGAAGCCGAGGGCGAGCAGGACCAGCTCCGCCGGCAGCACCCGTTCGCTGCCCGGCAGCGGGCGCCGGGCCCGGGGTTCGACCTCGGTCAGGTGGAGCGCGCACACCCGGCCCGAAGGGTCACCCTCGAAGGCCAGGGTGGCGGAGGAGAACAGCCGCGGATCGGTGCCCGCCCGGCCCCGGGCCTCCTCATGGGCGTGCGAGATCCGGTAGACCTTCGGGTACGTCGGCCAGGGCTGGGTGTCCGTCCGTTCGCGGCCCGGTTCGGGATTGATGTCCAACTGCACCACGGAGGACGCGCCCTGGCGCAGTGCGGTGCCCAGACAGTCCGAACCGGTGTCCCCGCCGCCGACGACCACCACGTGCCGGCCCTCGGCGGTGACCGGCGGCGTGGCGTAGTCGCCCTCCACCACGCGGTTGGCGAAGGTCAGGTAGTCCATGGCCTGGTGGATGCCGGCCAACTCGCGGCCGGGCACGGGGAGTTCGCGCCGTTCGCCGGCGCCGACGGCGATGATCAGCGCGTCGTGCCGCCTCCTGAGCTCACGGGCGTCCAGTTCGCCGCCGACGTCGGCTCCGGTGCGGAACTTGGTGCCCTCCGCCTGCATTTGCTCGATCCGGCGGTCGATGTGGTACTTCTCCATCTTGAACGAGGGGATGCCGTAGCGCAGCAGCCCGCCGAGGCGGTCGGCGCGTTCGTAGACGACGACGGTGTGGCCGGTGCGGGTGAGCTGCTGCGCCGCGGCCAGCCCCGCGGGGCCGGAGCCGATGACGGCGACGGTCTTCCCGCTCAGCCGGTGCGGCGGGTGCGGCGGTGCGTAGCCGCGCACCCAGATTTCGTCGGCGATGGCCTGCTCGACGTTCTTGATCGTCACCGGATCGGCGTTGAGGGCCAGCACGCAGGCCTCCTCGCACGGTGCCGGGCACAGCCGCCCGGTGAACTCGGGGAAGTTGTTCGTGGCGTGCAGCCGCTCGGCGGCGGCCCGCCAGTCGCCGCGCGAGGCGTACGCGTTCCACTCGGGGATGAGGTTTCCCAGCGGGCAGCCGTTGTGGCAGAACGGTATGCCGCAGTCCATGCAGCGCCCCGCCTGCTCGGACACGAGCGGGAGCAGCGCCTGGCCCGCGTAGACCTCGTGCCAGTCGTTGAGCCGCTCCTCGACGGGTCGCGGCGGAACGGGCCGCCGCGGTGTCCTGAGGAATCCGTATGGGTCGGTCATGCGCCGCCTCCATCGCACTTGCGGCGTTCCGGCCAGCCTACGCCTGCCGTGTGCCGCTTTCACCGGACGGCGGGCGGCGGGCTGCGGCGCCGGTCCGCCTGGTGCCGTGCGCGGTGTCCGGTCCGGGTAAAACCTTCGTCGCCTTCCCGTATGGGGCAGCCCCTCCGTTTCCCGGCCAGCTGGTGGCTGTTGCGCGTAAAGCCGCAGGTTGCAGGGGGTTTCGCGGGGATTTCGGGGCCCGTGGGCCGGGGGCGTGGCTTGTTGTGAGCGGGTTGACGGGGCCGCTTCCGAGGCACACGCTCGTTATATAGGTGCTCGATACAACGGATCTCCGGGGCGGGCGCTCCGCATCGGGCGCGGCGTCCCCGGGGAGCGGGTGAGGAGGACATGGCATGTGCGGCATCACCGGCTGGATTTCCTTCGACCGTGATCTGCGTTCCGAGCAGGAGACCGTGGACGCGATGACCGAGACGATGGCCTGCCGCGGGCCGGACGACCGCGGCACCTGGGTGCAGGGGCCAGCGGCCCTCGGACACCGCCGGCTCGCGATCATCGACCTGCCCGGTGGACGTCAGCCGATGACCGCCGAACGGGCGGACGGGACGCCGGTCGTCCTCGTGTACTCCGGTGAGACCTACAACTTCGGCGAGCTGCGCGAGGAGCTGGCCTCCCGGGGCCACCGGTTCAGGACCGGCTCCGACACCGAGGTCGTCCTGCGCGGATATCTGGAGTGGGGCGAGGCGGTCGCCGAGCGGCTCAACGGGATGTTCGCCTTCGCGCTCTGGGACGAGCAGCGGCAGCGTCTGATCATGGTCCGCGACCGGATGGGCATCAAACCCTTCTACTACTACGCCACGCCGGACGGTGTGCTGTTCGGCTCCGAGCCCAAGGCGATCCTCGCGAATCCGCTGGCACGGCGGGAGGTCGGTCTCGACGGGCTGCGCGAGCTGTTCGCCTTCGTGAAGACGCCCGGCCATGCGATCTGGGACGGCATGCACGAGGTCGAGCCCGGCACCGTCGTCACCGTCGACCGCAACGGGCTGCGCCGGCAGGTCTACTGGTCGCTGCGCACCCGGCCGCACGAGGACGACCGGGACGCCTCCGTCGCACACGTCCGCGCCCTGCTCGACGACATCGTCCGCCGGCAGCTCGTCTCGGACGTGCCGCGCTGCACCCTGCTGTCGGGCGGTCTGGACTCGTCGGCGATGACCGCGCTGGCGGCCCGCCAGCTGTCCGCGGCGGGCGAGACGGTCCGCAGCTTCGCCGTCGACTTCGTGGGCCGGACCGAGCACTTCGTGGCCGACGAGCTGCGCGCCACGCCCGACACCCCCTATGTGCACGACGTGGCCCGGGCCGCCGGTACCGAGCACCAGGACATCGTGCTGGACTCGTCCGCGCTGGCGGATCCCGACGTCCGCGCGGAGATGATCCGTGCCCGGGACGTGCCGATGGGGCTGGGCGATATGGACGCCTCGCTCTACCTGCTGTTCAAGGCGATCCGCCGGCATTCGACGGTCGCGCTGTCCGGGGAGTCGGCCGACGAGGTCTTCGGCGGCTACCGGCAGTTCTTCGACGAGGAGGCCCGGCGGGCCGACACCTTCCCCTGGCTCGTGCGGCACGCACAGGACTTCGGCGACGACGGCGACATCCTCACCCCCGGCGTCACCCGGGCCCTGGACCTGGGCGCGTACGTGCAGGACGGCTACGACTCGGCCGTCAAGGACGTCGAACGGCTCGACGGGGAGAGCGACTTCGAGTTCCGGATGCGCACGGTCTGCTATCTGCACCTGACCCGTTTCGTGCGGGTGCTGCTCGACCGGAAGGACCGGGCGAGCATGGCGGTCGGGCTGGAGGTGCGGGTGCCGTTCTGCGACCACCGGCTGGTCGAGTACGTCTACAACGCGCCGTGGTCGCTGAAGTCCTTCGACGGCCGGGAGAAGAGCCTGCTGCGCGAGGCCACCGCGGACCTCCTGCCGAGGTCCGTGTACGACCGCGTCAAGAGCCCCTACCCGTCCACCCAGGACCCGCAGTACGCGGTCGCCCTCCAGCGCCACGCCGAGGAGCTGCTGTCCCGCGACTCGCACCCCGTGTTCGAGATCGTCGACCGCGAGTGGCTGCGGCGTGCCGTTCGGCACGACGCCCCGCAGATCACCCAGGCGTCCCGGCGCGGTCTCGAAAGGACACTGGATCTGGCGCTGTGGCTGGACATGTACTCCCCCACGATTACGCTCGCCTGATCAGCGGGGCGTGATCGGTAGCGGGTAACGGGCAGCGCGAGGAGCCGGCGATGGCAACGGGTGAGGACGCGGTACTCGGTGCCGACGAGGTGCTGCAACTGGTGATCACCCTGCACCGGCTGATCCGCAGTCTGCGCCGGGCCGCCACGGAGGGCAGCATGCAGCTGGGCCAGCTCGCCGTGCTGGCCCTGCTCACCCAGCGCGGCCCGGCCCGGATCGGGGAGATCGCGGACTGGGTGCCCTGCTCGCAGCCGACCGCCACGGCCACCGTCCTGGGTCTGGAGTCCGCGGGGCTGGTCCGCCGTGATCCCGACCCGTCGGACAGGCGCGCCAGCCGCGTCCGGCTCACCGAACGCGGCAGCGCCGCGCTGGCCGATGTCGCCCGCGGCGAGGCCGAGGCGCTCACCCGGCGCCTCGGCTCGCTGCGCCCCGACGAGGTCCGCCGGCTCGCCGAGGTGGAACCGCTGCTGCGGCGGCTCGCCGAGGCCGGGGACTGAGACCTGTGGGAGGGGAGCCGCTCCGTGGCCGGCCCCGGGGCGGGGCGCGGTGTCACCGGACGGCAGGCCGAAAGGACCCGGGAGACAGACGGCCGGCCGGCCCGGTGACGGCCCGCAGCAACCCTTGCATCCTGCAATTCTCGATGCCACGCACCACGCGCACCCGGATCAGGGTTGCTCCCAACGGCCCGCAGTACGAGGCCGCGGGCCGTCGGCTGCCCGTACGTCCGGCCCGTACTGCGGCGGGCCCGGTCAGCGCAGGGGCAGTGCCAGTTCGGCCGGATCGGCCGCGGTGGAGACGAAGGACACGCTGCTTCCCCGTGGCGTACGGCCACCGTACATCGGGTCCTTGGTGTCCAGGACCAGCGCCAGCCGGTGCCCGGCGGGCAGGTCGTAGGCGGTGGTGAAGAGGGAGACGTCGAGCGGGAAGGCGCGGCCCGGCTTCTTGCCGGACCAGCTCTGCGGGGCGTGCGAGATCAGCTTGCCCACGCCCAGCGCGTTGACGTCGTAGAGATAGCCGAACACCGTGCCCTCCGGTGCGGCGGCAGTGACCTGTGTGTGCACCCGTGCGGCGCCGCGGAGGTGCTGCGCCGATCCGTAGGGCGCCGACTGCCAGACGGCGGCCGAACTGCGGGGCAGCAGGGGGACGATGACGGTCGGGGGCAGGGCGGCGACCTGGTCGAGCACTCCGGAGAGGAGGGCGATGCCGCCGTCCGCACCCGAATCCGTGCCGCCGACGACGGACTTCCGCCAGCCGGCTGCGGCGGTCGTTCCGCCGAGCGCGCCGGTCTGCAGCGGGCCCGGGCCGCCCAGACGGAGGTGGGCGGTACGGGAACTGATGGCGCGCCAGTCCGGGTAGCGCTCGTGGTTGCCGTTCGGCCGGACCTCCAGGTCCACCGACTGCCGCGGACCGCGGCTGCTTCCGCTGCCCTTGAGGTGGTGGTCGAGCCAGCGGCGGGCGCTCTTCCAGGTCGGGTTGTCCAGGCCCAGCAGGCTCGTCAGCTCCTGGGTGGCGTGGTCGCCGGGGCGGAGTTCGAGCTGTTTGGGGCCGGTCAGCCGCTGGTAGAACGCGGTCAGCTGGCTGGGGTTGAAGAAGCTGTCGCCCCAGGCGTGGGCGAGGAAGACGGCCGTGCCGTGGGCGTTGATCCGGTTCACGTAGGTGGCCGGGGACCTGGTGTCCGCCCAGCGGACCACCTTGGGCATGTCCCGGCCGGCGAAGAGGTCGGCCAGCATCCGGCCGTACTCGGGGCTGCGGCGGCCGGTGGGCGCCTGGATGGCGGCGAGGAGGGCGGCCGCCTGGAGGTGCCGAGTGCCGCCGCTGTACAGGGAGTTGGTGAGGTCGCCCCAGCCGCTCATGGCGGCGACCGCCTTGATGCGGGGGTCGAAGGCGGCGCCCATCAGGGTGAGACCGCCGCCGAGGGAGAGCCCCACCATGCCGATGCGCTGCCGGTCGGCCGGGGTGTGGGCGAGGGCCCAGTCGATGACCGACGACACGTCCGAGACGTCCTTGGGTCCCGCGACGTCGACCTCACCGCCGGAGCGCCAGAAGCCGCGCACGGTGTACGTGACGGCGAGGTAGCCGGCGGCGGCCAGCTGCTTGCCCTGGGCGAGGTACTCCAGGTCGTTCTGCCCCCAGCTGGCCGGCTGCACGACGAGCGGGTAGCGGCCCTTCCGGTCGGCGCCGGGTGTGCCGGGGGCGGGGGTGAACACATCGGCCTTGAGGACGGTGCCGTCCTTCATGGGGATGTCGGCGAGCCGGAACGCGGGGTGGGCGAGCTGCGCGGTGGCGGCGGGCCGGTGGCCGGCGGCCGGCGCCGCCGACGCGGGGCAGGTGGTGAGACTGCCGCCGAGTCCAAGTGCCGTGACGAGTAAGGCGGTTGTTGCTCTGCGCCGGCGGCCGTGCGGTCTGCGGGAGGTACGCCGGGATCGCGCCATCGATGCTCCATCGGAAATCTGACCGCCGTGCCACGGTGACACCCATCCGGTTGCGGTGGAGGAGAGCGTACGGGCGCATGATCGGGCCCCGGGAGACCATGATCAGCCAAACTTACTCACTGGTAACTGGGCGCCGGTCGACGGGGGTGAGCGGGGTACGGATGGTCACCTCCCTGCGGCGGGTGCCGGACCAGGGGGCCGGGACCGCCTCGATGTCGCGGGCCAGGCGATAGGCGAGGGCTTCGTAGTTGACCCGCCAGCCGCGGAAGTGCGGCCATGCCTCCTCGGGGGAGCGCTCCATCGGATACCCCTGGGCCGCCATCCGCTCCACGCCCCGCAGGAAGTCCTCGTAGGTCAGCTGCAACGCGTCGTCCGGGTGCGGGTCCTGGTCGTAGGAAATGCCCTCGATGGTGGCGATCTCCCGCAGGCAGACGAAGCCGGCGCGCAGCGCCATCCGGACCTCGGCCTGCGGCTGGGAGGGATTGAAGGCCAGCCGCAGGGCCGCGGCGTCCATCACGGACAGCAGGGCGATCAGCCAGTTGCGGGTCGCCTTGGGGGACCGGAAGTGGATCAGGATCGGGTACGTCGTGTGGCTCTCGCTCACGCCTGCGCTCCACCGCTCCCAGGTGCGGAACAACTCCGTGAGGCTGCCGAGCAGTTCCACCTGTGCGTAGCGGGCCAGGATCTCCGGTCCCCACGGCGGGCTGCCGGCGCGCGCCTGCAGCAGCGTCACCTCGGTCTCCCGGCTCTGGTAGGCGCCGTAGAGGGCGGGCAGATAGCCGACCTGGAGGCCGATCACGATCGGGCCCGTGACGGCGGCGGCGAAGTCGATGGCGTTCAGCGTCGCGCGGTCACCGCTGGCGAAGCCGAGTGTGAAGAGCGAGGAACCGGACTCGGTCAGCGCCTCCCTGGCGCCCAGCCGGCTCACCGCCGCCTCCAGCAGGGCGTACCCGACCAGGAAGCAGCCCAGCCAGGCGATCAGGGTGGCGACGATGGCCAGCGGCGCCATCGGGGCGAGCACCCGGTCCTTGGCCTCCGCGCTCGGCAGACGGTCGGCCAGCAGCCGGAACGGCCGGTGGACCAGCCGCTGGACGATCCGGCCGAGGCCGGACGGCGTCGGCCGGGGGATCACCAGCGAGTGCAGCACCGAGGAAAACACCCCGAGCACGATGACCGCACCGGCGATCCCCAGCAGTACACGCACCTCGTCCGCTCCTTTCCGGCCCCCGGCCGCTTCGACGAAGGAAGCGTACGTGCGGGGTCCGGGCGGCGGCGTCAACCCCTGGGTTGAGTCGGGCACGAGGAGGGGGCCACGGGGAGGTGCGCCGCCCATTCCACGATCTGCACCGCCGCCCCGGCGGCCTCCCGCCCCCGGCAGCGGGCGTGGTGCCGGCGGGCGATACCGTCCAGGTCGAGGTGGGAGCCGACGGCGGGCAGCGCGGCCAGCCGGCGTGCGTACGCCCACAGCCGACGGTACCCGGCGATGCGGTGCACCGCGGTGGCGTCCAGATGCCAGCGATGGACGGTGTCGAGCTGCACCAGCGACACCCACACGTGGACGTCGGCGAGGGTGAGTTCGCCGCCGCGCAGGTGGTCCCGGCCGGCCAGCCGACCCTCCAGCGCGTCCAGTGCCCGGAACAGGGTGTCCAGTGCCTCCTGGTGGCCGCAGCTGCCGATGCCGAGCCGGCCGGCGCGCTGCGCGGCCTCATGGAGGTCGTGCTCGCAGAGCCGGGCGACCTCCTCGATGTCGTCGCGGGCGTGGGCCGGGTACAGCTCGGGACCGTCGCCGCGGAACTGCTCGGCCAGGTCCCGCAGGATGTCCGGCGCGTGCGTACTGACGATCCGGCCGGTCCAGCCGTCGCTGAGGACCGGGGCGGCCGCCGGGCCGGGGTGCTGGTGCGAACTGGCCTCGTACAGCGGGCGCAGGGCGGCGTATTCGCCCTCCCGGCCGTCGGGGACGGCCGGCAGCAGGGTCACCGGGAGGGTCCCGCCGAGACCGAGCAGGCCGTGCGTGACGGCGATTCGCAGGGACTGCGGACAGGACGGCGTCAGATGCAGGCGATAGCGGTGCGGCACGGGGTAGTGGCCGCTGCGGGCGTCACCGCCGATCCTGCCGCGGAGGGAGGGGACGACGGTCGGGGGCGGGGCGGACATACGACTCCCTGGGATCCGGGTGCTCTGAAGGGCGCGGAAGGGGTGCGGAAGTGGCGCAGGACGTACGGCCGTACGGCGGCGGCACGACGTGCGGAGACAGGGCGCGGCCGGGCCGCTGCCCACCGGCTCACCGGACCGCCGTCTGCCGGTCTACCGGTGGCGGCGGAGGCAACTCGCCGCGCTGCAGACGCGCAGCAGATCGATGTGGCGACGCGACGTCAGAAGGGGGAGCGGCTGGATCGCGCCGTCCGCGCGAGCGATGACCAGCCCTGCATACCCCATGATGTCCCACCTGTTCGCCAGGGTTCCCGCCCTTGAGTGTCGAGGCGCGGCCACGCCGCGTCAAGAGACTGTCCACGGCCGTGGGGGCGTATGCGTCCGGGCCGCAGACCCCCGCGAACCGCCGGTGCCCCGCGCGCCGGCGCTGCGGCCCGGCCTCACGTCAGGGTGGGGCCCGTCTTCAGGGTGGCCTCCGAGCTGTTGCCCGCGTTGATCTCCAACTCCCCTGGTTCGAAGCGAAATGCGCCGCCCGGCGTCGTCGGCGACGGACCGGCGTCGGGTCGATGGGTGGAACACGAAGCGCGCGCAAGGGGGGCTGCTGATGCACGAGGGGTACGGTCACGGGCCGGGCAGCAGGGTGCTCAGCGGCTGGGCGGCCGCCTGGGCAGCGGGCCGGGAGACGTACAGGGCCGCATGGAAGCGGCCGAGGCTCTCCTTGCCTGACGGATCGTCACCGGCCGCGGTCACCGCGGCGACGGCGTACCTCTGCTCGTCGGCGTCGGTGAACCGGCGTTGCGGATAGGTCCGGGTGTCGTCCCTCTCGGTGGCCAGGCCGAGCCGGGCCAGACCGTCGGCGATCGGCCGGTAGGAACCGGTACGGAGCACGAAGGCCGCCACCCACGGCAGCTCCCGGCCGCCCTCCCCCGCCGCGTCCTCCTCCAGCAGTACGCGGAAGGTGCGGGCGGAAAGGAAGCTCGCGCCCCCGGTCACCGTGATCAGCCGCAGGCCGTGCAGGGCCCGGCGCAGTGCGGGGCTCGGCTCGGCGGTTTCGAGGTTCTCGGCGAACGCCGCGTCCAGCAGGCCGACCGCGCGGGCGTACCCGACGGCCGGTGCGGCGATGTCGATGCCCACGACGCGCACCGCGTCGGGGCGGCGGCGCGCGGCGTAGAACTCCCGGTCCCGCTCGATGAGTTCGGCGGTGGTCAGGCCGGCGGCCCGGTTGGAGGTGTAGTGGGCGGCGAGCTCCGCCAGGGTCAGATCGTGGTTGAGCAGGGCGGCGTTGATGCCGTACGAGCAGCAGAGGTCCAGGACGGTGGCGGGCTGCTCGCCGGCGGCGCGGTCCTGCGGGGCGGCGGCGACCGCGGCCCGCAGGAGACGGCGGAAGACGCCCTGGGCGTGATGCGGCGTCCGGTAGTCCAGCGCGCCCAGCACGCGGAAGTACGAGCGCGGGTCCGGCTGGTCGTAGAGGTCGTCGAAACGGGTCATCCGTGCGGACGAGCCGGAACCGCCGTCGTGCTGTGCTGGGGCCATCGGATGTCTCTCCTCGCACCGGGAATCAGGGCGTGCGCGGCACCGGCCGCGCACCGTCATCCGGTGGCGGGCGGTCGGCGACGCCGGAGAGCACAACGATCACGGGAGATCACCGTTGCCGCCCAGATTGGCGACCATGCGGCGCAGGACGTCGATGGTGGTCACGAAGTCGGCCGTGTCGATGCCGTCGTGCGTCCGCCGGTGGACCCGCAGGTTGCGCTCGTGTGCGCGCAGCCGCCCGGCCTCGCCCGCCTCGGTCAGCGTCATGCCTTCGGCGTCCTCGGTCAGCCACGCCCGGGCGATCAGGTCGTCGTACACGGCGTCGAAGTCGGTGCCGAGGTCGTCATACGGGCCGAGCCGCTCGGTCAGCGTGGCGCGGGTCCAGGTGCCGGGCGCGCCGGCCACGTGGTTGAGGGTCCACCAGTGCGGCTGGGTGAGGTCCTCCACGGCCAGTTCGGCCCGCAGCGCACCGACCACCCGGCGGTACGCCTCTCCGGTCCACGCCCCGATGGGCTGGGCGGCCAGTTCCTCCTGCGAGTAGCTCTTGAGTTCCACGGGCCCCTTGTCTGCCATGGTTCCGTCGTCCCTTCTCGGGGTTCCTGTGCGCCTTCGGTTGATCGACGACCCACCCACCGTAAAACCTCAAGTCGACTTGAGGTCAAGGTGGGCAGACGGTTTCGACTTCCTCAACTCCCTTCCGCATGGCACTGTTTGACCAGTGCTATGGCAGGGGGACCAGGGGGCACGGCATGACCGGTATCGGAATCAGGCCGCTCGGCGACGACCCACGGCGGCTCGGCGACTACCGGCTGCTGGGGCGGCTCGGTGCGGGCGGCATGGGGCGGATCTATCTGGGGCGGTCCACGGCCGACGGATCGCTCGTCGCCGTCAAGACGCTGCTCGCCGAGGGCGCGGTCAGCGACACCGACCGACGGCGGTTCGCCCGCGAGGTGGCGCTGGCCCGGCGGATCGAGAGCCCGTTCACGGCGCGGGTGCTGGATGCCGATCCGGACGCCGCACAGCCGTGGATGGCGATCGAGTACATACCGGCGCCGTCGCTGTCCGAACTCGTCCGCAGCGCGGGCCGGTTGCCCGGTACGGCCGTGCGCTGGATCGCGGCGGGGACGGCGCAGGCGCTGGTCACCCTGCACGACGAGGGCATCGTGCACCGCGACGTCAAACCGCAGAACATCCTGCTGCCGCTGTCCGGCCCGCGCCTGATCGACTTCGGCATCTCGCACGCCTACGACCTGACCCGCACCTCGCTGACGCTGGGCACCATCGCCTTCACCTCGCCCGAGCAGGCCCGCGCCGAGCCCTCCACCGCGGCCTCCGACGTCTACTCGCTCGGGGCGACGCTCTTCCATCTCGCCGTCGGCCGCCCGCCGTACCCGGAGACCGGCGACATGATCCGGCTGCTGGCCGTCGTCCAGCGCGGCGACCTCGATCTGACCGGGCTGCCCAAGGAACTGGGCTCGCTGATCCGCCCGTGCCTGGCCATCGACCCGGCCGAGCGGCCCCGGCCCGCCGACGTCCTGCGGGAGTTCCAGGAAGGGCTGGAGCGGGTACCGACCTCGCGCCGCGCCGAACGCTGGCTGCCGCCGCGGTGGACCGCCCTGATCCAGGAGTACGAGGCGCAGGGGCGCCGACTGCGTGAGGAGGGCGGTGCGGAGGCCCCCACCCTCGACGCGCGGACGCGCGCGGTGCCGCCGCCCGGGCCCACCCGTGTCTACACCGAGCAGCGCGAGCGCGCCGCCGCACCGAAGCCGAAGCCGAAGCCCACGCCGAAACCGGAGCCGAAGGCGAAGGCGAAGGCGGCACAGCAGAAGCCCACGCCGGCGCCGAAACCCAGGCCCGCTCAGCCCAAGCCCAAGCCGAAGCCCGTACAGGCGAAGCCCACACCCGGGCCCGCACCCGCCTCGACACCGGCACCTGCGCCGAAGCCGGCGACCACCTCCGGTGGCAGCTCCTCCGGTGGCAGCTCCTCGTCCGGCGGCTGCGGCTGGCTGGTGCTCGCCCTCATCGCGTTCACGGTGTTCTTCTGGCAGCCGTGGAAGGCCGCCGAGACCTCCGGCTCGTCGTCCGGTTCGTCCAGCAGCGCCTCGGGGAGCTCGTCGAGCGGCACGTACACCAGCGGCGGGAGCGGGCTCGGCTCCGGGCTGAGCAGCGGGACGTCGAGCGGGACGTCGTCCAGTTCCTCGGGGATTTCGGCGGGAAGCTCGTCGGGGAGTTCGTCGAGCGGGTCCTCCAGCGGGTCCTCCACGAGCGGTGGGAGCGGCGGCGTGCCCACGCCCGTCGCCTCGACCCGCACGCCCGGCCCGGTCGACCAGGCCTTCGCGGCCGTGCGGGCCGGTGACTGCCTGGACGCGTACCAGGACGGCTACGGGAGTTGGAGCCGTACGGTGCCGCTGCGGGTCGGCTGCGGGGCGGCCAACGCGTATCTGCGGGTGAACCGGGTCGCCGGCTCCGGGACCTGCCCGTCCGGCGGCGGTCGCGGCGGCTGGTGGCACTCCGCCGAGGACTACTCCACCGTCAACCTGTGTGTGGAGCGGCAGTTCCGCAACGGCCAGTGCTTCCTCGCCAAGGCCAACGGCAACCGGCCCGGCGGCGCGAACCTCCTCACCCTGTGGAACTGCAGCGCCGACAAGGTGCCACGGGGCTTCAACTTCATCATGCAGATCACGGCCGTCCTGTCGGCCTCGGCGGGCACCAACGCCTGTCCGGCCGACCCCGGCCACTACCGCTACTCCTGGAACGTCTACGACGGCCGGACGATGATCTGCGCCAAGGTCGCCTGACCGCCGCCACCCACCCGGTTCCGTCGCCGCCGCCCCTCCGGCGGCTCCCGTTCCGACGGCTCCTGCGGACGGCTTACGACCGCCGCACCACGGGTGACCGCCGGGGGATGTAGCTCCCGGCGGCTCCGGGTCGTCCCGCAGGAGGGTTTGCCCGGGCGTTCGCGGGATGCCCGCCCGGGTGCCGCTTCACCGCCCGGGGCGCGGGCATCCGTACGTCCCAAAGACACCGCCGGGTTGTGAAGGGAGCGCGAGAGGGATGGCCAGGGCTTCGGAGACGGAGAGGGACACGAAGAGCCGGAGGAGCGCGGCCGCGGGGGCGCACCCGGCGGTGTCGGGGCGGGGCGCGTGGGGGCGGGCGGTGCTGGGCGGCGCGGTGATGGCGGTCGCGCTGGGGGCGGGCAACGCGCTGGGGGAACGGCTGGTGCGGGTGCTCGGTGCGGACGGCTGGGCGCGGCAGTTGCTGCCCGCCGTGTTGGTGAGCGTGCTGGCCGTGGGCGGTGTACGGGCGTTGCGGTCGGCCGGGCGGTGGGCGGGGCGCGGCCGGCTGGGGGCGGGGCCGCCGGCCGCGGCCGTACGGGCCTTCCTGGGCGGGCTGGCCGTCACGGTGTCGTGTGCGGCCTTGGTGCTGGGGGCGGGCACGGCGGCCGGGTGGGTGCGGTGGTCCGGGCTCGACCCGGCGGCGTTCGGGGCGTTCTTGACGGGCAATGCGCTGGTGGCGCTGCTGCTGGAGGCCCTGCCGGAGGAGACGACGCTGCGCGGGCAGGCCTGGGCGGCGTTGCGCGACCGGTTCGGCGGGGTGGTGTCGGCGCTGGGGACGACGGTGGTGTTCCTGCTGGTGCCGGCGGCGTCCACGGTGGTGCAGGCCGGTACGGCCCGGCTGGTGGGCGGGGACCCGTCGCCGGTGGGCCCGGCTCCGGCCGGGCAGGACCCGTGGGCGTATCTGGTGCTGCTCGCGGTGTTCGGGCTGACGCTGGTGGCCGCCCGGACCGTGCCGTGCCGCGCGCCGCTGTGGACGGCGATCGGTACGCATCTGGCGTTCCTGAGCGTCAACCGGATCGTGTTCGAGGGGCGCGAGCGCGCGGCGGGCTGGTCGGCGAGCGTGGGCCCGGCGCACGCCGCGGTCCTGGAGCTGGGTTATCTGGTGCTCACCGCGGCGGTGTTCGTGGCGGCGCGGTGGCTGTCGGGCCGGCTCCGGGCGCGGGCCGCGCGGCGCTGGGTCGCCCGGGCCAGGATCCCCACCAGTACGGCCAGGTCGGCCGCGCCCTCGGGGTCGTCGGCGTAGCGGGTGGTCTGGAGGGGCCCCACCTCGTCCAGGGCGACGCCTTCGCGGGCCAGGACGAAGGTGAGGGCGAGCAGGGCGGCCCGGCCGTTGCCGTCGGTGAACGGGTGGTGGAAGGCCACGTCGAGGTAGGTCCGGGCGGCGCGGGCGGGCAGCGGCACGCCGGGCTCGTCGCTGTCGGCCAGGCAGCGGGCGAAGTCCGCGCGGGTGTGCGGGGTCAGCGGGTAGCGTTCGCGGCCGTTCTTCGCGTGGGCGTCGCCGGTCCGGAACGGTGCGTCGGGCGTGCCGAGGACCCGGCGCTGCCAGCCGGCCAGTAGGTCGAAGGTGAGCGGGCCGCCGCCGGCGGCGTCCGCGCGGGCCAGCGCGTAGGCGGACCGCAGCCGCCCGGCGCGGTCCGGGTCGCGGCGGCGGACCGGGCCCTCGCACCAGGCGGTGAAGCCGTCCGTGGCCGGGACGAGGGGGCCGGTGACCTCGTACGCGCCGGTGTCCGCCCAGTCGACCCGCGCCCTGGCACGGCGCCAGGCGGCGGTCGCGTCGGCGGCTGCGGCGGGCGGCTCGGCGCCGTGAGCGGGGGCCGGAGCGGGGGCGGGCGGCTCCGCGTCAGTGGCGGGAGTACCGGCGGTCATGGAAGTCCTCCAGGTGGGCGTGTTCCCGGTGGTCGCGGTAGGGCGGCCGGCCGGTCAGTCCGACGGCCAGGTCCTCACCGACCGAGTCGATCAGCGTCGGGCCGGGCGTGACCCAGCTCCGGAACCGCCCGCCGATGGCCGCCTCCACCGCCGCTCCGGCCGCCGCCGGGTCCGTCCCGCTCGCGGTCAGGAACCACTCCAGGGCCAGCCGGCACTGGCCGTGCCAGCCGCTCTCCCCGCCGGTGCGGTCGAGCACGAGGGTGACCAGGCGGATCGCCGCCCGCTCCAGGTGCCAGCTGCGCTCCTCGGGGGTCGCCTCGGGTGACGGCGCCAACTCCCGGAATCGGGCGGCGAGTTCCTCCAGCCAATCCCGCCACTCCAGGAGGGCGGCGACGGCCCGGGCGGCGGTCTCGTCGGGGGTGCCCACCGAGACGGGCCCGCAGCACCAGCTGCCGACCACTCCCCCGGCCTCGCCGACGGTCCAGTTCCAGTGCCGGGCCCACGTCCCGTAGCGCTCCAGGAAGATCCGGTGGATATGGCGCTCGCACCGGCGCTCGCCCTGCCACCACCCGTCCATGCCGGACAGCACCGGCGGTACGTACTCCTTGATGAGGGCGGTGACGGCGGCCTCTTCCGCCGCGTCGAAGGTGAACGGATGGCGCTGCGGGTCGAGTTCGTCCCAGGTCAGCGGGCGCGGCGGGGAATACGGCTCGGGCGGCTCGGTGGACGTGGCGGGCTCCAGATGCGGGGATCAGGACAGTTGACCGATTATGCCCGGTCGTCCCGCACGCCCGCCTCCGCTTTTCCGTCCGGTGCGACCGTGCGGGCGCGCAGCAGCACCATGCCGGTGTCGCCGTAGTCGGGGCGGGTGGGGTCGGGGCCCACGTGAGTGAGGGTCAGCTCGTCGGTGTACGGGCCGAACACCTCGCGGAGGGTGGTGGCGTCGACCGGGCAGCCGGGCCATTCGGGGGCGGTGCCGATGCGGTAGGTCGGCATGTTCTCCATGAAGGAGGCGACGAGGTGGCCGCCCGGGCGCACCGTGGCGAGGTAGATCCGGCAGAGCTGCGCGAACTCCTCGAAGTCCTCGGTGATGCTCTCGGCCACGAAGTTCATCGACGCCAGCTCGTAGCGGCCGGCCGGCAGGGCCCGGACGTCGTCGTGCAGCACCCGGACGCGGGCCAGGGCCTCGGTGGCGGTCGGGGGCAGCGCGGGGTCCAGCTCGCGGCAGAAGGCGTAGAACGCCTGCCAGCTCTCGTCGGGGCCGTGGCTGAGCTGGCCGGTCAGATAGGCGACGTTGGCCGCGCTCCGCTCGACCGCGTCCACCTGCCGGCAGGCGGCGCCGGCCAGCATCAGGGGGTAGAGGTTGGGGCCCGCCCCGAATTCCAGGGAGCGGGCGATGCTGCCGGGCGCGAACCGGCGGTAGAAGGCGGAATGGTGCCGGATGACGGCGGCGTCGCAGGGGTGGATCTCGCGGTAGTTCTCCGCGAGGTAGTCCAGGACCGGCCAGTGGTCCCAGTCGGCGTCGTCGTTGCGCAGGGGACCCGGTGCGTGCTCGGCGGGCTCGTTCATGTGCCCTCTTTCGCGGTGCGGGGCGCACCGTCCCGGTCCACCGAGCGTACGCCCGGCACGTAGAGGAAGACCAACGTGACGACGGCGCCGAGGACACCGGCGCCGATGAGGGTCGCCCGGACGCCGGCGGCGGCCGCGACCGGTGCGGCCAGGGCGTAGGACAGCGGCAGCAGGGAGATCGACACGAACCATTCGACGCTGGAGACCCGGCCGAGCAGCGCTCCGGGTACGAGCCGCTGTTTCGCGGTGGCCCAGGCGACCAGGCCGGCGGTCTCGAAGCCGTTGACCGCGGCGCAGGCGGCCGCCAGCTGCCAGGAGTGGGTGGCCAGGCCGTACCCGGCGACGGCGAGCGTGGCCAGCGTCCAGGAGACGTACACGAAGGTGATGAACCTGTTCGGCACCCCGGTCTGGCCGACGGCCAGGGCGACCAGCACGGACGCCAGTCCGCCGCAGGTGAGGACCACGCCCAGGTCCGCGGCGGAGCCGTGCAGGCCGTTCTTGACCAGGTAGGGCAGCAGCACCTCGGCCGGGCCGAGGAAGAGCAGATAGGCGAAGGTGGCGGAGACGAAGGTGGCCCAGAGCCAGCTGTTGGCGCGGACGTACGCCAGACCGCTGAGCAGGTCGGCCCAGAGCGATCCCCGGGCGCCGGCCGGTGGCGGCTTGGGGTGGATGCACAGCAGACAGCCGACGGACACGGCGAAGGTGAGGGCGTCGAACGCGAACGCCCCGCCGGTGCCGATGCCGGCGACCAGGATGCCGCCCAGTGCGGTGCCGCCGATCTGCACGGCGGCCGGGCGGACGAACTGGTCGAGGGCGTTGGCCTGGACGAGTTCGGACTTCAGCACGAGGGTCGGCACGACGGCGTCGTACGCCGGCGGGAAGAATCCGGCGGCGCCGCCGTACACCATGACCACGACGATCAGCTGCCACAGCTCCAGGGCGTCGCCGAGGGCCAGCGCGGTCAGCGTGACCAGGCAGACGAAGCGGACGAGGTCGCTGATCAGCATGGTGCGCCGGCGGTCGAAGCGGTCGCTGACCACACCGCCGAGCAGTACCAGGGCGACCTGTGGCACGGCCCGTGCCACGCCGACCGCGGACATCGCGCCGGGCGACCCGGAGAGGGTGTAGACCTGCCAGGCCAGTGCGACGAGGAGCACCCCGTCGCCCACCAGCGAGATGCTCATCCCGAGCCACAGGACCCGGAAGTCGCGATGCGCGAGCGGGGTGAGCAGCCGTACCCGGCGGGCCCGGCCCGCATCCTCCATGACGCGCATTCAGGTCCTCTGCCGCAGTGCGAACCGCTCGGCCAGGGCGGAGAGCGTCTCGTTGAGCCGGCCGATGTCCTCGTCGGTGTTGGCGGCGGTGATCTGGATGCGGATGCCCACCCGGTCGCGCGGGACGAGGGGGTACGCCGCCAGCGTCACATAGATGCCGTGCTCCCACATGAACACGCCGACGTCGCCCAGGTCGGAGTCGTGGGCGAGCGGCAGCTCGATGATGGGCAGTCCGCTTTCGTTGGGGGTCTCGATCCCGAGCAGGTAGAGGTGGTCCAGGACGCGGGCGGTCTTGCGGTGCAGGGAGGCCCGGACGGCGTCCCCGCGCCGGTCGTTGACGTCGAGGCCGGCGAGCGCGGTGGCGAGCGACGCCGTGGGGGACGGGCCGGAGTACAGGTACGGCGCGGCCGCGACCTTGAGGTGGTTCTTCAGCCAGGTCGGCAGGGCCAGGAACGCCAGCAGCGAGGAGTACGCCTTGGAGAAGCCGCCGACCAGGACGATGCCGTCGTAGCTCTCGCCGAGGTGCCGCACGATGCAGTTGCCGCGGCTGCCGTAGGGGGAGGTCTCGTCGGTGCGGCGCTCGCCGATGATCCCGAACCCGTGCGCGTCGTCGATGTAGAGCAGGGCGTCCCGCTGCCGGCAGATGCCCGCGAGCAGGGGCAGGTCGGGGAGGTTCCCGGTCATGCTGTCGACGCCGTCCAGGCACACCAGGCGGGAGGCCTTGGCCGGCGCGGCGCGCAGCAGGACCTCCAGTTCGTCCGGCCGGTCGGCGTGGAAGCGCTGCACGGTGGCGCCCTGGCCCCGGGCCACCAGGCATCCGTCGTAGACCGTGCGGTGGGCCCGGGCCTCGACGAAGATGCGTCCCTCGCCGCCGAGTGCCGGTATCACGGAGGCGTGGATGAGGGTGATGGTCGGGAGCAGCAGGCTGTCCGGGGCGTGCAGCAGTCCGGTGAGCCGTTCTTCGATGTCGGGGTAGAGCCGGGGGTTGCCGATCAGGCGTGACCAGCTGGGGTGCGTGCCCCAGCGGCGGACCTGCGGTTCGATGGCGGCCATGATCTCGGGGTCGAGGTCGAAGCCCAGGTAGTTGCAGGAGGCGAAGTCGATGAGCCAGTGGTCGCCGCTGCGCAGGTGCCGGCCTTCCACCTCGTCGATGACCGCGTCGCACATGGGGTTGTTCTGTCGCAGGCGTTCGAGCTCGCCCCACCGCGGGTCGCGGCGTGCTCCGCCGGTTGTCCTCAGTGCCTTGTGCACGTGATCCTCCTCCGCCCCGGACCGGCGGGTGCCGGTGCGCTGTGGGTCTGAGGGTGCGGTGGCCCGGCGGGATACCGGGCCGGTCGCCGCGCTGCCGGCCAGGGACGGGGTACGGCGCTCGGCCGTGCTCCGCAGCAGCTGTTCCGCCTGGTCCACCGTCATCGGGCGGGCGAACAGATAGCCCTGCCCGAACCGGCACCCCATGGCCAGGAGCCGGTCGCGTTGCACGTCCTCTTCGATGCCTTCGGCAATGACCTGCAGACCGAGGGTGTCGGCGATGCGCACAATACCCTCGACCAGGGCGACTTGCTGGGTGTCGACACCGATGTCGTCGATGAACGACTTGTCCACCTTCAGCAGGTCGATAGGGAATTCCCGGAGGTAGCTGAGCGACGAGAAGCCGGTGCCGAAGTCGTCGATCGCGATGCGCACCCCGAGGTCCTTGAGCTCCCTCATCACCGCGCGGATCTGCTCGTCGGAATGCATCAGGACGGTCTCGGTCAGCTCCAGTACGAGGGAGCCGCGGGCCACTCCGGTGGCGCCGAGGACGGCCCGGACCTCGTCGAGGAATCCGGGGTCGCGGAACTGGCGGGCGGAGACGTTCACATTGATGTGCAGCGGGTCCGCCCGGGGCATCTCCCGCTGCCAGCGGGAGAGGTGGGCGGTGGCCTGCTCCAGCACCCAGGCGCCGAGCGGCATGATGTGCCCGGTCTCCTCGGCGAGCGCGATGAACTGATGCGGTGTCACCGCGCCGCGCCGGGCGTGCGGCCAGCGGGCCAGCGCCTCGAAGCCGGCGAGCGCGCCGGTGGCGATCTCCACGATGGGCTGGTAGCGGACGTCGAACGCCTCGGCGTCCAGCGCACCCTCCAACCCGGCCCGGAGTTCGTGCCGTTCGACCATGCCGGTGTGCAGCACCGCCTGGTAGCGGCGCCACTGTCGCTTGCCGGCGGCTTTCGCCGCGTACAGGGCCAGGTCGGCGTGGCCGAGCAGTTCCTCGGCGTCGGCACTGTCCCGGGCGGTGGCGATGCCCACGCTGGCGGAGGTGCTGACCATCTGCTCGGAGAGCCGGAAGGGCTGGTTGAGGTTCTGTACGACCTGTTCGCCGAGTGCTTCGGCGTCGGCGGGCTCGTGCGCGCCCTCCATGAGCACTCCGAACTCGTCGCCGCCGAGGCGCGCCGCGGTGTCGCTGGCCCGCAGCGTTCCGGTCAGCCGTCGGGCCACCGCGACCAGGAGTTCGTCGCCGACGGAGTGGCCGCTGGTGTCGTTGACGACCTTGAAGTCGTCGAGGTCGATGAAGAGGACGCAGGTGACGGTGCCGCCGCGGCGGCCGCGCAGCAGGGCGTGCTCGATCCGCTCCAGGAGGAGCAGTCGGTTGGGCAGGCCGGTGAGCGCGTCATGGAAGGCGCGGTGGGTGAGTTCGCGTTCGAGTTTGCGCTGTTCGGTCACGTCCCGGAGTGTGAGGACCAGGCCGTTGACGGTCTGGTCGTGCCGGAGGTTGCTGCACCGGGCCTCGACGTCGATATGTGCGCCGTCGCGGTGCAGCACCTGCCAGTCGTCGCGGCTGTCCTGGCAGTCGCGGTCGCGCATCCGGGCCAGGGCGCGCCGGGCGCGTTCGCCGTCCTGGTCGGTCATGAGCTCGGCGAGCCGCATGCCGTTGAGCGGGGTACGGCCGAACATGCCCTCGGCGGAGGGGCTGGCGTAGCGGATGGTGTTGTCGTCGTCGAGGATGAGGATGACGTCCGAGGTGTTGTGGACGAGGGTGCGGAAGTAGGCCTCGCTGTTGCGGCGGTTGATCTCCTGGCCGAGCGCGACGCGTTCCATCGCCAGGGCCGCCTGCGAGGCGAGGGTCTCGACGGAGGCCCACCGTTCGGCCAGGTTCTTCTCGTTGCCCGCGACGATCAGGGCGCCGATCAGGGAGTGGCCGGCGGGCCCGTTGCTGACGGCCAGGGGGCACAGCAGCGCGCTCGGCAGGGGGGCGAGTTCGGCGGCGGGCTCCGCGCCGAGGTCGGCGACGGGCACGATCTGCGCCTCGTGGTCGAGGAACCGGGAGCGCCAGGCGTCGGCCGGCTCGTCCTGCCAGTCGACGGTCCAGGTGTGCGGCTGTGCGGCGGTGGGCACGGCGTGCAGCCGGCTCTCGCCGGGGGCGAGGGTCAGCAGTGCGACCTCGTATCCCTGGTCGGCCCCGAAGAGCGGTCCGGCCGCTCTGCGGATCGAGTGGGCGATCTCCTCGACGCCGGAGGCGGAGACCAGCGCGGCGGCCGCCACCCGCAGGCCGCGTTCCCGGGTCACGGCCATCAGGTGCACCACGACCAGGCCCGACAGCCGGGCGAACACGAGCAGGAAGAGCACGGCCGAGAAGACCGCGATCACCGGCACGTCGTGCAGGTCGCCGCGGACGGCCTCCTGGATGAGCAGCACGGGTGCGATGAGCGTGGCCAGCGCGAGCACGACGAGCCGCCGGGGGTGGATACCGGCCTGCCGGACGGGGGTGCGCTCGGTCAGTTCCACCATGGACGGGTGCAGCGCGGCCAGCCCCCAGGCGGTGAAGAAGACCACCCAGCCCAGGTCCATCGGCGTGCCGACCTGCCAGACGCCTTTGAGCTGGAGGAGCCCGTACAGGACGTCGGAGAAGAGGATGCCGAAGGTGCCCAGGGTGAGGAACTGGACGGCGCGGGTGTGTACGGAGCCGGGCGTCAGCAGCCGGGCGAGCATCGCCAGCATCAGCACGTCGCCGAGCGGATAGGCGATGGAGATGGTGCGCTGCACCCACGTCATGTCGGGGGCCGTGGTGTACGGGTTGATCAGGTAGTTCCAGGAGAGCAGGGCCAGCCCGGACGTCAGGATCATCGCGTCGAGCAGGCTCGCCACGTCGCGGCCGGTCCTGCGGTAGCGGATGAAGCCCAGCAGCCCGGCGGCGAACAGGGGGTAGGTCGCCAGGTAGAAGACGTCGGCGAGGGAGGGGAACGGGTTCTGCTCGTGCAGGAAGCTGTTGAGGATGTTGTACGTGGTGTCACCGGCGGTGAAGGCCACGTTCGCGGCGGCGAGCAGCAGCCAGGGCCAGGCGTGGGCCGGCCGGTGCATGCGGATGCCGGCGATGACGGCCCAGACGCTACCGAGGACGATGGCGGCCCAGGTGATGGTGTGTGCGGCGGGCACCGTCAGGTAGACCACCGTGGGCGGGATCACCAGGATGACGTACACGGTCATCAGGCGGTGTATGCGGCTCAATGCGAACCGCCTCCTCGCGTGACCGGACGGTCGCCAACCGTCCCTGCGGGGTCAATCCGTACGCATTTTGATACTATGTCCGCTTTTCTTTGTATGCATGACGGCGAGCGTCATTGGCATATGCCAATGGCATAGCGGCAGGCAGCGGCGTCCAGCTCACCGGGCGCGCAGCCCGTTCCGTCCGCACCCCGAGACCCCGGACCGGCTCGCCGGGGAAGAGCACCTCGCGCTGCTCGGGCCGCAGCTCGGGCAGCCGCTGAGCTGCGGCCCAGCGGGGCGAACACGGCCGGTTTCGCCGTGGGGTGACGATTGCTCGGCGCTCGGTCACGGCTCACTCCGCCCGCTTCCGCGCGGAGCCGGGCCGGGGCCCGTAGGCGGTCAGGAAGCGGTCGCGGAAGGTGTCCATCCGCCAGACCGGGGTCCTGGGGCCGGGCCGGAGGCCGGGCTGCCAGCCCCAGTCGGAGATCCGGCGCAGTACGTCCGGGTCATGGGCGACGATCGCCACCGGTACGTCCCGGCCGGCGTGCTGGCCGGTGACGGTGGGGACCGGCTGGTGGTCGCCGAGGAAGACCAGCACGGTGTTCTTCCGGCCGTACTTCTCGACGTACGAGAGCAGGCTGTGCAGCGAGTACTGGATGGCCCGGCCGTACTCGGTGCGGACCCGGGTGGCGTCCTGCCACACGTCCTTGGGGTCCTTGCCGGCCTCCTTGACGGCGCGGTAGACCGAGCCGTCGCCGACCCGGCCCCAGCCGAGCATCTTGGGCAGCGGCGCCCAGGGGTTGTGGCTGGAGGTCAGGATGATCTCCGACATCAGCGGCTTGCCGCCCCGCTTCCCGTGCTGCAGCCGCTCGAAGGCGGACAGGCTGTACTGGTCCGGCATGCGCGACCAGCTGAACTGGGGGCCCTTGTAGCCGAGGGTGCGGGAGTCGTAGACGGTGTCGAGGCCGTAGAAGCGGGCCTCCGGCCAGGACCGGCTGACGCCCGGCATGATGCCGACCGTCCGCCAGGCGCCGGTCCGCCGGAAGGCGCGGGTCAGGCTCAGCCGGTCGCTGGAGGTGACGGTGCGGTAGCGCTGCTGGTTGTTGATCCACAGGCCGGACAGGAAGGTGGAGTGCGCCAGCCAGCTGCCGCCGCCCGCCGTCGAGGAGGTGAGCCAGCCGCTCCGGGCGGTGAAGCCGGCCCGCCGCAGCTGCGCGGTCCCCTCCGCCAGCACCTTGTCGACGCCGGGGCCTATCAGCGGGTCGGCGATCGCGGTGCGGCCGTAGCTCTCGATGAAGGTGAAGATGACGTCCTTGCCGCGCAGTCCGGTCAGCAGCCGGTCGGACGGTGTGTGCTCGAACGGGTCGGTGGCCGCTTCCTTTGCGAAGACCCGCTCGTCCGCCAGGCTCGTCCGGACCTGCTGGGCACGGTCGTCGAGGTGTTCGGCGGTGGTGCGGGAGGCGAGCGGCGCCCCGGCGAGCTGGAGGCCGAGCGCCGCGCTGACGAGCCAGGCGGTCCCGAGGACGAGGGTGCCGCGGGTCGCCAGGGAGCCGTGCCGGACCAGGACGTGGCTCAGCCGGAGCACGGCCAGCGCCATGAGCACGGGCAGGGCGAGCGCGAGGAGCACGGCCCCGATGACTGCGGCGATCGCGCCGGTCCGGCCGGCCGAGTCGTCGAGGAACGACGCGGCGTCACCGAACAGCCCCCAGTCCAGCACCGGGTCGAACGGCCTGACCAGCACCGCGCGGAAGCCCATGTTGAGGAGGTCGAGCAGGGTCATCAGGCCGAGGCCCGCCCCGGCGACCACCGCGACGACCCGCCGGGGCCTCGGCGGCAGCAGGAGCAGCAGTGCGGCCCCGGCGATCCCCTCCACCGGGATCCGGGCGAAGGCACCGGGCGTCAGGCGGAGCAGGTCGTCCGGCAGGACGAGTGCGCCGAACACGAGCACGGCGGCGAGGACGGAGGTGACGGCCCGCCACCGGCGCCGGTTCGTCCCTCTGGCCAGGAGCTGACGCAGCTGCGTGATGAGCGGCACCCGAAGGTCCTTCCGTACGAGCGGACTGGTGGGGCGGCGGTCCGGCCGGCAGGAGGCCGGACCGTCGTCGTCCGTCTGTACGGCCCGGCGGCGCGCTCCGTTCACCCGGCCGTACAGGTGATTCCTGGAGAAGTGCGGGCGGCCGGAGGCGGTGCACGGGCAGGGAGAGTAGACATCCCCGCGCCGCCTCGCCCGGCCCTTCGGCCCCGCCCGTGGCGCCAGTAGCCCTTGAGGCGTGCGCACGACCACGACGGAGCCCCGCTGCTGGCCCGCTCCCCAGCGAGAGGTTTTGTGTTGAAGCATCCGCGCGTACCCACGCCTCGTTCCCTCCTCGCCGGTGCCGCTGTGGTGACCCTGGCCCTCACCCCGCTGCTCGCCCTGCCGAGCGCCCGGGCCCGCACCGCCCGGGCCCCCGGCCCCCCGGCGGCCGTCGCCGCCGCCGAGCGTGCGGTGGCCATCAGCTCCTCGCTCGGTCCGGCCGGGGCGGGTTCCTACTACGACCCCGACCGCCGCAAGCTGGTGGTGAACGTGACGACCGAGGAGGCGGCCGGCAAGGTCCGGGCGGCCGGCGCCGAGCCGAGGATCGTCCAGCACTCCCTCGCGTCGCTGGACGCGGCCCGGGCGGCCCTCAAGGAGCACGCCTCGATCCCCGGGACGTCCTGGGCCATGGACCCGAAGATCAACAAGGTGGTCGTCACCGCCGACCGCACCGTCCGGGGGGAGGACCTGGAGCAGCTGAAGTCGGTCGCCGGCCCGCTCGGTGACCGGGTGGTCGTCCAGCTGTCGCCGGACACGATCGAGCCGCTGATCGCCGGCGGGGACGCCATCTGGGACAGCGCGGCGCGCTGTTCGATCGGCTTCAACGTCACCAAGGGCGGGCAGCCGTACTTCCTGACGGCCGGCCACTGCACGCACGCGGTGCCGAGCTGGTCCGCCGCCCTGGGAGGTCCCCCGATCGCGGTGTCGGAGGCGGGGAACTTCCCCGGTGACGACTTCGGGCTCGCGCGGTACACCGCGGCCGTGGCGCACCCGAGCGAGGTGGACCTCTTCAGCGGCGGGGCGCAGCACATCGGCAGGGCCGCCGACCCGATCGTGGGCCAGAAGGTGCGGCGCAGCGGCAGTACCACCCATGTGCACGACGGGGAGGTCACCGCGCTGAACGTGACGGCCAACTACCAGGAGGGGACCGTCGAGGGACTGATCCAGACCTCGCTCTGCGCGGAGGCCGGTGACAGCGGCGGTCCGCTCTTCGAGGGGGACACCGCGCTCGGGCTGACCTCGGGCGGCCGCGGCACCTGCGCCGCGGGCGGGGTGAGCCTCTACCAGCCGGTGACCGAGGCGCTGGCGAAGACGGGATCGCGGGTCGGCTGACACGGCGTCGTCCCGGCGGCCGGGCGGCCGCCGGGACGAGGTGGCGGGACGGGGTGCCGGGTCGGATCTCCCGTGCGGGGTCGGATCTCCCGTGCCGGCTCGGAAGGCCCCCTGCCGGCTCGGAACTCCCGCTGCCGGCTCAGGACTTCCGCTGCCGGCTCAGATTCTCGCCGGCGGGTCAGATCTTCGCCGGCGGGCGGTGCCAGTGCCGGTGGGCGGCGGTGGCCTCCGCGAACGCCCGGGCGAAG
The DNA here is from genome assembly GCF_040640655.1 of Streptomyces sp. NPDC021749. Taxonomy (NCBI): domain Bacteria; kingdom Bacillati; phylum Actinomycetota; class Actinomycetes; order Kitasatosporales; family Streptomycetaceae; genus Streptomyces; species Streptomyces sp. NPDC021749. The sequence continues at coordinate 281,240 of NZ_JBFACE010000004.1, read as the reverse complement.
GCCTCACCGTTCACGGCGGCGGTCACCACACCTTGATCGCTCACCGGTTCCGCACCACCGGAGGCGGTGCGCACCTGGTCGGGCAGCAGTTTCTTCAGCACCTCGATCCCGGAGCCCAGGGCGCCGATGGCCTTGCCGTGCCGGTAGGCGTCGAGCACGAAGCGCCGGGCGGCGCCGTCGGCCGCGGTGTCGCCGGCCCCGAGGCCGCCGTCGGGCAGCACCACCGCGTCGTAGAGGACGGAGGCCACGGTCGGCAGCGCCCGGTCCGCCGAGAGGCTGCCGGCGGCGCCGGAGACCTCCCCGTCCTGGGGTGCCAGGGCCTCGACGAAGGCGCCCTGCTCCCCCAACGTCTGCTTCAGGCCACTGACTTGCCGTGCGTCCACGCCGTCCTGGACCAGGACCGCGATCTGCCGGGTGCGGACGGAGCCGTCGCCCTTGAGGTTCTCCAAGCTCAGCGCGGGGGACGGGGTGGGCCGCGGGGCCTCGGTGGCCTCCGGTGCGGGGACGCCGATGCCCTCGGCGACCTTGGTGGCCAGGGTGTGGTCGATGTGCGCGAGCTCGCCGACCGTGCGTTCGCGGACTTCCTTGGCGTTGACCTTGCCCAGTTCGAAGCGGAACGCCTCGATGATGTGCTGCTGTTCCCAGTCGGCCATGCTGTGCCAGAACAGCGCCGCCTGGGTGTAGTGGTCGGTGAAGCTGGGGCTCCGCCTGCGGATCTTCTGCCCGTCGACCCGCTCCGTCAGATGCCGGAAGGCGGTTTCGTCGGCTCCGGCCACGACCGGGCAGCCGCCGCCGAGGGAGTTCGGCGAGTAGCTGGTGCCCTGGTGGATCCGGCTCTGGTGGTAGCCGTCGCGCTGGTTGTTGCGGACCGGGGCGAGGGGCCGGTTGACCGGCAGCTGCGGGAAGTTGGGCCCGCCCAGCCGGATGAGCTGGGTGTCGAGGTACGAGAAGTTACGGGCCTGCAGGAGCGGGTCGTTGGTGAAGTCGATGCCCGGCACGACGTTCGCGGTGTGGAAGGCGACCTGCTCGGTCTCCGCGAAGAAGTTGTCGGGATTGCGGTTGAGCACCATCCGGCCGATGGGCCGCACCGGCACCAGCTCTTCGGGGATGATTTTGGTGGCGTCGAGGAGGTCGAAGTCGAAGGAGTGCTCGTCCTCCTCCGGAACGAGCTGGACGCCGAGTTCGTATTCCGGGTATTCACCGGCCTCGATCATGTCCCAGAGGTCGCGGCGGTTGTAGTCCGGGTCGCGGCCCATCGTTTCCTGGGCCTCGTCCCATACCAGCGAGTGCACCCCGAGCTTGGGCTTCCAGTGGAATTTCACGAACGTGCCCTTGCCCTCCGCGTTCACGAAGCGGAAGGTGTGCACGCCGAAGCCCTGCATCATCCGGTAACTGCGCGGAATGGCCCGGTCCGACATCAGCCACATCATCATGTGGAGGGTCTCGGGCTGGAGCGAGACGAAGTCCCAGAGAGTGTCGTGCGCGGAGGCCCCGGTGGGAATCTCGTTGTGCGGCTCCATTTTCACCGCGTGCACGAAGTCCGGGAACTTGATGCCGTCCTGGATGAAGAAGACCGGCATGTTGTTGCCGACCAGGTCGTAATTGCCTTCCGAGGTGTAGAACTTCGTGGCGAATCCACGGACGTCCCGCACGGTGTCCGCCGAGCCGCGCGGGCCCTGGACCGTGGAGAAGCGGACGAACACCGGGGTCCGCACGCCCGGGTCCTGCAGGAACGCGGCCCGGGTGAACTCCGCGCAGGACTCGTACGGCTGGAAGTAGCCGTAGGCGCCGGCGCCCCGGGCGTGCACCACCCGCTCCGGGATCCGCTCGTGGTCGAAGCGGGTGAGCTTCTCCCGGAAGTGGAAGTCCTCCATCAGCGTCGGGCCGCGTTCACCGGCCTGGAGCGAATCGTCGGTGTGGTCGACGGTCACGCCCTGGTCGGTGGTCAGCGGACCGGCGGCCGGATCGTCCGCGAAATGCGCGCGGCGCTGCTCCTGTTTCTCGTCCGCCATCAGGCCGCCCTTCCGGCCTGGGCGAATTCGGTGACGAAGGTGGCGCAGAAGGCCTTCAGGTCGCCCGGCTTCCGGCTGGTGATCAGGGTGTTGTTGCCCGCCGTGCAGACCTTGACCTGTTCGTCCACCCAGGTGCCGCCGGCATTGCGGATATCGGTCTGCAGACTGGGCCAGGACGTCAGGGTGCGTCCCCGTACCACATCGGCCTCGACCAGTGTCCACGGTGCGTGGCAGATGGCCGCCACCGGCCTGCCCCGGTCGAAGAAGCTCTTCACGAAGGCGACCGCCTTCTTGTCCATCCGCAGCGCATCCGGATTGGCGACGCCGCCCGGCAGGACCAGCCCGCCGTAATCCGACACGTCGGCCGCGTCCACCGTCCGGTCCACCGGAAAGGTGTCGGCCATGTCCAGGTGGTGGTACGCCTGGATGCGGCCGGGCTTGGTGGACACCAGATGCGGAACGTCCCCCGAATCAAGAACCGCCTGCCAGGGTTCGGTCAGTTCGGCCTGCTCCACACCCTCGGGCGCTACCAGAAAAGCAATCTGCATGATCCGTGGTTCCTTTCTGCTGCGGTGCGTAAGGCCGCTGCCCTGCGTGCCGGTCGAGCTGGCTCGTCGGCGAAAGGCGCGGTGCGGCGGGAGCCGGGGTCGCGCGCCATGACGGATTCCCGGTGCGCCCGGCCGCTCATGCCGGTTCCGCCGCGATTACGCCGGATGCGTCCCGCGGTAACCGAACGGCTCGCGGCCGCCGACCGGCCGGCCCGCCCGGCCCCTGATCCGGGTGCCCTGGGTGCGGCCGGTGAAACGGGGTGGCGTGGCCGCCGCGGCCACCGCCCGGCGCACATGCGCACCGGAACTCCTCCGGGTAGCGTCGGAGGGGCGACGCCGTACGGGCCGCCCCGCGATGCGCCAGGTCCCGCCGCGTCCGACGCCACAGGAAGGGCTCTTCGACGCCGCCGCACACGGCGCCGGGAGCCGGCGCCAGGAGCCCTCGTCGTCACCGGCAACGGGCTCGACGAAAGGGCTCCGCATGCGAGTGTTGCCGGCCGCTCCCTCCATCGAAGGTCTCACCGCCGTGGTCACCGGCGGCTCGCGCGGACTGGGTCTGCTCATGGCCCGTCAGCTGCTGCGCCGTGACTGCGACGTGGTGCTGCTGGCACGGGACCGGGCCGAACTGGACCGGGCGGTCGGCAAACTCGGCCGGCCGGGCGGCGGTGCGGTGCGCGGTGTGGTGTGCGACGTGCGCGACGGCGGTGCGGTCGAGGAACGGTTCACCGAGATCGCGCGGGCCAACGGCCGGCTGGACATCGTCATCGCCAACGCCGGCATCATCCAGGTCGGCCCGGCCGAAGCCCTCGGCGTGGAAGGGTTCCGGGACGCCATGGACTCCATCTTCCACGGGGCCCTGAACACCGCGTTCGCCGCCCTGCCGTACCTCAGGCGCAGTCCGGCGGGCGGCCGGCTGGCGCTCGTCGGGTCGGTCGGCGGGCTGCTGGCGGTGCCGCACCTGCTGCCGTACTCGTGCGCCAAGGCGGCGGTGGCCTCGCTGGCCGAGGGCCTGCACGCGGAGGAGGCCGCGTACGGGGTCACCGTGACCGGGGTGCATCCCGGCCTGATGCGGACCGGATCGCATCTGCACGCGCGGTTCGGCGGCGACCGGCGCCGGGAGTACGCCTGGTTCCAGGCGCTGGCCGGCGCACCCCTGCTGTCGATGAGCGCCGAGCGGGCGGCGGAGCGCATCGTGTCCGCGGTGCAGCGGCGGCGGCCGCGGGTCGTGCTCACCCCGGCGGCCAAACTGGGCGCCGCGGCGCACGGCGTGGCGCCGGTGCTCACCACCCGGCTGGTGTCGGCGGTGAGCCGGGTGCTGCCCCGCGACGGCGGTCCCGGTACGGCCGAGGGCTACCGGATCGAGGCGGAGGAGCAGCCGCCGGCCCGTCGGCTGCGCAAGGCGCTGGGCGTGCTCAACGAACGGGCGGCCGGCCGCTTCAACCAGCGGGGCTGACGCGTCGGCGGGCCAGGTACCGACCGCGGCGGGCCAGGCACCCGGTCCCGACCGCGGCGGGCCGTGCGGACCACGGCGGGCCGGGTGTAGACCGTCGGCGGCCGGGCACGAGCGGCCGTGAAGCCGGACGCGCGACGGAAGGAGACCACCGTGCTGTTGGCCCACCCCGCGGCGCTGCAGGGCCTCACCGACGAGTACCGGACGCTGGAGCTGCTGCACGCGGACCGCGGCAGCGAGGAGATGCGGCAGCGGATGGACGACCTCGCGTACACGGCGTACACGCTGTGCACCTCCACCGGTACCCGCGACGTGGACGCGGCCCTGATCGCCGCCACCCACCGCCTTCCGGGCGCCCGCGTCACGGACGATTCACTGCTCGCCGGCGCCTGAGCCGGCCCGCTGTCACCTGTTCACCCGCTGTCGGGGAGCCGGGCAGGCCGGACCCGCCGGGCCGCCGCCCGGGGTGACGCGATCGCTTGGTGTCCCCTAGGGCCTGTCTGACAAATGATCATCTGACGGGTTCGCGAAGCCACAGGATTAGGGCTGCCAGGACGATTCCAGCCTTGTAGCGGTCGGCGAGCTTGTCGAACCTGGTGGCGATCGCACGGAACTGCTTGAGGCGGGCGAAGCATCGCTCGACCACGTTGCGGTCGCGGTAGATGTCCTTGTCGAAGACGGGTGGGCGGCCGCCGTGAATGCCACGTCGCCGGCGGTTGGCCACCTGGTCCCGGCGCTCGGGGATCGTGGCAGCGATGCCCCGGCTCCGCAGCAAGTGGCGGATCGCCCTGCTGGAATACGCCTTATCGCCCAGCACTCGCACCGGTGTCGTGCGGGGCCGGCCGGTGGTGGCACGCGGGACGCGAATCCCGTCGAGTACCTGGCCGAACGCGGAGGCGTCGTTGGTGTTGCCGGGCGTGAGCACGATGGACAGCGGCAGGCCCCGACCATCGACGGCGAGGTGGACCTTGGTGGTCAGCCCGCCTCGGGACCGGCCGAGGGCCTGGCGCGCCTGCGAGGTGTCCGGATCTTCCAGTTCGTCCCCGTCGCCTGCCCCTTTTTGCGGGCGCCGGCCGCATGCTGGTGGGCCCGGTTGACCGTGGAATCGACGGCAACAGTCCACTCCACCCGGCCCACCGAGTCGTCGCGGACCTGAACGTGTTCCAGCAGCTCCGCCCAGGTCCCATCCGCTTCCCAGCGGGCGAATCGCTCGTAGACGGTCTGCCACGGTCCGTACCGCTCGGGCAGATCGCGCCACGGGGCCCCGGTCCGCAGCCGCCACAGCACCCCGTTGACCACCTGCTGGTGATCACGCCACGGACGACCACGCCCGTCCACCTGCGGCAACAGGGGCTCTATTCGCTCCCACGCCGCGTCCGTCAACTCACCTCGACCTGCCACAAGATCAATGATCAGAGTGCTCGTGCTCGGACTCCCGCGCGGGGTCCGTCACGAACCGGCTCAGCCGGTAGGTGGTCGGCAGCGCCAGGCGCCCGCACAGCGTGTCGATCCAGATCATCGGCCCGTCGACTCCTGCCTCTCGAAGACGACGCAACTGCGTACCCAGCTCTGCCCTGTCCCGAGTCTCAAAGAGCACTTCCCACCGTCCCACGTCCGGCGCGGTGCGAGCAGCCTGCCGCTGCCTCTCGGCCTCTTGTCGCCGCCTTCTCTTCCCCTGTCCTGGCACCAGCCCAGAGTCACTGGCCGACGTCAGGACCGCAAGGCAATTGGACCGAGCATGCACATTACTGCTCAGTGATCATTTGTCAGACAGCCCCTAGGCGTGCGGGTCCTCGTGGCCCCTGCTCTCGTGCGGCTTCAGCTTCTCCATGGCCTGCCTTGCCTTGCGGCGGGCCATTTCGGTGAGCTTCATGGGCCTGCCGCGGCCGGTCGCCGGCCGGGTCGCGCCGGGCTCGGGAGGCGGCGTGAGGGGGCCGGCCGCCGGTGGCGGGTTGCTCGGCTTGTCCCGGGGTTCCTCAGGGGTTCCGGCGTGGTCCATCTGGGCTCCCTCTTTCCTCTGCTCCCCGCGGCCGCAGGGGTGCCCCCGAGCAGGCCGCGCCCCTCCTCCTACTTCACCGCGAAGGGCCCTCGTCCGCGACCCGGGGCAGGGTGCGGAGGACGTCGGTGAGGTAGGAGAACTCCTGCTGCAGACGGGTCGCCTCGATGACGAGCACGCCGTAGGGGCGGCTCGGGTCGGCCAGCGGCAGTCCGTCCCGCGCGGCCTGCTCGGTGAGCGCACCGCGGCACTCCCGGGCCCGCTCCACCGCTTCGTCGAGTGCGCGGGCCTGGACGGCCACCAGGTCCTCGTCCAGCCCGCTCAGGAGCTGGGTGAGTGTCGAGAGGGCGGCCAGGAACTCCGCGTAGGCGCGCAGGAAGTCGCGGTGGTGGTAGCGGTCCTCGGCGTCCCGCCACCGGTCCAGGCTGCGCGTGAGCGAGGCGACGTGCTGCAGTGCGCGCTCCAGCGCCGCCAGCACCGAGCGGTAGCCCTCGAAGCCGGTCCGGCCGCGGTGCCGGCCCAGCAGCCGGCGCGGGTTGTAGTAGAGGCTCTCGCGCGCGGTGCGCAGTCCGGCCCTGGCCTGGTCGATCAGCTCTCCGGTCCGTTCCGCCCGGGTGCGCCACCGCCGGGTGGCTTCCTCGTCCAACTCGCCCCGCCGCAGGACCGGGTACATGTCGGCGAACAGGTCGTCGAGCGTGCGGGCCAGGGCGCGCAGCGCGTATTCGGCGCTGCGGTAGCGCATCGGCGGGACGAGTGTGACGTTCACCGCGAGGCCCACGGCGCAGCCGATGAGGACGAGCAGGACGATCTGTCCGAGCTGGGCGGCCCGGTCGAGGTCCGTGGTGGCGGAGGTGTAGGTCGCGAACGCGAAGAAGGCCGCGGTGGCGACCTGGTTGCCCTGGCTGCCCAGGGCCGGCCACCGGCCGAGGCTGAGGGCGATCAGCGCGACCAGGGCGAACGTGGCGAGCTGGGGCCCGCCGGCGAACCCCAGCGCCGCCTGCACCGCCACTCCGCTGACCACCGCGCCGATGTAGCGCAGCGACTGGCGCAGGGACTGATACACCGTCACCTGCATGATCAGTACCGCCGAGAACGGGGCGAAGGCCGGTGACCGGGCCTGCAGGAGCTGGTAGGAGATCAGCCAGGCGACGGTGGCGGCCACGGTGCTCTTCCCGATGAGGAACACCGTGTGCCGCTCGTGACCGTCGTAGGACCGGGCCCGCTGCCACCACGCCCCCGTGCGGGCGAGCCGGCCGCGTCCCGTCCTCCGCTCCCCCGGACCACCGGCCATGCCTGCAGCTCCTCTCCGCCGTCCGTCCCGAGCCTCTCCCGAAAGCCTGTACCCGGCCCGGGCCGGGACAGCCGTCCGGCCTGCCGGTCAGTGCGGCGGCAGGTGCCGGGCGAAGAACGTGCGGACCAGGTTGCGCACGGCGGGCACCGACCGGGCCGGGTCCAGCGGGCCGACCAGCGCGTTCCGGTCCCGGGCGGTCATCAGGCCGGCGGTCTGCAACTGCGGGGCGAAGGCGGCGTAGTCGGTGAAGACGGCGTGCGCGGTGTGCCGGATCTGCCGCCGGCGGGTGCGGCCGTGCGGGTGGGCGAGCAGCGCCGACCAGGACCGGTCCAGCTCCTTCCGGCCGGGGAACCCGTCGGTGCCGACGAGGAGCAGCGGCCGGTCCATGCCGTCCCGGGCCACCGGGAACAGCGGTCCGGGCCGGCCGGGCCGCCGGGAGGGGTGGTCCAGATGGCCCTCCAGGTTGACCGCGGCGCGCAGGCAGCGGTCGTCGTGGAGGGCCTGGGCGGCGGTGGTGCCGCCGGCCGAGTGGCCGTAGATGCCCGCCCGCCGGAGGTCCAGCGCGCGGCCGAGGTCCTCGGGCAGCGGGCGGCCGGCGGCATCGGGGTTCCGGCCGGCGGCCAGTTCCGCCAGCTGCGTGAGGACGAACCGGGTGTCGGCCAGCCTGGTGTCGATCATGGTGCGGAAGAGGTCCGGGTCCGTGCGGGGATCGCCCCGCAGGACGGTGGTGCGGACCGGGCTCGGGCGCTCGGGCGTGGTGGCCGGGAACTCGACCTCGCCGGCGTCGCCGGGGTGGTCGATGCTCACCACCACCCAGCCGTGGCTCGCCAGTTCTTCGGCGAGCCCGGTGCCCAGCGTGCGCGGGTCGCCGCCACCGGGGGTGTGGAGCAGTACGGGGCGCCGTACGGGCTGTGCGGGCGCGCCGGTGTGCGCATGAGTGCGGGTGGCCGCCCAGTCGACCCCGGACCCGGGCAGACCGGGGTGGAAGCGCGGATCGAGGCCGGCGAAGACCTCCGCGGCGGCCGGGGTCATCTGCGGCGCGACGGGGTGGCCGTGCACGGTCCGGGCCGGGTAGCGGACGGTGATCATGAGTTCCCTGCGGGTGAGACGGCGGTCCCACGGGTCGTGCCGGGCCGGATCGACGAGATACAGGGTGGTGACGCCGAGCGGATGCGGACCGGTCGGCGCCGGCAACCGCGGTACGACGGCCGGCCCGTGGTGCGGACGCCGTCCCCCGGGGTGGGCCCGGGCGGTACCGCAGCCGCCGGTGAGCAGCAGGGCGGCGCCCAGCGCGGCCGCCCCGGCGACCGCCCGCCGGCCCGGCCCGGCCCGCCGGCCGTCCCCGCCCCCTGCCCCGTTGCGTACGCTCACGATGCACTCCCCTTCCCGGGCACTTCCGCCGCGGCCCGTGCCGTGGCGTGCCGTCGCATGCTGGCGTCCGGCGGGGGGTGCCGGCCATGGTTGAGGGCCTGGCCGAAAGGATGGCGTCACCAGGGGGAATATGTGATCCGGATGCACTTCACGGCCGCCGATGTCGCCCGGGTCCGCTTCGCCTCCCGGGCGGCTCCGCTGCTGGAGCTGAACACGGCGCTGATGATGATGTGCCGCCGCGACGACGGGGTGCTGTTCGGCCGGTGGCGGCGCCGGGTGCTGCGGGCGCTGCCGGCCGCCGTGGAGCCCCTGGCGGACGTGGTCCCGGCGGGCCGGGCGCCGGTCTTCCTCGACGTTTTCGCCGACTCCCTCCGGGAGGGCCTGGAGACCGTCCGGTCGGCCCGGCCCGAGCTGGTCCGCGCCGAGATGGAGCGGGTGTACGCCGGGGTGCCCGGGCCGCCCCCGCCGTGGGTCCGCGGGCTGCACCAGGGGGACGCGGAGGCCTGGCGGGTGCTCGGCCGGGCCCAGCACGCGGCCTTCGAGACACTGCTGCGTCCCGTGTGGTCCCTGGTGCAGGACCTGCACCAGGCGGAGTTCACCCGGCACGCGCTGACCGTCGCCGAGCACGGGGTGGGTGCGGCGCTCGACGGGCTCGTCCCCGGGGCCCGGCTGTCGGGGGACGTCTGGGAGTGTCCGGCGCCGTTCGCCCGGGACGTCGTCCTGGACGGGCGCGGGGTGGTGCTGCTGCCCACCTTCCACTGGACCGGCCCGCCCCTGCTGGCCGATCTGCCCGGGCGCCCGCTGTACGTGACCTATCCGGCGGGCCCGGGGGTGCCGCTGGTGCCACCCGGCGGGTACGACGGGGCGGAGGCGCTGGCCGGGGTGCTGGGCCGGACCCGCGCGGCGATCCTGCGGGTGCTCGCCCGTGAGCACACCACCGGTGACCTCGCCCGTCGGCTGGGCATCAGCAACGCCACCGCCTCGGCCCACACCGCCGCGCTGCGCGGGGCCGGGCTGATCACCACGGTGCGGGCGGGGCGGACGGTGCTGCACCGGCGCACCGCGCTGGGCAGCCTGCTGGTGCGGCGGCAGGAGCAGCCGCCCCGCGGGAGTGTCTCCGGCTCGGACGGTCCCTAGGCGGCCGAGGGGCAGACGGTGGCGGCCGGGACGGGCCCGGACGTGGCGCGCCGACGTGACTGCAGGGCGCCGGCGCCGACCGCGCCGGCGATGATCAGGCCGCCGGCCACCAGGGCGCCGCGGGCGCCGGCCGGCTCCATCAGGAAGCCGAGCAGCGGCGGACCGACCAGGCCCCAGCCCGTGCTGGCGCTGCGCCAGGCGCCCAGCACCCGGCCGGGCAGGTGGGCCGGCGGCCGGGCCGGCCGTGGGCCGCGACCTGCCGGGCGAAGACCTGGTCGAAACCGTGGTCGTTGCCGGTCGCGGTGACGCTGGAGGTCTCCGCGTGCGGGGCGACGGCGGAGGAGGCGGGGCGTTGGTGCTGGTAGCGGCCGACCAGTTCGGCCGTCAGGTGCTGGGCCTGGGCCGCGCGGCCTCTCCCCAAGGTGGTTGACGGTGTGTCAGACGGCCTCCGTCACGCTGGACCGGTGCGCGAGCAGCCCGCGGTAAACGGTTTCGGTGGCCGCCGCGACGGTGTCCCATCCGTAGCGGGCCAGGACCCGGCGGCGGCCCGCGGCGCCGCAGGCGGCCCGGTGTTCGGGGTCGGCGAGGAGTTCACCGACGGCCCGGGCCAGTGCGCCGGGGTCGCCGGGCGGGACCAGCCGCCCCGAGACGGTGTCGACGACGGTGTCCATCTGGCCGCCGACCGCGGTGGCGACCACCGGGGTGCCGCAGGCCATGGCCTCCAGCGGCACGATCCCGAACGGTTCGTAGTCCGCCGGGCACAGCACCACGTCGGCGGCGCGCAGCAGCGGCGGGACGTCCTCGCACGGCACCCCGCCGGTGAAGCGGACCCGGTCGGCGACCCCGGCGGCCCGGGCGAGTGCGCGCAGCCGCCGGACCTCGGGGTCCCGGTCGAGTTCCGCGGCGGGCGGCCCGCCGACGATGACGAGGTGGGCGCCGGGCAGCCGGGACAGCGCGGAGACCGACAGCGCGATCCCCTTGCGGGGCACCAGCCGGCCGAGTTGCAGCAGCAGGTGGCGTGCCGGGCCGCGGTCGGCGACCGGCCCGTGCGGGCTGAACGCGGTGGCGTCCACACCGCACGGCACCACGCTGACCTTGCGGGACGGGATGCCCATCCGGGTCAGTTCGGTGACCTCGTCGCGGGAGGTGGCGATCACCTGGTCGCAGCCGTCGCCGACCTCGGCCTCGGAGGTGATGCGGCTGGCCGGGCTGGTGTCGCCGTCCTTCTGGTGGCGCCGCTTGACGGTGCCGAGCGCGTGGTAGGTGTGGGCCAGCGGCAGGTCCAGTTTCCGGGTGGCCTGCACGGCGGCGAGCCCGGACATCCAGTAGTGCGAGTGCACGACGTCCGGCGTCCGGAGTGCCCAGTCCTCGGCCAGCAGGCGGCCGAACTCCGGTAGGTACGGCAGGAGTTCGTCCTTGGGCACGTGGCAGGGCGGGCCGGCGGCGATGTGCCGGACGGTCACCCCCGGTCTCAGCACGACGTGGTCGGGTGGGTCGGGTGCGTCCCTGCGGGTGTACACGGTGACCCGGTGACCGCGGTCGGCGAGCGCACCGGCCAGCCGCGTCACGTGGACGTTCTGGCCTCCGGCGTCGACCCCGCCGAGGACCGCGAGCGGGCTGGCGTGCTCGGAGACCAGCGCGATGGACAGCCGGGGGGCGGTGCCGCGGGCGGTCATGCGAGTACCTCCGTGATCAGGCTTTCCCAGTCGTGCAGAAAGCGCTTGAGCCCGTACCGGCCGAGTGCGGCCTGCCGGGCCCGGGCGCCGTCCTCGGCGGCGGCTTCGGGTTCGGCCAGGTAGGTGCGGACGGCGCGGGCCAGGACCTCGGGCCGGTTGGAGAGCGTGCCGGCGCCGGGGGGCACCGCCTCCACGGCCGCCGTCGTCGCCAGCGCCACCACCGGCATTCCCAGGTGCATGGCCTCCAGCAGGGACAGGCCGAGCGAGGTCCAGCGCACGGGGTGGAGGTACACCCGCCGCTCGGCCATCGCGGTGTGCAGGTCCGCCTGCGGGAGTTCGACCGTGCGGCAGGCGTCCGGGAGGAGGCCGAGGTGGCCGGCGAGTCCCTGGGTGCGCATGCCGAAGACGTCGAGCGGGGCGGCCGCCGCCAGTGCGGGCAGCAGGTCGGTGCCGACGGTCCGGCCGCGGCGGACCGGCTCGTTGACGACGACGGCGGCCCGCGGGAGCCGGCCGGTGTAGCGGTGGCCGGGGTCGACGAGGCCGTGCTCGATCACGGCGGTTCGGGTCCGGCCGTTGTCCCAGAACAGCCGGTTGAAGTGGGTGACGTGCACCAGCACCAGGTCGTCGCGGTCGGCGTACGGGTGCCGGGTGTGCGGTACGTCGCCGTGCGGGGCGTTGTGCTCCAGGTAGACGGCGGGCAGGTCGCGGCCGGGGCGGCGGCCGCCGAGCCAGGACTCGGCCAGTTCCGCCTCGTGCGGCCGCTGCAGGACGACCAGGTCGACGGGGGTCTCCCGGAGCTGGGCGGGCGTCTTCTCCTGCACCGAGCCGGGCCAGGGGAAGGTACGGGACCGGCCCCGCCCGTCGGGTCCGCGGTCGGGGGTGACCGGCACCAGGTAGGTGTGCGGGCCCTGGACGAACGCCGTGGTCCAGGAGCCGTGCACGTGCCACAGCAGGATGTTCATACGGTCGCCCCTCGCTCGTCGTCGGTCGGTGTGCGGGGCGCGCCGGCCCCCGGCGCCCGGCCGTCCGCGCGGCCCGTTGCGGCCGGCACCGCCGCGTCCCGGCCGGTCGTCACCCCGGCCAGCGCGCCCAGCAGTTCGGCGTCCGAGACCCCGTCGAGGCAGGGGTGCCCGGGCACCGGGCAGCTCCGGGCGCGGCTGTCCGCGCAGGGCGCCTGCTGGTCGCCGCGCAGGACGTGCGGGACGCCGTAGGGGGGCCGCCGTTCGGCGGGGACCACCGGGGCGAAGAGGGAGACGACGGGGGTGCCCGCCGCGGCGGCCAGGGGTGCCGGGCCGGTGTTGCCGACGACCGCGGCCCGGGCTCCGGCGAGGACGCCGGCGAGCTGGTGCAGACCGGTGCGGCCGCCGAGGTCCCGTGCGCGGTCGCGGGCCACCGCGGCGGTCAGCCGGCGTGCGTCGGGCCCGCCGGTGACGTCGACGCGGTGGCCGGCCGCCGCGGCCCGTACGGCGGGGCCGGCGAGCAGCACGTCGCCGACGCTGTCCGGCCGGACGACGAGGGTGCGCGGTGCGGCGTTCATCGGGCCGCCTCCGCGCTGAGCGGGCGGCCCGGCAACTGCCGTACGGCGTCCGGGAGATCGGCCGCGCGGCAGGGTGCGCCGGCGATCTCTTCGGGGCGGGTGACGGGGGTCGGCACGAAGAGGACCGCGGCCGTCCGCGCCGGTGCGGATGCGGCGGGGTACGGTCCGCCGGCGTGGAGCCGGGGACCGCCGGGCCGCTCCGGGGCGTCCACGGTCACACCCGTTCCGGGGCGGGCCGGGCCGGGGGCTCGGGCGTGGGGTGGGCGCCGCCCCAGGGGTCCACCGGAGCGATGCGGCGGTGGCGGAGCAGGCCGCGCAGCCAGTGCGCGGTGGCGGCGGGCGGGATCAGGACGCTGGTCAGCGCCATCGTCCGGGTCTCCTCCCGGGTGCGCGGCCCGGGCGCGATCCTGGCCCAGGCGAACTCGGCGGTGCCGGCGAGCCACAGGGCGGCCAGGGCCGAGGCGGCGCGCCGTCTGCCGGCCGCGCCGCAGAGCACCGCGCCGGCGGCCGCCGCGGTCACCGCGAGGTGTCCGGGGAGCCGGCCGCGCGGGGCCCGGGCGCGGCGCCACCAGCCCCGGCCGTGCCGGCGGGTCATCAGGACGTCGTCGGCGTTGCCGGCCTGGAGCCGTACCGAGACCCAGCGGTCGGCGGGGCGGACCGGGTGGGTGGTGCGGCGGCGGCCCTCGGCCAGCGTCCAGCCGGTCGCCAGTACCCGCAGCGCCAGGTCCGCGTCCTCGCGGAAGGCGCGCCGGAAGCGTTCGTCGAAGCCGCCGACACATTCCAGGGCGGCCCGGCGGTAGGCCATGTCGGCGGTGATCCAGCGGGAGGTGGCCAGGGAAGCGGTGTTGCGTTCCCAGTCGGTGGGTTCGCGTCCGGACGGCAGCGGCACGTCGATCCGGCCCGAGACGCCGGCGGTGCGCGGGGTGGCGGCGGCGAGGTCGGCGGCCAGTTCCGCCGACCAGGCGGGGCCGGGGAGCACGTCGTCGTCGAGGAAGACGACCCAGGGGGTGCCGCCGGCCGCCCGCCAGCCGGTGTTGCGGGCGGCGGCCGGGCCGCGGGCGCAGCCGGGCACGGTCACGGTGCGGTCGCGCAGTTCCCGGGGGATGTCGGCGGGCAGCGGTGTGCAGTCGTCGAGGGGGCGGTCGTCGACGAGGATCACGCGGCGCGGCGGGGGGCCGTCGGCGGCGGCGAGCGCGGCCAGGCAGGCGGTCAGGCCGGGCCGGCCGAGCGTGGGGATCACGACGGTGTAGTCGGTGGACCGGTCGGCCGGGGCGGTCATCGGGCCCCCTCCGCCGCGTGCCGTGCGTCCTGCCCGGCGGCGAAGAGGTCCCGGCGGCGGACCGCGAACGGGCCGATGGCCAGCAGGTCGACGGGGGTGGACCCGAGGCACTCCAGGGCGTCGCGGGGGTCGTCGGCCATGGGCCGTCCGGCCGTGTTGAGGCTGGTGTTGGCCACGACGGGCAGACCGGTGAGCCGCTCGAACTCGGTCAGCAGCCGGGCGAGGCGCGGCTCGGCGGCCGGGTCGACGGTCTGGATCCGGGCGGTGCCGTCCACGTGGACCACGGCGGGGATGCGTGCCCGCCACTCGGGGGCCACCTCGTGGACGAACAGCATGTAGGGGCTGGGGAGTTGGCCGTCGAAGAGGTCCGCCGCGCGGTCGGCGAGCACCATGGGGGCGACCGGCCGGAACTGCTCGCGTCCCTTGACGTCGTTGAGCCGCTCCCGGTTGGCGAAGTGGCCGGGGTGGGCCAGCAGGGAGCGGTGTCCCAGGGCCCGCGGTCCGTATTCGGCGCGGCCCTGGAACCACGCGACGACGGCGTTGTCGGCGAGGGCCTCGGCGACGGTGCGGGCGATGTCGGCGGGGCGCTCGTAGGGGACGGCGGCGGTCCGGAGCCAGGTTTCGAGTTCGGCGTCGGTCCAGTCGCGGCCGAGGGCGGCGCCGGGCATGGGCAGCGGCTCCTCGCCCGCGTCGGCACCGATCAGCAGGGCGGAGCCGAGCGCGGTGCCGGCGTCACCGGCCGCCGGCTGGACCCAGACCCGGCCGAACGGGCCCTCCCGGGCGATCCGCGCATTGGCGACGCAGTTGAGGGCGACGCCGCCGGCGAGGGTCAGCACATCGTCGTGGGTGCGGCCGTGCAGCCAGCGGACCAGGTCCAGGAGGGTCTCCTCCAGGCAGGCCTGGGCGCTGGCGGCGAGGTCGGCGTGGTCCTGGTTCCAGGGCTCGTCCGGTCGGCGCGGGGCGCACAGTTCGTGCCAGGGGACGCCGGTGGCGTGGAAGCCGCCGTCGCCGGTCGGATGGATGTGGCGGCGGAGTTCGGCCAGCATCCGCGGCCTGCCGTAGGAGGCGAGGGCCATGACCTGGTGCTCGTCACAGGAGCGCAGGAAGCCGAGGTGCTCGGTCAGTTCCTCGTAGACCAGGCCCAGCGAATGCGGCAGTTCCTGGCCGTACAGCGGCTCCAGTTTTCCCTGGACGCGGTGGGCGGCCAGGTGGGAGGTGGCCTCGCCGCGGCCGTCGAGGACGAGGACGGAGGAGGTGTCGGCGTCCGGTGCGGCGAAGGCGCCGGAGGCGGCGTGCGCCATGTGGTGTGGGACGAACCGCACCGCGTCCGGGTCGAGGCCGGGCAGCGCCTGGGCGAGGAAGCCGGGTGCCTCGCGGGCGTAGGTCAGGCGCAGGTGGTCCCAGGGGTCGTGCAGGCCCATCTGTGCGGCGGGCCGGGCCAGTCGGGGGTCGAAGGAGTACGCGACCGCGTCGATGTCCTGGGGGCGCAGGCCGGCGTAGTCCAGGCACCAGCGGGCGGCCTGCTCGGGCAGTTCCCAGGCGGAGAAGGGCACCGGCCGTTTGCCGTGCTTGCGCCGGGAGAACCTCTCCTCTTCCGCGGCGGCCACCGTGATGCCGTCGATGACGAGTGCGGCGGCGGGGTCGTGGAAGAGTGCGTTGATTCCAAGGATGCGCATCACGATTCGCTGGCCTTTCCTCAGTCCGGGGGGCGGCGGTTCGGTCTTTGGTGCTTGGGCGGGGTCAGGTGCCCTGCCGCTCCCGGAACCACGCGATGGTGCGGGCCAGGCCCTCCCGCGGTGGCACCCGTGGCTCCCACTGGAGCTTGCCGCGGGCCAAGGTGATGTCCGGGCAGCGCACCGCCGGGTCGTCGGCCGGCCGGTCGATGAACCGGACGGAGGAGCGGGATCGGCTCAACTCGACGATGAGCCGGGCGAGTTCGAGCATGCTGAGCTCGGCCGGGCTGCCCAGGTTCACCGGGCCGCGCAGGTCGGAGGCGGCGGCCGCGAGGATGCCGCGCACGGTGTCGTCGACGTAGCACAGCGAGCGGGTCTGGCAGCCGTCGCCGGTGACGGTGAGCGGATCGCCGGCCAGTGCCTGGCGGATGAAGGTGGGCACCGCGCGCCCGTCGTGGCCGCGCATCCGGGGGCCGTAGGTGGTGAAGAGCCGGACGATGCCGGCGTCGGTGCCGTGTGCCCCGGCCTCGGCGGTGGTGAGGGCCTCGCCGAAGCGCTTGGCCTCGTCGTAGACGCTGCGCGGTCCGACGGGGTTGACGTTCCCCCAGTAGTCCTCGCTCTGCGGGTGCTGCTGCGGATCGCCGTACACCTTGGAGGTGGACGCCAGCAGGAAGCGGGCGCCGCTCGACCGGGCCAGGGCGAGCATGTTGCGGGTGCCCAGGCTGCCGGTCTCCAGGGTGTGCAGGGGGAGTTTGAGGTAGTCGGCGGGCGAGGCCGGGGACGCGAAGTGCAGCACCAGGTCGGGCTCCGCGTCGAGGTGTACCGGCTCGGTGACGTTCGCCTCCACGACCGTGAACGCGGGATGGTCACGCAGCGCGGAGATGTTCTCCGGCCGTCCGGTGCTGAAATCGTCGACGCAGATGACGGTGGTGCCCCGCGCCAGCAGTTCGGTGCAGAGGTGGGAGCCGACGAAACCCGCGCCACCGGTCACCACCGCGCACTGCCAATTCCGCGAAAGTGCCATGCCCATGGGACTCCTAGCGTGGGTTCCGACGTGGTGGGACTCCTCGATCAGCGTCCTGGGCACGGTCCGCGAGGGCGAGTGGGCGTCCGCCGGTCGGGTGACCTCCGGCCGGTGCCGCCGGGGCCCTGAGCCGGTCGCCCGGTGGCCCCGGCAGCCGGGAAAGGCGTGGCGTCCTAGCGCCCGGCGCGGCGCCCCCGTGACCGCAGCAGGGACAGGGCGCCGAGCGCCGCGGCGGTGACCGCGCCCGCGGTCAGGGCGGGGTGCCGGGCGAGGGCCGCCTGGGCGGAGTGCGCCTTGGCCTGCGGGTCGAAGATGCCGTGGGCGCCGTAGTCGTGGCCCGTGGTGTCGTCCGCCGGCTGCCACAGGTTCACGTCCCGGGCGGTGGACGGGGCCCGGTCGGTCTGCTGGGAGTCGTAGCCGGTGCGGGCGAGGTAGCGGTCGAGCAGTCCGGGGGCGATCTTCTCGGCCCAGATCGTCGCCGCGGTGGACGCGCCGACGTAGTACTGCTTGCGGCGTGGATGGTCCGCGGCGTGCACGACGGCGCGGGCGGCGACCTCGGGCTGGTAGATGGGCGGCACCGGGGAGGGGTGGTGGGGCAGCCGGGAGAGCACCCAGGAGAACTGCGGGGTGTTGACCGCGGGCATCTGGACCACGGTGATCCGGACGCTGCTGTTGCGGTGCAGCAGTTCGGTGCGCACGGCGGAGGTGAATCCGTTGACGGCGTGCTTGGCGCCGCAGTACGCGGACTGCAGCGGCACGGACCGGTAGCCGAGCGCCGAGCCGACCTGGACGACCGTGCCGGCGTCCCGGGGGAGCATCCGGCGCAGGGCGGCCCGGGTGCCGTGCACGAAGCCGAGGTAGGTGACCTCGGTGACCCGGCGGTATTCGTCCGGTTCGATCTCGGTGAACGGCGCGAAGACCGAGGTGAAGGCGTCGTTGATCCAGACGTCGAGCGGGCCGAAGGTGTCCTCGGCAGCCTGGGCCGCGGCTTCGACCTGTGCGTGGTCGGCGACGTCGGTGGGCAGCACCAGGGCCCGGCCGCCGGCCCGTTCGACCTCCGCGGCGGCCGCTTCGAGGCCGGCCCGGCCGCGGGCCACCAGCGCCACGTTGGCGCCCCGGTCGCCGAACAGCCGGGCGGTGGCCCGCCCGATGCCGGCGCTCGCGCCCGTGATGACGACGGTCTGTGGCATGTCCGTGGTCCTCCTCAGCCGGCCCGGTACGGTTCGGCGTCCGCTGTGCGCAGGGTCAGCCCGTGGCCCAGGGCTCCGTCGGCGCCCGGTGTCACGCTGCCGGCCGAGGGGTCCAGGGCGCCGTCGAACAGCAGGTTCTCGATGCGGACGTGGTCTTGAGGTCCCACAGCGCGATGTCGACGGCGGAGATCGCGCCGGCGATGAGTCCGGGCCGGCCGGCGTTGCGCACCGCCCGGGACATCGCCTCGTTGGCCGCGGGCACGTCCCAGACGGCCGCCCCGCGCACCGTCCCGGCCAGTACGTCGCGGACGACGGCGGCGGTCCGGGGCGCGCCGTAGGTGTAGCCGAGGCCGGTGGTGCCGCCGGAGCGGAGCTGCACCACGACCAGGGTGGTCTCGTGCCACTCCAGGGTGCCGTCGGCTTCGGGTGCGTCGGTGGGGACGGTGTAGGCGGCCGCCTCGACCGCGTCGACGACCGGGTCACCGCCCCCGCCTGCTGACGCACCGTCAGTCCTTGGTGTCGGACCGGCCGTGCCGGTGCTTGCCGCCCGGGAGCATCTCCTGGACCTTCGCCTTGAGGCCCTGTTTGACCACCGCGACACGGTCGCTGTCGCCCTTGAGGATGGCGGTGGCCGCGGCCTCGATCTGGTCGAGGCTGGCGTGCGGCGGGATCGGCGGGACGGCGGGGTCGGTGCGGAAGTCGATGACGAACGGCCGGTCGGCCGCGAGCGCCTTGCGCCAGGCGTCCTCCACCTCGCCGGGCTTCTCCACCCGGACGCCGTCCAGGCCGATGGAGCGGGCGAAGTCGGCGTAGGGCACGTCCGGGATCGCCTGCGAGGGCAGGAACTGCGGGGCGCCGGACATGGCGCGCATCTCCCAGGTCACCTGGTTGAGGTCCTGGTTGTTGAGCACGGCGACGATCAGCCGCGGGTCCTGCCACTCGGACCGGTACTTGGCGGCGGTGATCAGTTCGGCCATCCCGTTCATCTGCATCGCGCCGTCCCCGACGAGGGCGATCGCCGGCCGGTCGGGGTGGGCGAACTTCGCACCGATGACGTACGGCACGCCGGGGCCCATGGTCGCCAGCGTCCCGGAGAGCGAGCCCCGCATCGTGCCGCGGATCCGCAGATGGCGGGCGTACCAGTTGGCGGAGGAGCCGGAGTCCGCGGCGAGGATGACGTCGTCGGGCAGCAGCGCGTCGAGGGCGTGGACGACGTACTCGGGGTTGATCGGGTCGGCCTCGACGGCGGCCCGCCGCTCCATCACCTCCCACCAGCGGGCGGTGTCCTTCTCGATCTTCTTCCGCCAGTTGCCGTGCTTCTTGGTCTTCAGCTGCGGCAGCAGCCGCTGCAGGGTCGCCTTGGCGTCCCCGACGAGGTTGACCTCGAAGGGGTAGCGCATCCCGACCATGTGCGGGTCGATGTCGATCTGTACCGCCCGGGCCTGGTCCAGCTCCGGCATGAACTGGGTGTAGGGGAAGCTGGACCCCACCACGAGCAGGGTGTCGCAGTCCCGCATCATCTCGTACGACGGGCGGGTCCCCAGCAGCCCGATGGCGCCGGTGACGTACGGCAGGTCGTCGGGCAGCGCGTCCTTGCCGAGCAGCGCCTTGGCCACCCCGGCGCCGAGCACGTCGGCGAGCTGCTCCACCTCGGCGCGGGCTCCGCGGGCGCCCTGCCCGATCAGGACGGCGACCTTCTCGCCCGCGTTGAGGACCTCCGCGGCGCGGGCGAGGTCGTCCTCGGTCGGCACCGGCGCGTAGGAGGCGAGGCCGAGGCTGGAGGGGACCATCTTGAAGGCGTGGGTGGGCGGCGCGTAGTCCAGTTCCTGCACGTCGGCAGGGACGATCACCGCGGTCACGGTCCGCCGCCCGTAGGCGGTGCGGATGGCCCGGTCGAGGGCGTTGGGCAGCTGCTCGGGGACGGTCACCATCTCGCAGAAATCGGAGGCGACGTCCTTGTAGAGGCTTTGGAGGTCGACCTCCTGCTGGTAGGAACCGCCCATGGCGCTGCGGTTGGTCTGCCCGACGATCGCCACCACGGGGACGTGGTCGAGCTTGGCGTCGTAGAGGCCGTTGAGCAGGTGGATGGCGCCGGGCCCGGAGGTCGCCGCGCAGACGCCGACCCGGCCGGAGAACTTGGCGTAGCCGACGGCCTGGAAGGCGGCCATCTCCTCGTGCCGCGCCTGGATGAACTGCGGCTTGTTGTCGGCGCGTTCCCAGGCGGCGAGCAGGCCGTTGATGCCGTCGCCGGCGTAGGCGAAGACGTGCTCGACGTCCCAGTCGCGCAGCCGGGCAAGGATGTGGTCAGAGACCTTGGTCGACACGGACGTTCCTCTCTTCTCGTCGGTTGAGTGCGGCGGCCACCCCGGCGGCGAGCGCCCCGAGGCCGGTCAGGGCGGCACCGGCGGTGACCAGCCGGGCGTCCCGGGCGGGCACCCGCGGCCGGTCGGCGGCCTGTTCGGGGCGGCCGGCGGGCAGCGGTCCGTCGAGGCCGAGTGCCAGCGCCTCGGCCAGGTGGAGCGCGCCCCGGCCGGTGCCGCCGTCGGCGATCTGGGTACGGCAGCTGAAGCCGTCGGCGAGCACCGGTGCGGCGGGGTCGGCGGCGCGGACGGCGGGCAGCAGCCCCTGTTCGGCGACGGTCATGGAGACCTGGTGGTGGCCGCGTTCGAAGCCGAAGTTGCCGGCCAGTCCGCAGCAGCCGACGTCCAGGACGTCCGCGTCCAGCCCGGCCCGGCGCATCAGCTCCCGGTCGGCGTCGTCCCCCAGGACCGCGTGCTGGTGGCAGTGGGTCTGCACGGTCGCCGGCCGGTCGAGCCGGGGCGGCCGCCAGTCCTTCGGTGCGTGGTGGACGAGCTGTTCGGCGAACGTCCGGAACTGCCGGGCCAGCCGCGCCACGTCCTGGTCCGCGGGGAACAGCTCGGGGGCGTCGGCGCGGAACACCGCGGTGCACGACGGTTCCAGCCCGATGACCGGCGTGCCGGCCTCGATCCACGGCCGGAGCGCGTCGACGGTGCGGCGCAGCACCCGCTTCGCGGTCGTCAGCTGCCCGGTCGAGATCCACGTCAGTCCGCAGCACACGGTCCCCGGCGGTACCGCGACCCGGAAACCGGCGTCCTCCAGGACCCGCACCGCCGCCTTGGCGACGTTCGGGTGGAGGTGGTTGCTGAAGGTGTCCGGCCACAGCAGCACCGTCCGGGCGTCGGCGGGGTCCGGCTGCGGGCGGCCCCGCGCGGTCCACCATTCGGTGAACGACTCCTCGGCGAAGGCCGGCGCGGTGCGTTCGGCGGCCACTCCTGCGGCGCGCTTGCCCAGCCGGGCCAGTACGGGTGCCCGCAGTACCGCGTTGACCAGGCGTGGCGCGCCGCGCGCCAGCTTGGCCCACAGCGGCAGCCAGCCCAGCGCGTAGTGGGCGGCCGGGCGCAGCCGGCCGGCGTAGTGGTGGGCGAGGAACTCCGCCTTGTAGGTGGCCATGTCGACGCCGGTGGGACAGTCGGACTTGCAGCCCTTGCAGGCCAGGCACAGATCGAGGGCGTCGCGGACCTCGGTGGACCGCCAGCCGTCGGTGATCGCCGAGTCGGCGTGCCCGTTCAGCATCTCGAACAGCAGCCGGGCCCGCCCGCGGGTGGAGTGCTCCTCCTCGCCGGTGGCCCGGTAGGAGGGGCACATCACCCCGCCGGTGTGGGCACGGCAGTTGCCGATGCCGACGCAGCGCATCACCGCGCGGGTGAAGGAGTGCGCGTCGTCGGGGTAGCCGAAGTGGGTGCGGTGGGTCTCGGGCCGCCAGGCCGGGCCGAGCCGGAGGTCGTCGTCGGTCCGGTGCGGGCGCACGACCTTGCCGGGGTTCATCCGGTCGTCCGGGTCGAAGAGCGCCTTCATCTCCCCGAAGGCGCCGGTGAGCCGTGCCCCGAACATCTTCGGCAGCAGTTCGCCGCGCGCCTGCCCGTCACCGTGCTCGCCGGACAGCGACCCGCCGTACGAGACGACGAGGTCGGCCGCGCGGTGCAGGAAGGCCCGGAAGTCCGCCACTCCCCGGGCGCTCTTGAGGTCGAACGGGATGCGGGTGTGCACACAGCCGTGGCCGAAGTGGCCGTACAGCGACGGATGGTCGTAGTCGAACTCGGCGAACAGCGCCTTCAGGTCGCGCAGGTAGTCCCCGAGCTTCTCCGGCGGGACCGCGGAGTCCTCCCAGCCCTCCCAGGTCTCCCGGTCGTCCGGCGGCCGCGCGGTCACCCCGAGCCCGGCCTCGCGCGCCTTGAGCATCCGCTCCTCGCGCGCGGGGTCGTCGGAGAACGCCACGGTCGGATCGCTCTCCTTGCGGCCCAGCGCCCGGAGCAGGTCGTGGCACCGGGCGTCGACGTCCTCGCGGGGGTCGCCGGTGAACTGGACCAACAGCCAGCTGTCGCCCTCCGGGAAGATCTTCAGGGAGTCGAGGTAGGCCTGCTCCTCGCGCATCAGCTGCGCCATCCGCCCGTCCAGGGCCTCCAGTTGGGCGGGGGCGGAGTGCGCCAGCAGTCGCGGTACGTCGTCGGCGGCCGCGCAGATGTCGGGGTAGCCGAGCACCACCATGGCCTCGCAGGGCGGCACCGGCACCAGGTCCAGTTCGGCGTGCAGGACGGTGACCAGGGTGCCCTCGCTGCCCACCAGCGCCCGGGCGAGGTCGAAGCCGTTCTCGGGCAGCAGGGCGTCCAGGTTGTAGCCGGACACCCGCCGCGGGATGTCGGGGAATCCCCGCCGGATGTCGCCGAGATACCGGGCGGCGAGCTGCCGCAGCCCCCGGTAGAGGTCCGCCCGCCGGCCGCCTTCCGCCTCGATCTCCGCGTATTCCTGCGGCGAGGTGGGCCCCACCCACATGCGGACGCCGTCGTAGGTGAGGATCTCCAGCCGCCGCACATTGTCGACGGTCTTTCCGTACGCCTGGGCGGAGGCACCGCAGGAATTGTTGCCGATCATTCCGCCCAGCGAACAGTGGCTGTGGGTGGCGGGTTTGGGGCCGAACTGCAGTTTTTCTCCGGCGAGTTGACGGTTGAGTTCGTCCAGCACGATGCCCGGTTCGACCACGCACCGGCGGCGTTCCGCGTCCACCGATACCAGGCGGTTGCAGTATTTCGTCCAGTCGATGACCACGGCGGTATTGGTGCACTGTCCGCCGAGGCTGGTGCCGCCGCCCCGGGAAAGCACCGGTGCACCGAATGCGGCGCACACCCCGACCGCGGCCGCCCCGGCATCGACGTTCCGCGGAACGACCACGCCGATCGGCACCTGCCGGTAGTTGGAACCGTCCGTGGCATAGGCGCCGCGGCTGCCCGCGTCGAAACGCACCTCACCGTCGACCCGCTCGCGCAGCGCCTTTTCCAGCGCGCCGGTCCGCGCGGCGGGAAAGGTCTCCGGTGAGCCGTTCTCCCGCTCGTCCGGCGTCGTTTCCTGTCGCTGGTCCATAGCCACCTTCTGCCGTTTCCGCCCTACGAAAGGCCCGGACGCCCCGCGGACGGCCGGGCCGGACCCGGGGTTGATCCGGCGGCTCAGTCCGGTCCGCCGCCGCGGCCGGTGAGCAGGTCCCGGGCGCGGTCCACCAGCCCGAGGCCCGGGGCCAGCAACTTGTTCGCCGGCGGGGCGTCGGGGACGCCGGGGTGCGGGCGGGCGGGCGCGAGCTTCTTGGCCGTCCGGACCTTCTCCCCGAGCGCTTCGAGTTCCCCGGGAAGGCACACCTCACGCAACCGGGCGAACAGTTCGCTCTCCTCGTCCCGGATGTGCGCCCGGACCTCCGTCCGGAGTTTCACGAACAGCTCGTTGAACGCACGGTCTTCCGCATCGAGCCGTTCCAGGTCTTTCAGCAGCGCTTCCACCCGTCGGTGGTCGGCGATTTCCTTGTCGGCCAGTGCGGCGCCGTTCGGCAGCTTCTCGCGCACCGCGGGATAGAGATACTGCTCCTCGGCGACGGAATGCCGGACGAGTTCGATCGTCAGCCGGTCGAGCAGCCTTTTGCGCGTCGCGGCCGCGGGGACCGCCGCCTCGATCTGCTCGAACAGCGCGGCCATCTCCCGATGGTCCGCGGCCAGCTCCGTGATGACATCTCCGCCGTGTCCCATGGTCGTGCCTCTCGCCCATGTGCGCGCGTCCGCCCTTCGGCCACCAGAACGGGTTCCCCCGCACCGTCCCGGCTAACGCCTCGACCGGCGGGAATTGCGCCGGATGCCGCATCCGGTTCCCGGCCGACGGCACCCGCGTCACATGCGGCGGAGGAATTCCTCAGCCGTCCCGCCCGGAGCCGGACGGCCAGGGCCGGGCCCGGGCGATGAGCAGGGCGACGTCGTCCGCGTCGTCCGGGTCCCGCAGCGCCTCCAGCAGCCGGTCGCAGGTGTCCTCCAGGGACGGGTCCGGGCGGTCCAGGAGACTCAGCAGGCGGTCCAGGCGCTCGTCGATCATGTCCCGGCGGGTCTCGACCAGCCCGTCGGTGTACAGCACCAGGCGGTCCCCGGGGTGCAGGTCGAAGGTGGTCTCCTCGAAGGGGACGTCGCCGACGCCGAGCGGAACGCCGGTGGGCAGGTCGAGCAGTTCGGGCGGCCGGCCGGAGTGGATCAGCACCGGCGGCAGGTGGCCGGCGGCGGCGATCCGGCAGACCGCCTGGTGCGGATCGTGGACGGCGTAGACGCAGGTGGCGTACTGCTCCAGGCCGGCCGTGATCCGGTCGACGTGCCGCAGCACCTCGGCCGGCGGCATGTCCAGGTCGGCCAGGGTGCCGGTGGCGGTCCGCAGCCGTCCCATCGTGGTGGCGGCCTTGGTGCCGCTGCCCATCACGTCACCGACCACGAGCGCCGTCTGGTCGCCGGCGAGGGGGATGACGTCGAACCAGTCGCCGCCGACCTCGTTCGTGGTGCCGGCCGGCCGGTAGCGGGTGGCGATCTCCAGCCCGGCCCGCTGCGGCGGGCGGTCCGGGAGCAGGCTGCGCTGGAGCGTGACGGCGGTGTCCCGCAGGCTCTGGTAGAGCCGGGCGTTGTCCATGCTCACGGCGGCCCGGTCGGCCAGTTCGGCGGCCAGGGTCTGGTCGTCCTCGTCGAACGGGACGGGGTTGCGGGCGCGGGTGAGGCCCAGCGCGCCGAGCACTTCGCCGCGGGCGATCAGCGGGGTCGCGAGGTAGCTGTGGATGCCGGCCCGGGCCAGGATCGCGGCGGCCTCCGGGTCACGGGCGATCCGGGCCAGGGACTGCTCGTCGACGTGGCGCACGAGGATGGGCCGGCGGGTCCGTACGCACTGGGTGACCACCCGGTCGGCGCCGTAGCTGGCGATGTGGCCGGGCGGGTCGGCGGCGCGGGTCACCTCGGTGGGGTAAGCGGTGTGCACCGCGAGCGCCCGGAAGACCGCCGGGTGGCTGGCGGTGCTGGTGGGGCGGCGGTCGTCCAGGAACGCGTCGAGGATGTCCACGGTGGCCACGTCGGCGAGCTCGGGCACGGTCACCTCGGCCAGCTCATGGGCGGTCCGTTCCACCTCCAGCGTGGTGCCGATCCGCGCCGAACCGTCCGCGATCATGGCGAGCCGGCGCCGGGCGCGGGCCGCCTCCCCGGCCGCGCGGTGCCGGTCGGTGACGTCCACGATCACCCCGGCCACCCCCAGCACCCGCCCGCCGGGGTCCTCCAGCCGGTAGAACGAGACCGACCAGGCGTGCTCGTTCTCGGGGTCGGCGAGGGTGCGCCCCACGACGTACTGGTCGACCAGCGGCTGCCCGGTCTCCAGCACCCGCCGCAGGGCGGACTCCAGGGCCTCGGTCCGGATGAAGGGCAGCACCTCCTGGACCGACCGGCCGAGGTGGTCCCGGGCGGAGACCCCGTCGATCCGCTCCAGCGCCGGATTGACCGCCAGGTAGCGCAGCTCGGTGTCCAGGACGCCCAGCCCGATCGGGGACTGCGAGACCAGCCGGGTGGACAGCGCCACATCGCGTTCGACCTTGCTCAGAGTGGCCTCGTCGGTGGCGATGCCCAGGGCGTACGTGTCCCCCCGGTCGTCCAGCAGCCGCACGTTGCGGAACTCCACCAGCCGGGTGCTGCCGTCCTTGAGCCGGACGGGGAAGGCCCCGGCCCAGCTCTGGCCGGTCGCCATGACCTCGGTGAAGAGCCTCATCACCAGGTCCAGATGGCGCTCGTGGACCAGCAGCCGGCCGGCGTACCGGCCCAGCGCTTCCTGCGCGGAGTAGCCGAAGAGCGTTTCGGCCTGCGGGCTCCACAGCACGATCCGGCCGTCGGCGTCCAGGACCACCGCGGCGACGCCGAGCAGGTCCAGCAGTCCGCTGCGTTGCGGCATTCCGCCGACGGGCCAGTCGCCCGCCGCGCCGACGGGGTCGGCTGTGGACATCCCGGCCCTCCCTCCGCCTGCCGATCGCCGCCCTTCCCATGGTCCCCCGGACCGCGCGCGGACGCGCAGCCGCGACCGCGGGCGCCGGCGGGCGGCGGACCGCGGTCACCGGGCGCACCCGGTCCCGGCCGCCGCCCGGTGGGCGCCGCCCGGAGTGGTCCGTTCGGGCGTTTGCACGATCGGGAGGCCGGGCTGAGACTGGGCTGAGCGGCCGGCTCCGCCGAGCGGCGCGCGCCTGCCGGCTGCGCAGGAGGATCCGCCCGCGGCGCGCGGGAGCCGGCGTCGTCCCGGAGCGCCCGGGAACCCGGCGTGATGACCCGTCAGAAGAACCGGTCGTCCGAAGCGAACCAGTTCCTGCCGACCGGTTACGGCGAAGGAGGACAGGGTGCGGGCACTGACGTGGCACGGCAAGCGGGACGTACGCATCGACACGGTCCCCGATCCGAAGATCACCGGTCCGACGGACGTCCTGGTCAAGATCACATCCACCGGCATCTGCGGTTCCGACCTCCACCTCTACGAGGTCCTGGGGCCCTATCTGGAGCCCGGCGACATCCTCGGCCACGAGCCGATGGGCCTCGTCGAGGAGGTGGGGCCCGAGGTGACCGCGCTCGCCCCCGGCGACCGGGTGGTGGTGCCCTTCAACGTCTCCTGCGGCGCGTGCTGGATGTGCGACCGGGGCCTGCACTCGCAGTGCGAGACCACCCAGGTCAGGGAACACGGCATGGGCGGTGCGCTGTTCGGCTACACCAAGCTCTACGGCCAAGTGCCGGGCGGCCAGGCGGAGTACCTGCGGGTGCCCTTCGGCAACACCCTGCCCGTGAAGGTCCCGCACGGCCCCCCGGACGAACGGTTCGTCTACCTCTCCGACGTCCTGCCCACCGCCTGGCAGGCGGTCGCCTACGCGGACCCGCCGCCGGACGCCAGCGTCGTGGTCCTCGGGCTGGGCCCGATCGGCGACATGGCCGCACGGATCGCCCTGCACCGCGGGGCCCGGCAGGTGATCGGCGTGGACCTGGTGCCCGAGCGGCTGGCCCGCGCCCGGGCCCGCGGCGTGCACACCCTCGACGTCGACGAGCTCGGCGGGGACCTGGGTGACGAGGTCCGCCGGCTCACCGACGGCCGCGGCGCGGACGTCGTCATCGAGGCCGTCGGCATGGAGGCTCACGGGGCACCCGTGGTGAAGGCCGCACAGCAGTTCGTCGGGCTGCTGCCGGACCGGCTCGCGGAGAAGCTGATGACACGGGCCGGGGTGGACCGGATGGCGGCCTTCAACGCCGCCGTGGACGTCGTCCGCCGGGGCGGCACGATCTCCGTGGTCGGGGTCTACGGCGGTGCGCTGGACCCGCTGCCGCTGCTCACCATGTTCGACAAGCAGGTGCAGCTGCGGATGGGCCAGGCCAACGTCCGGAACTGGGTGGACGACATCCTGCCGCTGCTCAACGACGAGGACCCGCTCGGCGTCGAGGGCTTTGCCACCCACAAGCTGCCGCTGGAGGACGGGCCGCAGGCCTACAAGACCTTCCAGGCCAAGGAAGACGGCATGATCAAGACGCTGCTGCAGCCGTGACCGGCCGGCCCTCAGCCGGCGCCGCCCAGCGGACCGTCACCCCCCGAGCGCCGCAGTCAGCCGAGCCGTAGAAGGATGCGGACGCGAAGTCCTGGCAGAGTGGACGGTGGCACCCGTTCCAGGAGGCGCATCGCCATGCCGGTCACACCGTCCGCCGTCGCCGTACGCGGCACCCCGTGCTGGGTGAGCCTGACCACCCACGACCTCCGGCGTGCCCAGGACTTCTACTCCCAGGTCCTGGGCTGGACCTTCCGGCCGGGTGGGCTGGGCGAGGAGTTCACCGTGGCGCTGACCGACGGGCGGCCGATCGCGGGCGTCGGCGCGCTGGCCTCCGACTGGCAGGTGTCGGTGGCCTGGACCCCGTACTTCGCGGTCGCGAGTGCGAACGACGCCGCGGGACGGATCCGCGAGCGGGGCGCCACCATCGCGGTGGGCCCGCTGCGGCTCGGCGCCGGCCGGGTGGCGCTCGCCGCGGACCGGGACGGCGCGGTCTTCGGCGTGTGGGAGGGCCACACCCCCGCCTGGGCCATCGGCCGCGGCAGCGCCCCGGTCTACCTGGACCTGCGCACCCGCGACGCCTTCGACGCCACGATCTTCTACGCCGAGGTGCTCGACTGGGCCTCGGAAGAGCCCGGTGGGGTCGAGGTCGCCTACGAGCACGGCGAGGTGCTGGTGCGGGACGGCAGCCAGGTGGTCGCCACGGTCCGCGGCGGCGTCATGGAGGCCGCCCCCGACCCGCACATCCGGCCCCGCTGGCACGTCCAGTTCCCCGTCCAGGACGTGGACAAGGTCGCCGCGGCCGCCGTCGCCGCGGGCGGCCAGGCCACCCATCTGACCCCGCCGGCCGGCCCCGCGGTCGGCCAGGCCCTGATCCGCGACCCCGACGGCGGTCTTTTCACCGTCACCACGGGCTGACTCCCCCTGAGATTTCCCGCTCACGCATACGACCGACGTTCCCGGGCAACCGCCTTTTCATCGCCACTACAACGGCCAACCGTCTTTCGACGGAATCACCTTCGGCAGACGACCTCTACGACGCACGACGGGCGGGATCATGGCGACCGAGGAAAGCACCGTGGAAAAGGTGGAAGCGGGCGCGGCGGGTGAGGAAAGCCTCGCGCCGACCGAAACGGAAACGGCGAGCGGCGGACCGGACCGGATCGCCGCCCCCGCGGCAATGCGCCTCGCCGCCGGGCAACTGGCCGAGATGCTCAACTGCGCACCCGGCTCGGTGTCCGCACTGAAGGCCGACGGTGACGGCTGGCTGGCGGACGTGGAAGTGGTGGAACTGGAAAGGGTGCCGGACACCGCGAGCGTGATGGCGTCCTACCGCGTCCGCCTCGACGAGCAGGGCCATCTCATGGAATACGCGCGCATGCGCCGCTACGGGCGGGGCCAGATCGACCGTTAGGCCGCAGCCCCGCACCCGCGATTTCACCCACGGCCATGGCCCGCTCCAGTCAACTGGAAGGGACACACAAGACCGTGACTGCCATTCAGCAACAGACCCAGGCAACACCGGCCGGCGGCAGCGGCTCGGGCACTCTCTACGACGTCCTGGAGCTCATTCTCGACCGCGGGCTGGTCATCGATGCCTTCGTGCGGGTCTCCCTCGTCGGCATCGAAATACTCAAGATCGACGTACGCGTCGTGGTCGCGAGCGTGGACACGTATCTGCGTTTCGCGGAGGCGTGCAACCGGCTGGATCTCGAATCCGGCCGCAAGGCACCGGAACAGCTCACCGATCTCGTCGGCGAGGCGACCGAGAGCGGCGCCAAGGGAAAGTCGAAGGGCGCGCTGGCGGGCGCCGTCGAGGCGGTCGGTGAATCCCTCCGCAAGGGCCACGACGAATCCGAGGAAACCGAAAAGCGCCCGGCGCGCAAGACGTCGTCGACCGCCGGCCGCCGCACCGCACGCCGGGAGGAGTGAGCATGACGACGTACGTCTACGCCATCACCGGCGCCGGCCATCCACTGCGGCTGTCCGGCGTCTCCGGGGTCGGCAACCCCGCGGCACCGCTGCGTACCGTGCGGACCAAGGACCTGTGCGCGGTGGTCAGCGACGCCCCGGCGGAACTGCGCGCCAAGCGCCGGGACGTGGCGGCCCACCAGGACGTCCAGGAACGCCTGCTGGCCGACGGCAGCTGTCTGCCGATGCGCTTCGGGCTGGTCGGTCCGGACGACGAGCAGGTCGCCGCCGTACTGGAGGAGCAGCACGACACCTACACCCAGCGGCTCTGGGAGCTCGCCGGGTGCCGGGAGTACCACCTCAAGGTGACCCGCGACGAGGAGGACCTGCTGCGGGAGATCGTGCGGGACTCCCCCGAGGTGCGCCGGCTCAACGACCGCACCCGGCACCACTCCGGGGCGTACGACGACAAACTGGCGCTCGGCGAGCTGATCTCGCAGGAGGTCAGGGCCCGCCAGGACCGGGACCGCGCGGACATCCTGGCCCGGCTCGCACCGGCCGCGGAACGCATCGAGGACGGGGAACCCACCAAGCAGCACTTCCTCACCACCTCGTTCCTCGTGGCGCGGGAGCAGGCCCCGGTCTTCTCCCAGGCGGTCCACACCGAGACGCAACGGCGCGGCGACCGGTACACCTTCCGGCTCTACGGCCCGCTGCCGCCGTACAGCTTCGTCTGACCGCACCCCGGGCCGCGCCCTCGGCACCGGGAGACCGACCGGGCGGGAGGTCTTCATGGGGCTGCTCACCCACCTGCTGACCCTGCCGGTCGCCCCGCTCAGGGGCACCGTCTGGGTCCTCGACCAGGTACTGCTCGCGGCGGAGGACGAGTTCTACGACCCGGAGCCGGTACGGGAGCAACTTGCCGAGCTGGAGCGGCAGTTGGTGGACGGCCGGATCGGGCCCGAGGAGTTCGACGCCCGCGAGGACGAACTGCTGGACCGGCTGGAGTGGCTCCAGGCCCGCCGGCGGCAATCACGAGGAGGCTGAACCGCATGTCCGACCCGCTGACCGGGCCGGGGGGACCCGCCGCGCCCATGAGGTCCTCCCCCGCGCCGTCCCCGTACGGCCGGCCGGGGGCCGGGGGCGGCTCGTCCGCCAATCTCGCCGACATCCTGGAACGCGTCCTCGACAAGGGCGTGGTCATCGCCGGCGACATCCAGATCAATCTGCTCGACATCGAGCTGCTGACCATCAAGCTCCGGCTGCTGGTCGCCTCCGTCGACAAGGCGAAGGAGATGGGCATCGACTGGTGGGAGCACGATCCCTCGCTCTCCTCCGGGGCCCGTGGGCCCGCAGCCCGCCCCCTCTCCGCCGGGGAGGAGCAGCCGGCGGCCGGAGGGGAAGCAGGCCGGGAAGCCGGGTGGCAGCAGCAACCGCGAGGGGAGGAGAACCGGTGAACGGGCCGCAGCACAGCTATGTCTACGCGGTCGGACGGGACGGCGACGACCTCGACGCGGTGGCCGCCGCGCTGACCGGGCTGCGCGGCTCGCCCCTGCGGACCGTCTCGGGGTCCGG
This sequence comes from Streptomyces sp. NPDC021749, assembly GCF_040640655.1. Classification (NCBI taxonomy): domain Bacteria; kingdom Bacillati; phylum Actinomycetota; class Actinomycetes; order Kitasatosporales; family Streptomycetaceae; genus Streptomyces; species Streptomyces sp. NPDC021749. Next base: position 249,660 of record NZ_JBFACE010000004.1, on the reverse strand, counting down.
GCTGACGGCTCTGGTCTCCTCCGTCCCCGCCGACGAGTTCGATACGGACGGGCTCACCGAGCGGATGGCGGACCTGACGGAGCTGGAGGCGCTGGCCCGCACCCACCACGAGGTCGTCGAGGCGGCCCACGCCCGGACGACGGTGTTGCCGATGCGGCTGGCCACGGTGTACCTCGACGACGCCCGGGTACATGCGATGTTGTCCGAACGAACCCCGGAATTCGATGAGTTGCTGTCCTGGCTCGACGGCCATGCCGAGCTCGGGGTGAAGGTGTACGCGGACCCGGTGCGCGCGCGGGGAGCAGCCGCCCCCGCCGCGCCGTCGGCCGTCTCGGGCCGCGCCTACCTGCGCCAGCGCCGGGACCAACGGCAACGGCGGGACGACGCGTACCGCGCGGCGGGCGCCGTGGCCGGCGCGGTCCGGGACACGGTGGCCCCGCTGACGCGGGGCGTGGTCGCCCACCGCCCCCAGCAGGGTGAACTGGCCTCCGGCCCGGGCGAGAACATCGCCAACGAGGCGTATCTCGTACCCCGCACCCGCGTGCGGGAGTTCCACCAGGCGCTGGCCGGCCTGACCGGGAGCGACGCCGGCGTACGGGTCGAGATCACCGGTCCGTGGGCGCCGTACTCCTTCGCGAGCGGGCCGGCGGAAAGCGGGGCGGCATGACGGCCGGTGAGGTCGCCGCGCCCGCCGGAGGCCCGTGCGGACCGCACGGGCCCGCCGGAGTCGCCGGCCCGCAGATCGCCCTGATCGATCTCCTCGACCGGCTCCTCAACGGCGGCGCGGTCCTCACCGGAGACCTGGTGCTGTCCATCGCCGACGTGGACCTCGTCCGGATCAGCCTCCGTGCCGTCATCCACTCGATCACGCAACAGGAGGCATTCCCTTGGCAGGCGGCATCCCTTCAGGAGGCACCCCCTTATGAGGCAGGACCCCACCGGGCCGACGGCGCCCGCGACCCTCGCCCAACGGCTGGAGAGCGACCCGGAGACGGTCGAACGCGATCTGATCAAACTCGTGCTGACGATCGTCGAGCTGCTGCGGCAACTCATGGAACGCACCGCACTCCACCGGGCGGACCAGGGCGACCTGACGGAGGACCAGGAGGAACGGGTCGGTATGACGCTGATGATCCTCCACGACCGGATGTCGGAACTGTGTGAGCGCTACGGCTTCACGATGGACGACCTCAACCTCGACCTCGGGCCCCTCGGTTCCCTGCTTCCGCAGAACCCGCCCTGAGCCGGGGCTTCAACGACTCTCTACCGCTCTCTCAACTCCCCCGCACTCTCACCCTCACCAACACAACATTTCGCTGCTCGGCGGAGATATCTCACCCCACCTTCAGCGACAGACATTCGTCCCATCCATGACAGGAGGAATCCCATGGCACCCCTGCTACTCGTCCTGCTGCTCGCGCTGCTGCTGTTCGGCGCCGGTTTCGCGCTCAAGGCGCTGTGGATCGCCGCCGTCGTCGTGCTGGTCTTCTGGCTGCTCGGCTTCCTGATGCGGTCGACCGGGGCCGGCGGCGGCCGCGCCCGCTGGTACCGCTGGTAGCCGTCGGGCCGCGGCCGTCCGCGCCAGGTCGTCCGCCCGCCCTCCGGCCCCGATGAGACCGGTGGCCGTGACGTCGCCGCGGGCCGCCATCTCCGGCACCTGGCCGCGGAACAGGCGGGTGACGGCGGCCGGGAGCCCGGCCTGGGCGAGCTGTGCGGTGCGCAGCCAGGGCTGGGCGTAGACGGCCGGAGACCGCCGCTCCATGCCGCGGACGATCCGGTCGGCGACCGCTTGGGGCGCATAGATCCGTCCGGCCGGCCACGGCAACCGCAGCCGCAGCTCCCGTAGCACCGCGGCGTCGATCATGTCGGTCTCCGCCCAGCTCAGATAGGTGATGCCGACGTCGACGCCGCGGTGCGCCAGTTCTGTCCGGACGGCGTGGGCGAACGCCTCGACGCCCGCCTTGGAGGCGCAGTACGCCGACATCATGGGCGCCGCGGTGAGGCTCGCCAGGGAGCCCATCTGGAGGAAGTAGCCGCGGGTGACGAGCAGTCCGGGCAGGAAGGCCCGCAGGGTGAGGGAGCTGCCGATGAGATTGACCTCGATGACCCGGCGCCAGACGGCGGGGTCGGACTCCAGGAAGGGGCCGCAGGCCGCCACCCCGGCATTGGCGACCACTACGGAGGGCGGCCCGAGGCTGCGCTGCACCCCGTCGGCGACGGCGGCCAGAGCGGCCTCATCGGTGACATCCGCGAACCAGTAACGGGCCCGCCCCGGGAACGCCTCGGCGAGCCGCGCCAGTCCGTCCTCCTCCAGCCCGACCAGCGCCACCGTCGCTCCGCGGCGGACGAGCGTCCGGGTCATGCACTCCCCCAGCCCGCGGGCGGCCCCCGTCACGACAACGATGCGCCCCGCGAGCGACTGCCGCCGACCGGTCATCTCACGTCACCCCACTCTCTCCTCGCACTCCTTCATCCCACTCCTTCGTCACGCCCTTCATCCCGCTCCTTCGTCAAGCTCGTTCGTCACGCTCGTTCAGCCCGCTCGTTCGTCACGCTCCTCCATCACCCGCCACGCACGTCAGGGCAGAGGTGCGGCATGGCAGAGATGCGTCAAGGCAGAGGTGCGTCATGGCAGAGGTGCGTCATGGCAGAGGTGTCCCGCCGGTGGCATTGACGATCTCGACGGTGATGTAACTCGCCTGCGGGGAGGCGAGGAAGACATAAGCGGGCGCCATTTCCGCCGGCTGTGCCGGGCGCCCCAGCGGGGCCTGTTTACCGAATGTGGTGGTGTCCGGAAGCGTCGCCGGAATCAGCGGGGTCCAGACCGGCCCGGGGGCGACCGCATTGACCCGGATTCCCTCGGACGCGAGCATCTGCGCCAGCCCCTGGGTGAACGTGACGATGGCCCCCTTCGTCGTCGCGTAGTCGAGCAGATGCGGACTGGGCTTGTAGGCCTGAACCGACGTGGAATTGATGATGACCCCGCCCTTGGGAATGTGCGGTAGCGCCATCTTGCACAGCCAGAACATGCCATACAGGTTGGTCCGCATCACCCGGTCGAACTGCTCCGTGGTGATGGCCTGGATTCCATCCGGCTGCGACATCTGGTAGGCCGCGTTGTTCACCAGGACGTCGATCCGGCCGAACTCCTTCACCGCCCGCGCGACGAGCAGCCGGCACTGTTCCTCCTCACGAACGTCGCAGGACAGCGGCACGGCCGTACGGCCCGCGTCCGTCACGAGCCGGGCGGTCTCCTCGGCCTCCTTTCCTCCTCGGGGAGGAAGGTGAACAGCACGTCCGCGCCCTCCCGGGCGAAGGCCAGCGCGACGGCGCGCCCGATCCCGGAATCACCGCCCGTCAGCAGCGCTTTGCGCCCCTCCAGAAGTCCGCTCCCCCGATACGATTCCTCGCCGTGATCGGGGGGCGGGTCCATCGGCCCGGTCCACCCGGGATGCTCCTGATCCTGCTCCGGAAATTCCGGCTGCGGGTATTTGGTGACCGGGTTCTCGGCGTTCGCGGGACCCTCGGGAAGCTCCTCCCGGTTCTCGGTGTTCCCGTGGCTCCCGAGGTTCTCGGTGTTCCCGTGGCTCCCGGGTTTCTCCGAAGCTGCCTTTCCCTCTGCCATGACGAGACCTCCTGGTGCGCACACGGACGACTCGGCCGCGCACAGAAGCCGCAGCCGCGTACAGAAGCACAGGAGCCGGGTGCCCGACAGGCCCGATTTCCACCGTGCGAGAGCCAGTGCTTACGGTGCAGGCGCTCACGGGCTCACGGGCTCACGGGCTTAAGGTGCATCAAGGTGCCCCCATCACAGGCATCACCCATCACGGGCATTACGGCATCACGGGCATTGCGGCATCACGGGCATTGCGGCATTACGGCTTTCCCAGGTGCACCGACTTCCCGGCTTCCCGACTTCCCGGCCTCCCGGCCTCCCGGCCTCCCGGCCTCCCGGCCTCCCGGCCTTCAGGGATTCTGTGGATCGACGCCGGTGTGGGCGTCGGCGTCCCGGCCGCCGCTGGGCCGCCCCGCGGGCCCCTTGCGCTCCTTGCGGTGCATGCCCTTCTCGCTCGTCCGGGCGGCCCGGCGCTCGCCCGGCTCGGACTCACTCTTGACCTCGCTCGCCGGGGGCACCTTCTCCTGCCCGGTGTCCTTGGTCTCCTTGCTGCGGTCCCGCTTCGGCGCATATCGCTCAGGGTGGAACGAGCGATGCGCACTCTCGTCGGCGTGTTGCTCGGACTGGTCGATGTCCGGTGACCAGCCGTGCTGCTCGGTGCCTTTGTGCATGCTGTGGCCCTCGCCCATCTTCGGGTGCGAGGACTTCCGGTGCTTGGCCACGTCCACTCCTCGTCTCAGGCGTCTCCGTGAGCGGCGCTCGCCCGCCCCTCTCTCCAGGCTGAGGGCCATCCGGAGCCTCCGCACCTCAGCCCACACCCCGGCCGGCCCGCTCCCCCAGTGGTCGCCTCACCGGATTGCCGCAACGCTGGAACCGAAGCCACGGAAGTCGCGGATTCGGGACGGCCGTGGGAGTCACAGCATTCACGGGATTCACGGGGCCCACGGGACCCGCGAGATCCGCGAGATCCGCGAGATCCGCGGAATCTGGGGCCGGCACGGGAGCCGTAGATGCCGAGGGTGCCGCAGATGCCGCAGGTCCGAGGGGGCCGCAGATGCCGCAGGTGCCGAGGGAGCCGGCCGCAGGTGCTGAGGAAGTTGCAGGAGCCGTAGGGCCGTGCACGGACCCAGGAGAGACCCCGGAGCCGTGGACAGCGGTACCAGCCCACACCGGCCGGGAAGGGAGGTGCGGAGGATGACCCCCGATACCGAGATCGATACCGCCGCGCCCGCCCGACCGCGTCCCCTGATGACCCTCCCCGGCGTCTATACGCCCCAGGACGACACCCGGCTCCTCCTGCGCGCCCTGTACCGGGAGGGCATCGGCCCGGGTACCGACCTGCTGGACCTCGGAACGGGCAGCGGCGCCCTCGCGCTGGGTGCCGCCCGCCGCGGGGCCCGCGTCACGGCCGTGGACATCGCCTGGCGGGCGGTGCTGACCACCTGGCTCAACGCCCGGGTCGCCGGACTGCCCCTCACGGTCCGCCGGGGCGATCTGGCCACCGCCGCCCGCGGCCGCACCTTCGACCTGCTCGTGAGCAATCCGCCGTACGTACCCGCACCCGGCCTCCGTCCGCCCCGGGGAGCGGCGCGAGCCTGGGACGCGGGACCCGACGGGCGGCTGCTCATCGACCGGATCTGCGACCTGGCACCGGCGGCCCTGCGCCCCGGCGGAGTGCTGCTGATGGTCCATTCCGGGCTGTGCGGCACCGGGGACACCCTGTCGCGACTGTCCCGGTCCGGACTACGGGCCGAGGTCAGCGACCGTGCGCACATCCCGTTCGGACCGGTCCTGCGCTCCCGTCTTCCGTGGTTGCGCCACAACGGCCTGCTCGCCGGTACCGGGGACAACGCGCAGGACACAGGGGACAGCGCGCGTTTCACCGGGGACAGCTCGCATTTCACAGAGGAACTGGTGATCATCCGTGCCGAACGTCCCTGAGCGCCCGCGCCCACGTCGCCGTATCACCGTCGACCGGGACGGTCCGATGCTGGTGGAAGGCCCCGTGGAGGTGGTCTGCGACGACGGTTCCGTTGCCGTCTCCGACCGTTTCGTCGTCGCACTCTGCACCTGCCGGCGCAGCCACTCCTACCCCTGGTGCGACACCAGCCACCGCCGCCGCGCCCGCCCCGCCCCCGAACCGGTCCCCACCCCCGAGCCTGGCACCTCACCCGGACTCGGCCCCACATCCGAGCCGGGCGCCACATCCACATCGGCACCCACCCCCGAGCCGGGCGCCACATCCGAGCCGGTCCCGCCACCCGGACGCAGCCCCACATCCGAGCCGGCCCCCTCACCCGGACGCGGCCCCACATCCGAACCGGAGGGCGACGAGCCAGGAAGCGGGAACGAACGGGAAGGAAATCGCCCCGTGACGCCGGAAGGGGACCGCGCCATGAAGCCAGCAGCATCCCTCACCACGTCATCCGCCCCGCCGCCCCGCCGGCACGGCCGGCCACCCCAGCCCCACCCCCAGGGCAACCTCTCAACCGCAGTCCTCACCGCCCTCTCCCCGCTTTCCGCCCCCACCCCCCACTCACCCCACTCACCCCACTCACCCCTCTCCGCCCTCCAGCCCCCCGGAACCGGAACCGTCTCCCTGGCCCCCCTGCGCACCACCACGGAGGCGGAGATCCAGCACGCCGACCCCTACGGAGCCGATCTCCAGCTCGCCCTCTATGTGCTCTACGAGCTCCACTACCAGGGCTTCGACGGCGTGCCCGACGACCGCGAGTGGGACCCCGTGCTGCTGGCGGTGCGGCGCACGCTGGAGGAGGCGTTCCTCCGCACGCTGCGGGCGGACGTCCCGTCCGTCGGCACGGCGGAAGCGCTGGACGGCCTACTGGTCGAACCGGTCGTTGACGACGGCACCAGCGTGAGTCACTACCTGCGGCGCGAGGGCCGGCTCTGGCAACTACGGGAGTACGCCGCACTGCGCTCGCTGTACCACCTCAAGGAGGCCGACCCGCACGCCTGGGTCATCCCCCGGTTGCGTGGCCGGGCGAAGGCCGGAATGGTCGCCGTCGAATTCGACGAGTTCGGTGCCGGACGTGCCGAGGACATCCACGCCCAGCTGTTCGCCGACCTCATGGCGGACCTCGGTCTGGAGACCTCCTACGGGCATTACCTCGACCTGGCGCCCGCCGAAGCACTGGCCACGGTCAACCTGATGTCCCTGTTCGGTCTGCACCGGTCGCTGCGCGGGGCGCTGGTCGGTCACTTCGCCACCGTGGAGGTGACCTCCTCCCCCGCCGCGCGGCGCCTCGCGGACGCCATGCGCCACACCGGTGCCGGCCCGGCGGCGGAGCGGTTCTACGACGAACACGTCGAGGCCGACGCGGTACACGAGCAGGTGGTGCGCCGCGAGGTCATCGAGGGCCTGCTGACCGATGAACCCGACCTTGAACCCGATGTGGCCTTCGGCATCGGCGCCACCGTCCACCTGGAGGACCGGCTCGCCGCCCACCTCCTCGACGCCTGGCGCCACGGCCGCACCGCCCTGCGCACTTCCCTCCCCGCAGCCGCAGCAAGTCAGGGGACCTCCCCCTAGCCAGCCGCGAGAAGTCGTTCCCCTGGGCCGCGAGAAGCGGCCCAGCCGTCAGCAGCAGCCGGAACCGTAAAACAGCACCCACCACCCGCCACCCGGCCGGCACCCGCCCATCGCCAATCGCCAATCGCCAATCGCCAACCATCAGCCATCAGCCATCAGCCATCAGGAGGTGTCGCACATGAACGAGACCGCCGTCGCCACCCCGGTGGCCACTGCCCGCGCCTCCCTGGCAACCGCCGGGGTCCATCTCCTCCCCGCGACCGTCACCAGATCCCTGCTGGCCGCCGACGCGGAGGCCTGGGCGCGCTTCGCCGCCCACTGGGAGGAACTCTCCCCGGACCATTACGCCGCCGAACTGGGCACCTGTCGCCTACGCCGGTACGGCCAGTTCTCCCTCACCCCCACCACCGGCGAACTGTCCCACCTCCCGCACCTCCCCTTCGTCCAGCCCGACCGCACCAACCCGCTCTACGACGGCGTAGACCGGCACTTCGAGCCGCTCACCGAGGCCTTCACCACCGATCCCGTCCTGCGCGCCGTCCTGGGACTCCTGGGCCGCCTCGCGGGTGCCCTGGACGCCACGGTCACCACCTGGAACGCCAAGGTCCATCCGTTCCGGGTCGTCGCCGCGGCGGACGGCGCAGGGGACCCCACACCGGAGGGCAGGCATCAGGACGGCGTCACGCTGGTGTCTTCCCTGCTGGTCAACCGCCACAACGCCACCGGAGGCCGGAGCACCCTGTACGCCCTTGACGGCCGCGAGCTGCTGTCCGTCACCCTCGACGAGCCCGCCGCGCTCCTGGTGTCGGACGACCGCAGCACCCTGCACGGCGTGTCCCCGATCCACCCGCTGAACCCGGTGCGCGCCGCTCACCGCGACGTGCTGGTGACCACGCTCATTCCGCAGATCCGCTCGGCACGGTCCCGGGCTGCCGGCCCTCCGGGCGGACGGGAGAGGTGTTGACGGAGCGGGCCCGCCGGCCCCAGCTCTTCCCAGCCTCGGTACGGAATCCGCCGAGATCCTTCGGCGAGAGCGTCGGGCCGAAGGTCAGATGCTCGCCCCGGTGGCCGGGCCCCTCGTACAGCTCCACGGCGAACCGGCTGAAGTTCACCAGCGACTGGACCACGCCGTCGAAGCCGTGCTCCGCGAGGTCCGGCACCGGCTCGTCGGCGACCAGCACCCGCCGGGCATCGTCCTCCACCTCGTTGAAGTGCCCGCCCTCGTAGAGGGCATAGCAGTGCGGCGGGCAAACCGTTGTCCCGGCCCCCTCAATGACCTTCACCGTCATGGATACGTCCTCGCTCTCCCTCTCGCTCTCCCCCTCACCGGCGCCGGACCGGAGCTCCGCTGCCCGCCCCTCCCCAGCTCCCCCCGGCCGTACGAGCGATCCCAGCTCAACGGCACCGGACCAAAACGAAACGGCCTCACCAAAAAGGCCAGACCAACCTGGCCGAGATCACCACGCGACATCCGCCCCAAAGGCCCCCAATTACCTGTTTTGTAGAGTTTTACCCCGATGGCATCGGGAACGGGCGAGGGAGAGCCTTCACCAACGCCCGACAAGCGCGCCACAGAGGAAGCGAAGGAAACCCTGGAGAGCGACACGAAGTGGCACAGCCAGGGACCGCGGACCAAGCGAAGTCACAGCCCCAAAGGGGAGCGACACCAGCGGAACGACTGACCCGAGCCGAACCGACCTGGAGCAAAGAGGGACGCCAAGTCGAAGAACGGGCGGCGGCCGCGGCGGCGTGCCCAACGAGCAGCACCCTGACCACCCGTAACGCCATACACGCCACACGTCGTCGCACGTCGTCGCACGTCGTCGCACGTCGTCGCACGCCTGAGACCGACACAAACGACGCCCGCCGCAAAAGACGCGAGCAAAAGCGAGCAACTGCGAAGGGGCCGGGGCGCGTTGACGCCCCGACCCCTCACTTCCCTCACTCCCCCCTACTCCTGCCCGGCCGCTCCCTTCCGTCGCCTTGCCTGTCCTCGCGTTGTCTGTCCTCTTGCACTTGCACCGGCGCACTCTTGCTCTTGCGTCGCCACGCCTCCGTTGTCGCCTCCGTCGCCAGCTCTGTTGCCGACTCTGCTGTCGGCTCTGCTGTCGGCTCAGTTGTCGGCACGCCACGGCCGTGCTCACTCACACCTCGGCCAGCAGCCCCTTCCGCAACTTGGTGCAGGCACGATTCAACAGCCGGGAAATGTGCATCTGGGAGAGGTTGAGCTCCTTGCCGATCTCGGCCTGCGTCATCTCCGCACCGAACCGGAGCTGCAGCAGTGTGCGTTCACGATCGTCGAGCTGCGCGAGGTGCGGCTTGAGGGCCTGGATGTTCTCCGCGAGGTCGAGCGCGGGGTCGTTGCTGCCCATGAGGTCCGCAACGAGCCCGGTCTGTTGCTTTCCCGCGGCCTGGATCGGCCGGTCGATGGAGTCGGTGTCATAGCCGTTACAGGCGATGAGCCCCTCCCTCACCTCGTCCTCCGGCAGCTTCAGATGTGCGGCAAGCTCTGCCGTCGAAGGGTCGTGATTGTTGGTGGCCTCCAGCTCTTCGAAGGCCCTCGCGAGGTCGATGCGGAGCTCCTGCAGCCGGCGCGGCACATGGACGGACCAGGTGGCGTCACGGAAGAAGCGCCTGATCTCCCCACGGATGTACGGCACCGCCAGCGTGGTGAACTCCACGTCACGGTAGACGTCATAGCGGTCTATGGCCTTGATCAGGCCTATGGTGCCCACCTGCAGAACGTCCTCAGTGCTCTCCCCCCGACTGCGGAAGCGCCGGGCGACGTAGCGCACGAGGGACAGATTCATCTCGATGAGCGTATTGCGCACGTACTGGTACTCGGGGGTGCCCTCCTCAAGGACGGCGAGTCGCTCGAAGAAAACCCTCGACAATTCCCTGGCTTCACTCGGGGCAAGGCGCTGCGGCTCATCGATCGGCGGCAGGGAAACCGCCGGAGCCGGGGCGGCACTCCCCTTGGACGTGCTGACCGGGTTCGCTACCGCAGTCCCTGCTGTCATGGTGCCGGTGCTGGTCATGCTCAGGCTCCTAGCTGTTGACTCGGTCCCCCTCTGCAGTCCCCCCTCGACCCGCCTCTACCCGACGACTCCCGAGGCATGTCCCGAAAGCCGCCATAGCCTCTGTGTCGTCGGACTGTTGACGCCCCGACGGAACGTTGCGGGCGAAACGAAAGGTACGGATGGTGCGGCGCGCCGAACCGGCATCCGCGGTGACCGCGAGGTACAACAACGCTGTGGGTGAGGCAATTGAGCCCGAGGAAGCGGAACCGCTTCCTCGGCGGTGCGGACTGTGCGGCGCGAGCGTGGTGGACGGGACCGGGGTCCACGCCCTCGTACCGGATTCCTCGGCGATCCATGTCCACGATCCGGCATTGGACGGCAATCGGTCACTGACGGCCTGCTCCACGGCGCACCTCGGCGAACTGCAGCAGAAGTACCACGCACGTCCTTTCGTGAATGCCGAGCTGTGGGCCGGAAAAATCGCCCGCGCGCTGCGCCGGCATCCAGAGGGCCTTTCCCAACAGCGTCTGGTGGCGGAAACAGGGCTCAACCTGCTGCAAATCGAAGCCGCCGAGAACTGGACCAACCACCGCTCCCGCCACCATCGCCGCCGGTCACCTCACCTCGACACCCCCGAGACCCCGTAGCCCGGCAGGCAATCAGGCGAGCGTCCGCGCAGTTCTCCCCTTTCACGTCTACTTGACGCCCCCTCCGTCCACTCTCCGCGACCCAAATGCCGTACGGCCCTGCCGGCCCTGCCGCCCCTACACCCCTGCCCTCCACGCCACTCCCCACCTCACGACCACACCCCCCCGCATTTGCCAACACCACAGTCCTCGCCTCACCCACACGTCAGTCCTCGCATTCCTGGTACTGAAAGGTGAAGCCGAAGGCCCCGCCGCTCACGATCCCCAGACCGACCAGGAACACCCCCAGTCCGTGCACCACGCCCAGAGCGGCAACCGCATAGCCCACCGCGACCACCACGGCATGCCTACGACGCCACACGGCACCAGCGATGAAGAAAAGCAGCGGCCTCTTCATCAGCCATCCGCCCACCGGCGCGCGAACCGGCACACACCGGTCACCTCGGACCCGCCCCGGCCCAACCCAGACCCCGACCCCGCCCCCGGCCCCCTCCCCCGGCGCACTCCCCAGCCCCGCCCGCGGCCACGAACACCACCGCTCTTTTCACCACCTCGGCACACTAAAGACCGAATGCGGCGCACATACGCCGACCCGCGGCCGACGTACGGAAATTAAAGCGGGCGATCGGCAGCCGATCGCATCACCCGCTGGATCGCATCGCCCCTTGGATCGCAATAACCCCTTGGATGGCATCACCCTTTCCGTCGGCCAGTCCCTAAAGGTCAACGATCCCCAGAATTCCCTGCCCGCTCACCCACCGCGATCACGCCAGCACCCCTCCCAGTGGCTCCACACCCGCCGACTACATAAGTTGCCCCTGCGTCACACCAGGACCACAGTTAAGGGGGAAACATATGCGAGATCGGAGCACATCGTGATCGTTCTCGGAATTATCTTGCTGGTCATCGGGTTCGTGACCGGTATCGGCATCCTGTGGACCATCGGAATCATCCTGGCAGTGATCGGGGCGATCCTCTGGGTTCTCGGGGCGATGGGCCACGCAGTAGCCGGCCGACGGCACTACTGGTAGCGCCACGCCCGCAAGCGGAATGGAACACCGCCTGCGGGCCAAGGACCCGAAAGTCCTCCGCCACCCCCACGATGGCGGAGGACTTTCGGGACGCAAAGATCGCGGTTGCAGGCCTTCCCCAGCGTCTACGACGAAACCCGAAGACGCGACATTTACCTCCCCTTCTCCCGCCCCCTCCCCCACCCACGCACCCCGACCGTGCCCACCGCCCCTGACCACCCCCACCGTGCCCACCCCCACCACGCCCGCCACACCAACCGCACCGACCGCCCACACCACCCCCTCCCCTCTTCGCCCACCCACCCCACTCGGTGAAATCGGTCTTTTTCGGGCAAACTCCCGGTATGAGCACTCACCACCCTGATCCGGATCCTCGCGAAACACCGGGCCTTGGCCCCGGAGGCGGCGTGCCGCCGGGCGAAACCCCGCCGGGCGAGGACAGCACGGGCTCGGAGACCGGCCCCCGCGACCTCCCCACCCGCGGATGGGCCAAGGGCCCGGCCATCATCCTCGGCATCGTCGTCGTCCTCTGCGCGGGGTTCTTCATCGCCTACGCCGTGATCATGGCTCGCTAAGCAGACGCTAACCAGAGCCGCCGCGCACCCACCCAGGCACCTCTGGCCGCACGCTCCGACCACCAGGCGCCAGCCAGCCGCACCCGGTCCACGCGCCGGCCGACCACGCCCGGCGGCAGGTACCCGATGGGCAGACATCAGCCGATCCCGATGGGCAGACATCAGCCGGCCCCACCCGACGGCACGCGCCCGGCGGAACCCATCGGCCCACCGCACCGGTGGCACGTATCCGGTGGGAGGCCATCAGCCAACGCACCCAGTGGAGAGGCCCCAGCCGACCCGCCCTCCCCTACCGCGGCCGTCACCCCGGCATCCGACGCAATTCCCCGGACTTGACGTTATCCGCCGGACGACTCGGGAATCCGTTGCTCTGGTGCGCCTGGCAACGGGCCGGCTGCGCCCGGGTCACCCGGAGGGACAGGACAGATCATGGAGCACGGCGAGGACGTCATCGCGGAGCTGACCGCGGACCATCGGGAGGTCGATGACCTCTTCGAGCAGTTCGACAACGCGGCGCCCGGCAGCAGCGCCCGCAAACGGCTCCTGGACGCCCTGACCATCGAGCTGGTGCGCCACTCCGTTGCCGAAGAGGAACACCTCTACCCGGCCGTACGCGACCATCTGGAGAACGGCGGGATGCTGGCGGACAAGGAGATCGCCGATCACCTCCGCGTCGAGCAGCTCCTGAAGGAGATCGAAAGACGCGAGGCCGACGACACCGACTTCGACCGCCTCGTACGCGAGCTGCGCACCGAGGTCACCGCGCACGTAGAGGACGAGGAGAACCACCTCTTCCCCCAGCTGCGGGACGGCGTCCACCCCTATGTCCTGGAAAGTCTCGGCCGGAAGGTCCGCGAGGCGAAGAAGACCGCCCCGACCCGCGCCCACCCCATGGCCCCGAGCACACCGCCGGCCAACAAGCTGCTGGCTCCCGGCCTGGGCCTGGTGGACCGGGTGCGCGACTACGTCACCGGCCGAGGCCGGTAGCCCGCACGGCAATCACCTCCCCCTGTCCCAGATCGCTCCTCATATCCCAGATCCCTCCTCAAGGAAGGACGAACAGTCATGCCTGTGGCACGCGACATCATGTCGCCGGGTGCGGAATGCATCGGCGCCAACGACAGCATCCTCGAAGCGGCTCGCAAGCTGACCTCCCTCGGCGTCGGAGCGCTGCCGATCTGCGGCACGGACGACAAGCTCAAGGGCGTCCTGACCGACCGCGACGTCGTCGTGAAGGTGCTGGGCAAGAACTTGGACCCGCAGCAGACCAGGGCCGGGGAACTCGCCCAGGGCGAAGCGGTCACCATCGGTGCCGACGACGGAGCCGACGAGATCTTCGCAACCATGGCCCGTCACAAGGTCCGCCGCCTGCCGGTCATCGACGGTCATCGCCTCGTCGGCATGGCGGCTCTGGCGGATGTCGCCCGCGCGCTCCCCGACCCGCAGGTCGGCGAACTCCTCGAAGCGCTCTCCACCGACTGACCCGACCACACCTCGACGCGCCCACCTCGACCCCTCCCTCTTCACCTCCCTCTGCGCCTCCCTCTTCGCCGCACCTGCCGTCGTCCGACGGGCGGCCGGTGCGCCCGCCGGGGGCCGACGGCGGGCTGCTCTGGCGGGCAAGATGGTGCGGCCGGCGGGGCAACACGCCGGCTCCCCAACCTGCCGCCTCCGCCCCAGGAGACGCACCCGCCCGATCGGCCGCTCTGCCTCGCACGCTGCCGCCGAACGGGGTGAACTGAAGGGGTCACCGTTGGCCACCCCTTAAGAGCGGCCGGCCGACGAACGACACACCAACCGGTCAAGGAGCCATCATGCCTGCAGGTTCGAGCAAGAAGCGTGAGCGCCAGTACGAGCACATCAAGGAAGGCGCCGAGCAACGAGGCGAGTCGACGAAGCGGGCCAAGGAGATCGCCGCCCGGACCGTGAACAAGGAACGCGCCCGGTCCGGCGAGTCCAAGACCGCCAGCAAGGTATCCACGCGGGACAAGAAGTCCGCGCCGCAGCGGGGTGGCGAGCGCTCCCACCGCGGCACCCAGGGCCCCACCAAGGACCAGCTCTACGAGGAGGCCAAGAAGCGCAACATCGACGGCCGCTCCTCGATGAACAAGGACGAGCTCCGCAAGGCACTCGGCCGCTGACCAGCATCACGACCACCCGCAGACGCTGTCCCTGTGGTCCCACGATCCCGTAACTCTGGCTGCCTTCAAGGGTGTTGGACATGTAAGTCCCCTTCGATCGATTCATTGCATCCGCTGTAAAGCCTGCACCGAAAAAACCCGCGTGCGCAAGCAATTCGCCGTGGGCGGGGTAGAAAACACCCGTTCGAGTGACGGCGGGGCCGCGGCCTCTGCCCCAACAGACCGTTCAGGGCCATGGAAACGAGGAGGCGCAATGGATCGGGAAGCGGGCACGGACCTGACGGTGGCCATCGAGCCGGCCGGAGGCACGGGGCAGCACGCCGGCCCACACCAGACCTTCGCCCACCCACTGAAGGCGCGACTCGTCGACCGCAGGAGCGGTCTCCCCGTGACCGATGCGTCGGTGACGTTCGCCTGGCTGTCCACGACGCAGCAGGTCCTCTTCGAGGGCGGAGACACCACCGTCACGCTCGACACCGACTCCCAGGGGTACGCACAGACCCCACCGTTGGTGGCGGGCGATGCGGCGGGGACCGCGTCCTTCACCGTGACCGCAGAGGGGGCCGCCCCCAAGCACTTCGAAGTGACGGTCGACCGCTGACCGGCCTCTCGGGCCACCCGGCCCGACCCTCGGAGGCACTGCGGAATAATGCGAGCATGCGGATTTCAGCCAGAGCGGACTACGCGGTGCGCGCCGCGCTGCAACTCGCTCACGCCCGGGACGCAGGACCGCTCAAGGCGGAGGCCATCGCGGATGCCCAGGCCATTCCGCACAAGTTCCTCGAAGGCATTCTGAACGATATGCGCCGCGGCGGACTCGTCCTCAGCCAGCGCGGTGGTAACGGCGGCTACCGCCTGGCCAAGGCCCCTGAGTCCATCAGCATCGCGGATGTCATCCGCGTCGTCGACGGGCCCTTGGTATCCGTACGCGGTGTCCGCCCGCCGGAGTTGTCCTATACCGGCCCTGCGGAGTCCCTGCTGCCACTCTGGGTCGCCCTCCGCGCCAACGTCCGGCAGATCCTCGACGGGGTCTCCCTCGCCGATGTCGCCTCGGCGGATCTACCCAGCCGGGTATCCGCACTGGCCGAAGACCCCGCCTCCTGGACGAACCCCTGAGGCGGTAGCCCTCGTCGCCGCACACCCGGAACCGGCCGCGGAGCCGCAATTCACGTCCGGATGACAAGATTCGGCTGTCCACGCCTTGAACGCGCCTTGCCGCAACGGGAGTACGGGCGCATCATCATTCCCTACTAATTCAGTGGGAAAACTAGGGAAACCGACCGCCAGACCACCCGACAGGACGGTGACCGGCGCCATGCCGAAGAAGTCCGCAGCATGCCCCGCCGCCCCACAGGTCAACGGCACGGCGGACGACGCCATCTGGCCACGCGTCACCCGTGAGGTCGCGGAAGATCTCGCCGTCGACGCGATCGCCCGCGACCGGGCCGGCAAGCCTCCGTTCGACGAGCTCTCCCGGCTGCGCGAAGCCGGCCTGCCGGCACTGCTGCTGCCGCCGGGGCCGTCCCAGTGGGGTACCGACTGGCGTACGGCGTGTGCGGTCATCCGGGAGATCGCGGCGGCCGACAGCTCCATCGGGGAGCTCCTGGGGAGGCACTGCGCGCTCTCGTGGAGCGCCCGCTTCTTCGGTTCGCCCGAGCAGGCCGACCGGATCGAGCGCCAAGCGGGAACCGGGCAGTGGCTCTGGGGAGGGAGCATCGATCTGTCAGGCACGGACCCGGAACAGGAGACGGAGACCGGGCCCGACCTCACCCTCACACCCACCGAGACCGGATATGTCCTCCACGGTCGCCGAGCTTTCCCGGCGGGCGTCACGGTGGCCGACCAACTGGTAGTGAGCGCGGCCTGCACCGCGACCGGGGAGGCACTGATCGTTCGGGTGGACCCAACCGAGCCCCGTGTCACGGCGGTCCCGGCGCACGACCGCCTCGGCCAGCGGCTCACCGGAGCCGGCAGCGTCGATTTCGACGGCGTACCGGTGCAGGTGGACCAGGTCCTCGGGACCATGCCGCACGACGAACACGATGTCTCCCCGTTCTCCACGCTCGCCCCGCTGGCGCTCCGGCTCGCCCTGGTCCACGTCTGCCTGGGCATCGCCGAAGGAACGCTGGCCGAGGCCCGGGACTTCAGCCGTACCGCACCGCGCACCTGGCCGCCCGCCGACCCGGACGGCGGCGTCTTCGAGCGGCGCCCCGGAAGCGATCCCTATCTCCTCCTCGCCTACGGGGAGCTGGTGGCCGCCGCGCACACCGCGGCGGCGGTCGTCGAGCCCGCCACCGAAGCGCTGGCGAGGGGGCTCCTCATGGGGCAGGAGCTCGATGTCGATCAGCGCGCGGACATCGCGGTGCTCGTGGCCGCGGCCGAGGCGATCACGAGCAAGTCCACACTGGAGATCACCACCCGCATCCTGGAGCTCACCGACGGCGCCGACGCCCCCGCGGACGGCCCGGGGTTCGACCGCTTCTGGCGCAATGCCCGTGTACTGACCGCCCAGGGCTCACCCACCCACAGGCTGCGCGATATCGGCGACCACTACCTGAACGGGACCCATCCACCACTGACGCTGCACATCTGAGGCACTCCCACGCCCCCGCACCGTCGGCCTCACAGCGGTCGGAGGGTGAGCGTGTGGCCGTCCCCTTCTGCGGTGGAGCAGGGACGGAAGCCCGTGCTGATGTGGTCGAGGAGCCGTTGCAGCCAGCCGCAGTCGCGGACGGACGGGTGCCGCAGGCGCATCTTGTGGGCCTGGAGGGGAACGATGCGTACGTCGTGGAGCCTGCCGGTCGGCTGCTCCAACGAGACCAGGAAGAGCAGGCGCAGGTCGTCCCGGTACTGCTCGTAGCCGGTGATCCCCTCGTAGTCGTCGATGAAGTCGCCGCACCCGTGGATCACCAGCTTTCCGTGGTAGGTCTCCAGGCTGCGCGGGTGGTGCGAGGAGTGTCCGTGGACGACGTCGACGCCGCCGTCGAGGAGCAGTCGTGCGAAGGCGGCCTCGCTGCGGGAGACGCCGTAGCCCCAGTTGGGGCCCCAATGGACCGAGGCGATGGCGATGTCGCCCGGCCGCTTGATCTGCCGGACGCGTGCGGCCAGGCCCGTGGCCGCGGTTTCCGACGCTTCGGAGAGGAACGCCACCCCACTCCGGTCCACGGCCGCGGCCCAGGAGAAGGGGATACCGCTGGTCGGCAGGCCGAACGAGAAGACAAGGAGGCGTTGGTCGCCGTCGAGGGGGACGATCGCCGGACGCCGTGCCGCGTCGGCGTCCGCTCCGGCACCCGCCGTCCGCAGCCCCGCGCCGGCCAGGACGTCGAGCGTCTCCACCAGTCCGTCGCGGCCGAAGTCCAGGACGTGGTTGTTGGCCAGCACGCAGACGTCGGGACGTGCGAGGGCCAAGCACGGGAGATTGGCGGGGTTCATCCGGTAGTGGACTTCCTTGCCGGGCGCGAAGGTGCCGCTGCACGTGACGCTGGTTTCCAGATTGATCACCCGAGCTGCGGGGGCGGCCTCGTCGAGGACGGGTAGCGCCTCACCCCACGGCCAGGCGAAGTCGACCGGACGGGGAATCGGCCCGTTCGCCGCCTCGGCGAGTTCGACGTAGGCACGGGCGTCGTGGAGGTACCCCTCGCGCAGCGCGGGGTCGCCCGGGTAAGGGAGGATCTGGTCGACTCCGCGGCCGAGCATCACATCCCCGCACAGGAACACCGTGACCAGGTCACCGTCCACCCTTCCAGGCTAGGACCAGCCCAGGACCGGGGGTGGAGCGCCGGTCGCCCCAGGCCGGGCACGGGCCGGCCGGACCTCCGCGGCCGGGCGTCAACATGACGCCAGCGGACGTACACCTTCCGGGCATTCACAGCCACACGGCGATCACGGATAGTAATCAAACGAGGGGTGACGGATACGCAGAGTTGCCTACGCGGTGGCGCGTGGGTGCCTGCAGCCGTCAGACCCCGCCATCGATCCATCGTCGTAGGGAGGCCACCATGGCCGCGTATCAGATCAGTGCCGGCACCGAGATCGGTACCGAAGTAGTGCCGGGGGACGCGCGCTACGAGGCGCTGAGAAGGGGCTTCAACCAACGCTTCATCGCGACACCTGACTATGTGTCCGTGATCGGCTCGACCGGCGAGGTCGTCGCGGCGCTCAACAAGTACCTGGCGGATCACCGCTCCGACGAGAGCCTCGGTCGCCGCCTCACGATCCGCTCGGGAGGCCATTGCTACGAGAACTTCGTCTGCGGTGCGGACGTGGGCGTCATTCTCGACCTCGGGCAGATGGACCGGGCCTATCTGGACCAGGAGATGGGCGCGTACTGCGTCGAGTCCGGTGCCACCAACTGGCATGTCGCCACGCATCTCTACGCACCGTTCGGCGTGGCACTGCCCGGCGGGTCGTGCTACTCCGTCGGCGCCGGCGGCCATGTCTCGGGAGGTGGGTACGGCCTGCTGTCCCGGCAGCACGGGCTGACGGTGGACTATCTCTACGCGGTCGAGGTCGTCGTCGTCCGCGACGGGCAGCACGCCGAGGTGGTGGTCGCGCGCCGCGACTCCCCCGAGCCGGAACTGCGGGATCTGTGGTGGGCGCACACCGGCGGGGGCGGCGGCAACTTCGGTGTGGTCACGCGGTACTGGTTCAAGGGGCTGCCCAAGCCCCCGGGGCAGGTCCTGCTGCATGCCATCGCCTGGCCATGGGAGGAGCTCAAGGACCAGCCGGAGCGCTTCAAGTCCCTGGTGCGC
Source organism: Streptomyces sp. NPDC021749 (assembly GCF_040640655.1). Lineage (NCBI taxonomy): Bacteria > Bacillati > Actinomycetota > Actinomycetes > Kitasatosporales > Streptomycetaceae > Streptomyces > Streptomyces sp. NPDC021749. The sequence continues at coordinate 230,329 of NZ_JBFACE010000004.1, read as the reverse complement.
AACTACGGGCTGTTCTTCGAGTACGAGAACACCCCGCGGCTCCCGAAATCGCTCCGCGGCGACTTCACCGACATGTTCACCCTGCTGAAGCTGAACCACCGCGCCAACGGCAAGGTCGGGTTGATCACCCAGCTGGACGCCACCAGGCCGGACAGCGTGCAGCGGCTCAACGCCTTCCTGGACTGGATCACCCAGGACCTGGGCGTCGACCCGACGCCCATGGACCGGCGGATGGGCGAACACGCACCCATGGGCGGACTGCATGTGCCGACCCGGCTGCCCTGGCTGACGGCGACCCAGACGCTCAACGGCTCCGGTGACAACCAGTGCGGCAAATACAAGTCGGCATATATGACGCGGGGATTCACCGAGGGGCAGCTCGACGCCATCTTCAGCCATCTGACCCGTGCGGACTACGACAATCCGCAAGCGCTGCTTCAGGTCGACTCCTACGGCGGCGCGATCAATCTCCCCGACAGCGCCGACACGGCGGTGTACCAGCGCAGTTCGGTGCTGAAGCTGCAGTACCAGACGTATTGGAGCTGGAAGCGGGACGTCAACAAGGACGGTGTCGCCAACCACCACGATGCCGACGCCGACCCGTCGATCGCGGCGCCGCATCTCCGTTGGATCCGCGAGTTCTACCGCGATGTCCATGCCGACACGGGCGGGGTTCCGGTGCTGGCGCCCCACGGCCCCCCGGCGGACGATCGGCCGGCACCGGTGACCGACGGGTGTTACATCAACTACCCGGACACCGATCTCGACGATCCCGAGTGGAACACCTCCGGCGAGCCCTCACACCGTCTGTACTACGGCGCCAACTACACACGTCTGCAGGAGGTCAAGGAGTACTGGGACCCGCGCAACGTCTTCCGCCATGCCCAGTCCGTCCAGCCGTTCACCCGCTGAGGTCAGCCGACATGGACACGGGGGCGACGGGAACGGTCGGGTTCGGCTTCGCGGAGGACCTCGCGGGTGACGGGGGCGACTTCACCCTGGCCGAAGAGGAAGAAACGGAGGAACTGCGCGAAGGGATTGCCTTCGGTCCACTCGAAGTAGATGTGCGGGCGCTTGCCCGTCTGGTCGCGCACGTGCAGCAGCAGCGCGGCCAGTGCGTTGGAAATGGTGGAGCTTTCGAGGGCGAGCACGCGATAGCGGTTGTGGAGGACCTCGCCGTGGACCCGCAGCTCGCTCTCGAACTCGGACGGGTCGCTGACGGTGACCTCGACGAAGATGAAGTCGTCGTCGGCCGGCAGGTCGTTGTCGGTGCGGATCTGCTGGAGCTTGTCGCGGTATTCGGCCACGTCACGCTGGTCGGGTTCGTTCGCGATGAACCGGATCTCGCGGTGGGCCACGTCGCGGATGAACCGCTCGGACATGTCGTCGAGCACGACGCTGGTCACGCGCAGCTCGAAGGCCCGGGCAAGCCGGGAGAGGAGCGACAGCAGGATGATGCCGGCGATGAAACAGGCACCGATCTTCACCCCGTCGGGCCGCTCGATCACGTTCGCCACGGTCGTGTAGAGGAACACCGCCGCGATCACGGCGAAGCCGATGGCCCAGCCGCGCTCCCCGCTCCGCCGGGCGGCAATGGTCACCGCGATCGCTGCGGAGCTGATGAGCACCAGCACACCCGTGGCGTAGGCGCCGCCCTGGGCGTCCACGTTAGCGTCGAAGATCCAGGTCACCAGGAACGCGACCGCGGTGAAGACCAGCACCATCGGGCGCACGGCCCGTGCCCAGTGGGGCGCCATGCCGTAGCGCGGCAGGTACTGGGGCATGAGGTTCAGCAGTCCGGCCATGGCCGAGGCGCCGGCGAACCAGAGGATGGCGATGGTGGAGATGTCGTAGACGGAGCCGAAGGCGGAGCCCAGGTACTCGTGGGCGAGGTACGCCAGCGCGCGCCCGTTTGCCGGGCCGCCGGGTTTGAAGGCAGCCTCGGGGATCAGCAGGGTGGTGACGAAGCTGGTGATGATCAGGAAGACGCTCATGATCACGGCGGCCGTGGTGAGCAGCTTCTTCGCGCCGCGGATCCGCCCGGTGGGGCGCTCCTCCGTGTCGCCGGTCTCGCCTTCGATGTGGGGCATCACCGCCACGCCGGTCTCGAAGCCGGACAGACCCAGGGCCAGTTTCGGAAAGACCAGGAGGGCCACGCCGATCATCGCGAGGCCGTTGCCGTGCTCGGTGGTCAGGGCCTGGGTCCAGTCGGTCACGACGTGCGGTGCGGAAAGGACGTGCCCCAGGCCTACCACCACGACCACCGCATTGAGGCCGAGGTAGATCCCGACCAGGACGATCGCCACGCCGATCGCCTCCAGGAAGCCCTTGAGGAAGACCGCACCGAGCAGGGCGACCAGGAGGAGCGTGATGAGCACTTCCTCGCCGTGCAGGACGCTGGTGAGGTGCGGGTTCTCCACCAGGTGGGTAGCGGCGTCGGCCGCGGAGAGGGTGATCGTGATCAGGAAGTCGGTGGCCGCGAAGCCGAGCAGGGTGAGGACGAACAGCTTCCCCTTCCAGAAGGACAGCAGCCGCTCCAGCATCGCGATAGACCCCTGGCCGTGCGGGCTTTCCTTCGCCACCCGGCGGTACACCGGCAGGGCCCCGGCCAGCGTCACCAGGACCAGGACGAGCGTGGCCACGGGCGAGAGCAGCCCGGCCGCCAGGGCGGCGATTCCCGGCTGGTAGCCGAGGGTGGAGAAGTAGTCGACACCCGTCAGGCACATCACCCGCCACCACCGCTGGCCATGGTGGGCGCTCTGCGGGCCGGCGTGCGGACCGGGATGGCGCTTGGCCATATCGGTCAGGCCCTCCAGCAACCATGCCCGCAGGCGCTGCCGCGGTCCGGACGGGGGGAAAGAGCCCGCGGGGGTGGAGGGGGGCATCGTGCGCTCCTGTCGTGCCGCGAAAGCGTCCAGCCAACGGCGAGACGGCCAGGTCAGCGTACGGAACCCGGTGGCCGGCGGCGTGGCGGCGCCCGGCGTGCCGCGGCGGGATTCCGGCAGGTGGGTCCACCGGGCGACGCGGGGTGGCGGAGTCGGATCACCGCCCGGACCAGATGGGTATATGCCCGATATGTCAGAGTTAAGGGAAGGCGCGACGGCGCAATCGGAGAATGCATGAGAGGGCACCCTGCCATGTCCACGGATCGCCTCGGATCGGTCACCGAACGTATCCGATCCATGCGCAGGCGGAGCACGGAGTACGAGGACCTCTTCGACCAGGCTCCGGTGATCTTCGCTGCGCTGAGCGGTCCGCGGCACCGGCTGGAGGCGGCGAATCCGGCGTTCCTGGAGGCGGTCGGCGGCGGCCGGGGACAGATCGGCGTCCCGATCGGTGAGCTGTTGCCCGAGCTGGGCCCGCAGGGTGTACTGAACCGGCTCGATGAGGTGTACCGGACCGGCACCGCCTACCGGGCCCGGGGTGGCCGGCTGGTGCTCGGCGCGCCGGGAGCGGAGCGGGAGGGCTACTTCGACTTCACCTACGAACCGCGGCGGGACGCGGACGGCACGGTCGACGGGGTGGTCGTGATCGCGGTGGACACCACCGCCTCCCACGACGCCCAGATCCTCGCCGCCGAGCAGCGGGTGCTGCTGGAGCGGATCGCGCGCGACGCGCCGCTCGGCGAGATCCTGACCGGGATGGCCCGGACGATCGAGGAGTTCTCCCCGGACCTGATCGTCTCGGTGCTGCTCGCCGATCCCGACGGGGTGCACCTGCGGCACGGTGCCGGGCCCAGCCTGCCCGCCTTCTACAACGAGGCGATCGACGGGGTCGCCATCGGGCCGGACGTGGGTTCCTGCGGTACCGCCGCGTATCTGCGGGCTCCGGTGATCGTCACGGACATCGCCACCGACCCGCGGTGGAACGGGTACCAGGAGCTGGCGCGGCAGGCCGGGGTCGCGGCCTGCTGGTCCACCCCGATCATGGGCGCCGACGGTGAGCTGCTGGGCACGTTCGCGATGTACCACCGCACCCCGAAGGCGCCGGACGACAAGGACGTGGCGCTGAGTGGGGCGTTCGCCCGGATCGCGGCCCTGGCAATCGAGCGCCGCCGTGCGCTGGAGGCCGGTCAGGCCGCTCAGGAGCGGGAGAAGGAGGCCCGGGAGGACCTTGCGTTCGTACTGGACGCCAGCACCGCCATCACCCGCGAGCCGCACTACTTCGACTGCCTGCAGTGTCTGGCCCGGCTGACCGTGCCCTCGCTGGCGCCGCTGTGCACGGTGCACGTCGTCGAGGACGGCCATACCCACCGGATCGCGGTGGCCTCGGACGACCCGGACGGCGAGAGCCTGCTGGCCGCCCCCGGGCTGAGCGACGAGATCGACGACGCGGTCGCCCGGGTGCTGGCCTCCGGCAGCACCGAGACGGGCCTTATCCGTGCCGCCGGTCCCGAGAGCGGCGCCACCGGCCTCGGCAGTCGTCCTGGGCGAGACGGCGGTCCCGGTCCTGCCGACGTCCTCACCCACGCCGGCAACCGCACTGACCTTGACGGCCCTGACGACCGCATCGACCTCGACGGCCCGGACGACCGCACCGGCCTCGACAGCGCCGACACCCGCACCCGCCTCGACGGCCCCGACAGCCGCGCCCGGCCCGGACCCGGTCCCCGTGCCGGCGCCGCCGCCGGTCGGTCCGCCCTCACCGCCTACGGGTGTGTCCCGTTGGCCATCCGCGGCCGTGCGTTCGGGGTGCTGACCCTGCTGGCCATGGGCCGGGAGCTGGACGGGCATGTCATCGCGCTGGCCGAGGAGCTGGCGCGACGGGCCGCGTCGAGTGCCGACAACGCCCACCAGTTCACCGACCGGGTCCGGCTGGCCCGTGAGTTGCAGGCCGGTCTGCTACCGCCCGAACTGCCGGCCGTGCCGGGCGCCGAGCTGGCGGCGTCGTACCACCCCGCTGGCGAAGGGCTCGACGTCGGTGGGGACTTCTACGACGTCTTCCCGCTGCCCGACGACCGCTGGGGGCTGATCATCGGCGACGTCTGCGGGCGCGGTGCGGCGGCGGCCACCACGACCGGCATGGTCCGCCACACGGCGCGGGCCGCGGCGCGCCTTCTGCACGACCCGGCGGCCGTCGTCGCGGCCATCAACGACGCGCTCATCGAGGGCACGAACGAGGACACCTTCGTCTCCCTGATATACGGCGAACTGCGGCGCGAGGATGGGCGGCTCGTCCTGGACCTGATACGCGCCGGACATGTGCCGCCCCTCATACGCCGGGCCAACGGCACGGTGGAGCAACTCGCCGAGCCGGGGCAGTTGTTGGGCATCGCGCCCGGCGTCGGCGGGGGCCCGCGCCAAGTGGTGCTGTCCCCGGGCGACAGCCTGGTGCTGGTCACCGACGGCATCACCGAGGCGCGTGCCGCCGACGGCGAGTTCTTCGAGGAGCAGCGCCTGGCCGATGCGCTGGTCGCGGTGCGCGGTCCGGCTCCCTCTGCCACCGCGCTCCTGGAGTCCGTCACGGCGGCGGTCACGGCGTTCGCCGGTGATGACACCGACGACGACCAGGCCGCGCTGGTGCTCACCGCCGCCTGAACGGGCCGACGCGCCTATCGTTGACTCATGGAGCCCAGGTCACCCGACGTTCCCGCCGACGCGAACCCGCTGCGTGCGCTCTCGATCGACGCGCTGCGGCGGCGGACGAGCATGAAGTGGCGTACATATCCGGCCGATGTGCTGCCGTTGTGGGTGGCCGAGATGGACGTACCGCTGGCCGCACCGGTCGTCCGGGCGATCACGGATGCGGTCGCGCTCGGCGACACCGGCTATCCGGCCGGGACGGCGTACGCCCGGGCGCTGGCCGGTTTCGCCCGCGAGCGATGGGGCTGGGACGGCCTCGCCGTGGAGCGCACGGCGATCGTGCCCGATGTGATGCTGGGCATCGTCGAGGTGCTGAAGCTGGTCACCCGGCCGGGCGACCCGGTGGTCGTCAACTGCCCGGTGTATCCGCCGTTCTACCAGTTCCTCACGCATATGGACCGGCGGGTCGTGGAGGCCCCGCTGGGTGCCGATCTGCGGATCGACGTCGATGCGCTGCAAGGGGCGTTCCGGGATGCCGTTGCGGGCCGTGGCCGGGCCGCGTACCTGTTGTGCAGCCCGCACAACCCGACCGGGACGGTGCACAGCGCCGAGGAGTTGGCGGCGGTAGCGGCGTTGGCGGACGAGTACGGCGTGCGGGTCGTCGCGGATGAGATCCACGCACCGGTGGTGGCGCTGAACGCTGCCTTCGTCCCGTACTTGAGCGTGCCGGGCGCGGAGCGCGGCTTCTCGCTCATGTCGGCGTCCAAGGCGTGGAACCTCGCGGGGCTCAAGGCCGCGCTGGCCGTCGCCGGTCCGGAGGCCGCCGGGGAGCTGGCGCGGATGCCGGAGGAAGTCAGCCACGGCCCGAGCCATGTAGGCGTCCTCGCGCACACGGCCGCGCTGCGGGACGGCGGCGGCTGGCTGGACACGCTGCGCGCGGGACTCGACGAGAACCGCCAACTGCTCGCCCGGTTGCTGGCCGAGCGGCTGCCCGGGATCCGCTACCGGCCGGCCGCGGGCACCTTCCTCGCCTGGCTCGACTGCCGTCCGCTCGGCCTCGGCGACAATCCCGCCGCGTTCTTCCTGGAGCGCGGCAGGGTCGCCCTCAGCCCCGGCCCGGACTTCGGCACCGGCGGGACCGGCCATGTGCGACTCAACCTGGCGACCTCCCCCGAGGTGCTCACCGAGGCGGTCGGACGGATGGCCGACGCGCTGAGCTGAAGCGGATGCGGGCCGGGAGGCGACGGGCTGGGCTGATGCGGACGCGAGCCGGGAGGCGACGGGCTGCGCTGGACCGGACCGCGGCACGAACCAAGGCGTCGGCAGCGGCCGGGGAGCACGCCTCCGGTCGGGAACGCCTTCGGGCAGCACGCTCCGGTCGGGAACGCCTTCGGGCAGCACGCTCCGGTCGGCGCACCACGGGACGTCACACCTCCAGCCCGCACGCCTCCGAGCCACATGCTCCAGCCGACACGCGGCCCGTTCGGCAAGCCTCCAGTCCGCAGACCCACACACCCACACCCACACCCACACGCGCGCACACGCGCACACCCGCAGACCCGCACACCCGCACACCTCCAGTCGGCAGGCCCTCAGCAGCCGGGCCTCCAGCAGCCCCGGGGTGCGCACGGTCACCCCCGTGCCGGGGCTTCAACTCCCCTCGCAGCCGCCCCCGGCGACCGTTTTGGACTGGGGCGGATTTCTCCATACGATCCAGCGATGATCACAAGAAAACGGCTGGCGGCCGGGGTGTGCGGGCTGTTGGCCGCGATGGCTGTCGCCCTCCTTCCCACACCCGCCAGCGCCGGCGAACCGGATGCGAAGACCGCTCCCAAGGTGGAGCTGACCCTCGACGTCAGCGGCTCGATGCGAGCCCGTGACATCGACGGCCAGAGCCGGATGTCCGCCGCGAAGCAGGCGTTCAACGAGGTGCTGGACGCCGTTCCGGACGGCGTGCAGCTCGGCATACGGACGCTCGGCGCCGACTACCACGGTGACGACCGGAAGACCGGCTGCAAGGACACCCGTCAGCTCTACCCCGTCGGGCCGCTCGACCGGACCGAGGCGAAGACCGCGGTGGCGACGCTCACGCCCACCGGATGGACGCCGATCGGCCCCGCCCTGCAGGGTGCGGCGCACGACCTCAAGGGTGGGGAGGGGTCCCGCCGGATCGTGCTGATCACCGACGGCGAGGACACCTGCGCCCCGCTCGACCCGTGCCAGGTGGCCCGGGACATCGCCGCGCAGGGCATCCACCTCACCGTCGACACGCTCGGTCTGCTGCCGGACGCCAAGACCCGTAGGCAGCTGAGCTGTATCGCCGAGGCGACCGGCGGGACGTACACGTCGGTGCAGCACAAAAAGCAACTTCGCGATCGTGTGCACCAGTTGGTGGAGCGGACGGCTGACCCGGTCGTCACGCCGGTGGCGACCGAGGGGGCGCAGAGCTGCGCGGGCGCGCCGAAGTTGAAGCCGGGGCTCTACAGCGACCGCGAGAAGTTCGCCGAGCACCGCTGGTACCGGGTCGACGTCCGGCCCGGCCAGGAGCTCCGGGCCTCGGTGAGCGTCGCCGCCGACCGTGCCGTCAACAACGATTACGGGGTTCTGCTGCGGGCCTCGACGGACCGGGGACGGGAGCTGGTCCGCGGCGTGGAGGCGGGTGACGGGCGGACCGATGTGATCTCCTCCGGGCTGCGTTACCCCGTGCCGCCGGCCGATGCGCCGGACGGGGCGGACGAGCCGCCGGCGAAGACCGTCTGCCTCCAGGTCAGCAACTCCTTCTCGGCGCCGGCTTCGGTCAAGACCGAGCCCGGTATGCCGGTCGAGCTGGCCGTCGATGTGGTCGACGGCCCGAGTGACGCCTCCGACGCGGCGTTCTTCGGTCTCGGCCACGGCTGGTGGCTGCTGATCACGCTGGCCCTCACCGGGCTGGTGGCCGGTCTGGTCTGGGGCTGGATCTCCCGTTGGCGCGTCTCCGTCTGGAGGACCAACTGATGCGCACCGTACGCAGGATGCTGATGACCGCCGCGCTGGCCGGAGCGGGTCTCCTCGGCGTGGCGGGGCCCGCGGTCGCCGACACCGCGACGCCGAGTCCGAGCGCGAGCGCGAGCACGGAGGCGGGGCCGACCGAGGCCGGGACCTCGTTCCGTACGGCGACCGCCATCAAGTCCGGCCAGCCGGCGACGGCCGATGCGTCCACCGGTGACTACCTCTACTGGGTGCTGCCGGTCGACGCGGGACAGCGCGCCACGGTCACCGCCACGGTGACGCTGCCGGCCGCCGCCCGGCACGGTGCGGCCACCTGGCAGCTGGACGTCTACGACGGGCTGCGCCGGCGGCAGCCCTGCAAATACGGGGCACCGACCAAGGCCGCGGCCCAGGACGCCGGTTCCGTCGAGCTGACCTGCACGCTGCGCACGGTGCGGGCCTGGGCGGAGCCGTGGGCCAACGACCCGCTGCCCGGCAGCTATTACGTTCGCTTGACGGTCGTCGATCTTCCGCAAGAGGATCTGGGGCTGCCGGTCCATGCGAAGGTCGAGGCGGGCACCGCGGACCAGGGTGGCGCCCAGGCGGTGGACGGCTCGCTCGCCGCCCCCCTGGTGCCGGGGGCTGGTACGGCCACGCCGCAGGCCGACGGGGCGACGCCGTCGCCGCGGCCGGCGGCCATGGCGGAGCCGGACGGTGGCTGGTCCTCCGGCTGGTGGTCGGACCGCTGGCTGTGGACCGCGGCCGGCGGGCTGCTCGCGGCGCTCGGCGGCATCGCCGGCTATTCCGTCACCCGCGGCTCCGGCCGCCCGTCTCGGGTGCCGCCGGGCGCCTGAGCTTCGAGCCGCACCCGACGGCGGGGCGGTCACGGCACACCGCCGTGACCGCCCCGTTTGTCACTGGGCCCCTCACGGAGCCACGTCAGACAGCCTCGTCGGTCAGCCCCGTCAGTCGGCCTCGCCGGTCGGCCCCGTCAGTCAGTCTCGTCGGTCAGTCCCGTTGGTCGGTCTCGCCAGGCAGCCAGGTATGGCGGCCTCGTGACGCGGTGCTTGAGCGGTTGGCACTTCATCCGCCGCGACCTCAGCCGCCGCAACCTCAGCCGCCGATGCCTCAGCCGCAGTCACAGCAGCTGCAGCAGTCACAGCAGTCGCATCCGCCGCAACCGTCACAGCCACCGTCGCAGCCGTCGCAGGACTGGCAGCATCCGTCGCGCTTCTTGCGCGACCAGGGGCCCTCGAACTCGTCCGCGCAGCACACCTTGCAGGTGCAGCACAGGCCGATGGCCACCGCGCAGCCCGCGAAGAAGCCCCGGGGCTTCTTCGGCTGGTGCGGGAAGCGCGGCAGTCCGCCGCCGTCCCCGCCATTGCCGCTATTGCCGCTATTGCCGCCGCCACCATGACCGCCGCCGTATCCACCGCCGTGGCCACCAGGCGGTACCGATCCCCCCGCGTAGGGGTTCTGCGGGGCGTTCACCTGCGGGCCATAGGCGTACGGCCCACCGGTCGGCGCGTACGCTCCACCGGCCGGAGCCTGACCGTACTGCGGCGGCTGACCATACTGGGGAGGCTGACCGTACTGCGGAGGCTGACCGTACTGCGGAGGCTGCCCGTACTGCGGAGGCTGCCCGTACGAGAGCTGCCGGCCGTGCCCCTGGTGGGAACAGGCCGTAGTGCCGAAGGCGCGGTCCACCGACCGGCGGAGTTCGTGCACCAGCAGCACGTGCACCAGCGCGGAGTCGGTGAACTCCACGTCGCGCAGGGCGAGGCGGATGCCGTGCAGCGCGTCGTCGCAGAGCCGGCGGGCCTCGGCGGTGCTCGCGCCGGTCGCGGTGAGCGGGTTCCAGGCGCCCTCGGCGGCGTCCGCGGCCCGGTCCTCCACAGCGTCGAGGAGATGGGCTAGCCGCCCGAAGAGCCGGCCGGCCTCGGCCAGTGGCGCGGCGTTCCCGGGGCGCCCGGCGAGGACGGCGGTGTGGGCGAAGGCGGCGGCGGTCGCGGTCTCGGTCGGTTCGGTGATGACCGTCAACGGCGTGCCGGGTCCGGCCAGTTGCTCGATGGCCGGCTGGCGGTCGACCGCGTCGACGAGGACGGAGGTGTCGAAGCCGAGGGTGGCGCCGGTGCGGGCCCCGGCCCGGTCCCAGCCCGCGGCGACCCGGCGCGCGGCGGCGGCCACCGGGCGGCGGCGCAGCAGACCGTTCCGGTCGGCGACGTGGTCGCGTATCTTCGCCGAGGCGAGCACCAGGGACACCGAGGCGGCGAGCCGTGCGCCCTCGCCCTGTGCCACGGAGGCGGTGCGCATACCGCGGAGCGGGCAGGGGCCGGCGGTGCGCCTGCGGTCCTCCGTACGGCCGGCCTGAGCGTCCGTCAGGACGGAGACGATCAGCCCGTCGTAGTTGGTGACGACCCGGGCGAACTGTCCGTGGTCGCCGCGCAGCGCGAGGCACAGACCGCAGAGGTGGGCCATCCATTCGGCCTTGAGCCCTTGGGACAGGCGATGGCTGCAGGGCCTGACGATTCCGAACATGTGCGATCCCCCGTAAAACGTCGGAACGGTGCTGCCGCGACGCACGGCGGCACCGGTTGAAGATCGTACCGACCGTGCCGCTGACCTGGGGCACCCCCTGTCAGGCCCTGCCAGGCCCGGTCAGGGCCGGTCAGGGCCGCTTCGGTCAGGTGGCGTGCCGGGCGAGTACGGCGTCGAGCCGGGCCGCGCGGGCCGCGCGGTGCGCGAGGTCGTCGAGGGCGAGGAGGTCGGCCAGGTCCGGCGCGCGGTCGGCGACGGCCTGGTGGCTGGCGGCGGTGAGGTGGACGGTGCCGTCGTCGTCGATGCGCTCGATGCCGTCGCCGCCGGCCATGTCCTCGTTGAAGGCGATCGCGTCGGCTTCGGAGAGTCCCGGTGGGAGGTCCGGCGTGACGGATCCGTCGACGATGCGGACCGGGTAGCCGCCGGGCCGGCCCGTATCACGGAGACGAGGAGCGGGAGTTGGCAGGGCGGGCGCAGGCCGAGACCGGCGGCGGCGACGGCTCGGGCGGTCGGGTCGGGGCGGTCGGACGTCGCCCAGGGGCCGCGCAGCGAGGCGCGGTGCACGACCAGGTCGGGGCGGGTGGTGGTGAGCAGCTCGGCAGCCTCGTCGGGCCGTGATGCGGCGAGCCGGGGCGCCTCCACGCGGCAGTCGCGGGCTGTGGCCACGGGCGTCGCCACGGCGTCGCGCGCGGCGGACCGGCCCGCCACCCGGAGACGCCGCACCCGGCCGCCGGCGGCCCGTCCGTCGGCGACCCGCTCGCCCATGTCTCCCGCACCGATGATCAATACCGTGGTCATCGGGCGATGGGAGGCCGGCCCTCGTTCCTCGGGGCGGGTTGTTCGTTCCGCAACGAGCGGTTCGCCGCGCCCGGTTGGGCCGGCAGGGGCGGTGTCCTCACCGTTTGGCCTCGGCAGGGACGAGCACCATCCAGTCGTCCTTGCCTTCCTCCTCGTGCAGGTAGCCGATCATGGTGGGATGCGGCCCCGGATAGGCCGGGCCCTCGTTGCGTGCCCCGGAGGCGCTGTCCGCGTCCGTGCGCCCGAGGAGAACCGCCAGGGCGAGGAAGGGCAGTACGGCGGCCGCGAGCGTTATCCCCGTGCTCCTGCTCATGGTCTTCGGCCTCACAACGTCCTTGGTCTCTGCGTGGTTTGCCACCTGGGCATCTTCCTCCACACCGCCTGCCGGTACGTCCCCGGGGTGCCAACGGGGGTCGGCAGCCGGTCCTCTGACGCTCCGTCAGTGCACGGCGGCGTCAGTGTCCTCCGGAGCCGGGGGCCCCGGGTGGCGGCGGATCCGGGCGGCGAGGACGGCGACGTCGTCCTCGGCGTGCAGGCCGTCAAGGTGATCGAGGACCTCGTCGAGGACCTGCTCGACGTCGGCTCCGGCGGGCAGGCGCAACCGGGCGAGCCGGGAGAGCGAGGTGTCGATGTCCTCACCACGGCGTTCGACCAGGCCGTCGGTGAACATCAGCAGGGTGTCGTCGGGGGTCAGGGGGCGGGTGATCTGTTCGTAGCCGCCGGCGCCGGTGCCCAGGGGCGGGCCTACCGGGACCCGGAGGAGGTCGGCGGTGCGGTCGCCGCCGAAGACCACCGGGGAGAGGTGGCCGGCGCTGGCGAACGCGGCGATGCCGCGGGCCGGGTCGATCCGGGCGAGCAGGCAGGTCGCCGGGCGGCGGGATTCGTCCTCGGCCACCGCGGTGTCGAGCTGGCGCAGGACGCGGTGGGGCGGCAGATCGGTCGAGGCTACGTAGCGGAGGCTGGAGCGGTAGGCGTTCATGTCGACCGCGGCGTCGAGTCCGTGGCCCATGACGTCGCCCATGACGAGCAGGGTGCGCCCGTAGTGCAGCCGGACGGTTTCGAACCAGTCGCCGCCGACGAGCGCGCTGCTGCCGGAGGGGAGGTAGCGGGTGGCGAGGTCGAGGTTGGGGTGCGGGCGGCCCGGTTCGGCCAGCAGCGCCCGTTGGAGGTCCATCGCGGTGCGCTGCACCGAGGAGTGCCGACGGGCGTGGGCGAGATGGGCGGCGGCCAGGCGGGCCGCATGGCGGACGGTGGCGGTCTCGTCCTCGCTGAAGCTGCCGCCGGCGCGGAGAAGGAGCAGTACGCCGTGGCGGCGGCCGTGGGCGGACAGCGGCACCGCGAGGGCCTGGGCGGACATTCCGCCGGACAGGACGGCCCGGGCGGCGACGGGGCGGTCCTCGGCCAGGGCACGCCGGAGGGGTGAGCCGGCGTCCGGGCGCTCCGGGTCGTCGCCGGGGAAGCGTGCTTCGAGCACCTTGACCAGGCCGGCCGAGGCCACCCGGCGCAGTGCGGGGGCCTCGCCGGGCCGGCGGGCCGCGGTGGCGTCCTCGGGGAGGAGTTCCACCGCGGCGGCGTCGCCGATGTGCCGGCACAGGAAACGGGACAGCTCGGTACTCGTCGTCTGTGCGTCGAGGGTGGTGCCGATGCGTTCGGCGGCCTCCTCCATGAGGCGCAGCCGGGCCGGTACGCGGGGGTCGTCGGCGTCCCGGCCCGCGTCGTCCGAGCCGTCCCGGTTCATTACGGCCACCTCCAGGGCGCTGCGCCCGCCATGGGCGGGTTTGCTGGTGTTGCACCCATATCACCAGCGGGACCGGATCGCGGTCCGGCGCGGCGGCCGCCGCGGGGTCAGTTGAGGACGCCCATGCCCAGCAGGCCGAAGAGGAGGGCGCCGATCAGGATGCGGTAGATGACGAACGAGTTGAAGGAGTGCTTGGCGACGAACTTCAGCAGCCAGGCGATCGAGGCGTAGGCGACGATGAAGGAGACGACGGTGCCGATGGCCAGCGGGGCGACCGCGGCGCCGGAGCCGATGGCGTCCTTGAGCTCGTAGATCCCCGCTCCGGTGAGGGCTGGGATGCCGAGGAAGAAGGACAGCCGGGTGGCGGCGACCCGCTCCAGGTCGAGGATGAGCGCGGTGGACATGGTCGCGCCGGAGCGGGAGAAGCCGGGGAAGAGCAGCGCGAGGATCTGCGAGCAGCCGACCCACATGGCGTCCTTGAGGGAGGTGTCGTCCTCACCGCGCTTGTGGCGGCCCATCTGGTCTGCGGCCCACATCACACCGCTGCCGACGATCAGTGAGCCGGCCACCACCCACAGGGAGGCGAGCGGGCCCTCGATCAGCGGCTTGGCGGCCAGGCCGACGACGACGATCGGGAGGGTGGCGAAGATCACCCACCAGGCGAACTTGTAGTCGTGGTGGTAGCGCTCCTCCTTGTTGGCCAGCCCGCGGAACCACGCGCCCACGATGCGCACGATGTCCTTGCCGAAGTAGACGAGCGCGGCGGCGATCGCGCCGACCTGGATGACGGCGGAGAAGCCGACGACGGCCTTGTCGTCGACGGGGATGCCCATCAGCCCTTCGGCGATCTTGAGATGGCCGGTGGAGGAGACCGGGAGGAATTCCGTCACCCCCTCCACGGCTCCGAGGACGACGGCTTGGCCGATGCTGATCGCGCTCATGGGATCCATTTCTCGGGACGGGCGGACGGTGGGCGCAGACACGCCTCGGCGCATGGGGCGGGTCTGGTGGATCGTCCGGGCCGACCCGGACGACACGCCCTGGCGCGATGAGTGACTTTACTGGGGGTTTCGCCGTCGGGCCGACGGGAAGGCCCCCGCGGGCCCGGCGGGCGGACCGGAGCGGACCGGGATGCGCGGGGCACGCCCGGGCCCCTACAGTGCGGGACGGTCTACAACACTGTAGACGACCGAGGGGAGGAACGATTCCATGACCGCGGCCCCGCTCCGCCGCCGCTCCACCACCGCCTCCGCACGCGCTCCCGCCCCGGCCGCACCCGAAGGCACGCCCCCGCCCGCGGGCGGAAACGGCGGCACCCGCCGCGACGCCTACTTCGACAACGCCAAATACCTGGCCATCGTATGGGTGGCGATCGGCCACGCCTGGGAGCCGTTCTACGCCGGGAGCCGGACCTCGGCCGCGCTCTACCTCGTCGTCTACGCCTTCCACATGCCGGCGTTCATCGTCATCTCCGGTTATTTTTCCCGGAGTTTCACTTTCCGCCCCGACCAGCTGCAGCGGCTGGTCACCGGCGTCGCCGTCCCCTATGTCATCTTCCGGACCGCCTACGCGATGTTCCGGTACGCGGCGGGCGATCAGCCCGACCTCTCGGTCGGCCTGCTGGATCCGTGGTTCCTCACGTGGTTCCTGCCGGCGCTGTTCATCTGGCGGCTCACCGCACCGCTGTGGCGGATCATCCGCCTGCCGGTGCCGGTCGCCCTGGCGATCGCCGCGCTCGCCTCGGTCTCCCCGGATGTCGGCAGCGATCTCGATCTCCAACGGGTGCTGCAGTTCCTGCCGTTCTTCGTGCTGGGCATGCGCCTGGCCCCCGAGCACTTCCGTCTGCTGCGCCGCCGGGCGGTGCGGATCGCGGCCGTGCCGGTGGTGGCGGCCGCGACCACGTTCGCGTACTGGGCCGTGCCGCGGATGAACGACGCGTGGTTCTACCACACCGACAGCGCCCAGAAGCTGGGGGCGCCGTGGTGGGGCGGCGTGCTGATGCAGCTGGCCATGTTCGGCTGCTCGCTGGTGCTGACCGCCTGCTTCCTCGCCTGGGTTCCGGGGCGCCGGATGTGGTGCACCACCCTGGGCGCCGGCACCCTCTACGGCTATCTGCTGCACGGCTTCCTGGCCAAGGCCTCGCGCTGGTGGGACTGGTACGACGCCGCCTGGATCGCGACGCCGTGGGGGCACCTCGCGGTGACGCTGATCGCCGCCGTGGTGGTGACGCTGCTGTGCTCCCCGCCGGTACGGCGGGTGTTCCGGTTCGCGGTGGAGCCACGGATGCGCTGGGCCTTCCGGTAGGTGCCCGGCGGCCGCGGTTGTCCCGGCGGGGAGCAGCAGTACTGTTGGCGTGGCTCATATCTGCCGTAGCAGCCTCGACTTTGGCCGACAGACTGCTTGGCAGTCGGACCGTACGCACCACGAGAGGGCCGGCGCCGTCCGGCCCCGGGCCGAACCGACCCAGCAGAGGCGCCGATCATGGACATAGCCGCGGCGGCATCGCCACCCCGTGCGGGCATCAGCCTGCGCCAGCTGCTGATGTCGCTGGGCGAACCGCTGGTCGAGCTGCAGGCGGCGCCCGCCGGGCTGGACGTCGAGATCCGCAGCGTCGCCCTGCTCGACCCCGAGGACCCTCCGATGGCCCGCCCCGGCGAGCTGATCCTCGCCATAGGCGCCCGCGGCCGGGCCGCGTTCCCCGCACTGCGGGCCGGCGGGCGCGACGGGGCCGCCGCCGTCGCGGTCAAGCTCGACGCCCCCGGCCAGGCCGCGGCGCTCAGCGAGACCGCCGTCGAGGCCGGCATCGCGCTGCTGTCCGTACGCAGTGAGGCGCGCTGGGAGCAGGTGGACGGGCTGGCCCGGGCGGCGCTGGACAGCTCGCAACCGGGGCTGCCCGGAGCGGGCGACGAGGAGGGCGACCTGTTCTCGCTCGCCCAGACCACCGCCGTCCTCACCGGCGGCATCGTCAGCATCGAGGACACCGCGAACCGCGTGCTTGCGTACTCCCGCTCCACCGACTCCGACGAGGTCGACGATCTGCGGCGGCTGTCCATCCTCGGCTGGCACGGCCCCGAGGCGTATCTGGCCCGGCTCCGGAAGTGGGGGGTCTTCCAGCGGCTGCGCGCCTCCGACGAGGTGATCCGCATCGAAAGCCATCCGGAGCTGGGCATCCGCGCCCGGCTCGCGGTGGCGATCCGGTCCGGGGAGCGGCAGCTGGGCACCATCTGGGTGCAGGAGGGCTCGACGCCGCTGACCGACCACTGCGACCAGGCGCTGCTGGGCGCCGCCCGGGTCGCCGCACAGCATCTCGTGCGCCGCCGCCGGGAGCTCTCGGCGGACCTGACGCTGACCCGCACCCTGGGGGCCGGGCTGCTGGAGGGCACCACCGGCCCGCAGCCGCTCGCCTCCCACATGGGCCTCGACGCCGCCCGCCCGGCGGCCGTGCTGGGCTTCTCGTACGGGACCGAGGCCCCGCCGCCGGAGCTGGCCCGCGCCGAGGTCGGCAATCTGGTCTCGGTGCACACCGCGGCCCGGCACCGCAGCGCGCTGGTCACCCAGGCCGACTCCCGGATCTACGTGCTGTTGCCGCAGCTGCCGCGCAGCATCGACCTGGGCACCCTGCGCTGCTGGGGGCAGGAGATCACCGACGCGGTCCGCCGCCACCTGGGGCTGTCGCTGCGCGGTTCGGTCGGCTGCATCGTGCCGTCGCTGGGCGAGGTCCCCGACTCCCGGCGGGAGGCGGACCGGATCCTGGACGCCATGGTGAGCGTGGGGGTCGCCACCACGGTCGCCGCGCTGCCGGACATCCAGGCGGAGGTGCTGGTCAGCGAGATGCTGACGCTGCTCTCCGCTCATCCGGAGATGCGTGACCCGCGGCTGACCGCCCTGGTCGCGCACGACAGCCGCAACCAGGGGCAGCTGGCCGAGACCGTGCTCGCCTATCTGAACGCCTTCGGTGACGTCCGGGCCGCCGCCGCGCAACTGCACGTGCATCCCAACACCCTCCGCTACCGGATCCGCCGGGCCGAGGAGCTGACCGGCCTCGACCTCGGCCGCCCCGACCAGCGCCTGCTGGCCATGCTGCAACTGCGGTTGCCGCCGGCTCCCTGATCCGTCACGGAGTGCAGCGGCCGTTGGTCCACATTTCTCCTACACTGGGCGAGATGCTCCGATTGGGCTGACGGACTGGCGATCATGAGCTCCGAGAAGGCACGGCCGGGCGGTTCCGATCGCGCGGGTGACCTCGCGAAGGCGGCCACGGCCGAACTGGACGCACAGGGGCTGATCGTCTCCTGGACCCTGGCGGCGCAGCGGCTGCTCGGCTACCGGCCCGAGGAGATCCTCCACCACCCCGCGGCGGAACTGCTGGCCCTGCCCGGCGACAAGGAGCGGGCCGCCGCGGTCGCCGCGTGGTGCCGGACCGGCGACGGCTGGGGCGGTTCGGTGGCCGCCCGCCACCGCGACGGCCGCGATCTGCAGCTGGCCGTCCAGGTCACCCCGGTGCTCAACGGCGCCGGAGGGGAGCGGTGGTCGGTGTTCGCGCTGGAGGAGTGGCGGGTGCCGGGCCGCGGGGTGAACCAGCTGATGCTCGAACCGTTCCTGGCGCACGCCCCGGTCGGCATGGCCGTGCTGGACACCGAGCTGCGCTACGTGTGGGTCAACGACGTGCTGGAGCGGCTGATCCCCCTCGAACGCCGGCTGGGGCGGACGGTGGACCAGGTCCTGCCACCGCTGGAGGCCGAGGCGTTCCACGAGCGGATGCTGCGGGTCCTGCGCACCGGCACCCCGGTGATGGACTACGAATTCCGCAGCCCCACGTATGCCGACCCCAGCCAGGAGCGCGCCTACTCGGCCTCCTTCTTCGGGCTGGCGGATCCGCAGGGCCGGCGGATCGGCATCTGGTACATGGTCATCGACGTCACCGAGCGCTGGCGGGCGCAGGAGCGGCTGGCGCTGCTGAACGACGCCAGCGCACGGATCGGCAGCGTGCTGGACGTCACCCGCACCGCCCAGGAGCTGGCCGACGTCGCGGTACCGGCGCTCGCCGACTTCGTCGCCGTCGACCTGCTGGACTCGGTCCTCCGGGGTGACGAGCCGGTGCCCGGGCCGGTCGACAGCAGTCTGCTGATGCGGCGCTGCGGCCAGCAGTCGGTCCACGAGGGCTGCCCGGAAGCGGGGCTGGCGGTCGGCGAGGCCGTGCGGCGCTCCCGGGCGTCGCCCATCACCCGCTGTCTGCAGGCCGGCGAATCCCTGGTGGAGCAGGCCCTGGACCACACGTCCAGCGCCTGGGTCACCGCGGACCCGGCGCGCGGCGCGGTGATCCGCGCGTACGGCTTCCGGTCGGTGATGGTGGCACCGGTGCAGGCCCGCGGGGTGACGCTGGGCGCGGCGACGTTCTTCCGCTCACGCCGGCTGGGGCCGTTCACCCCGGATGACGTCCGGCTGGCCGAGGAACTGGTGGCGCGGGCCGCGGTGTGCGTCGACAACGCGCGCCGCTACACGCGGGAGCGGACCGCGGCGCGGGTGATGCAGCAGAACCTGCTGCCGCACGAACTGACCGGCGGCTCGGCCCTGGAGGTCGCGTCGTGGTACTTCCCGGCTGACGCGCCGAGCGGGGTGGGCGGTGACTGGTTCGATGTGATCCCGCTGTCCGGCGCCCGGGTGGCGCTGGTCGTCGGGGACGTGGTCGGCCACGGCATCAACGCCGCGGCCACGATGGGCCGGCTGCGGACGGCGGTGCGCACCCTGGCCAACCTGGACCCGCCTCCCGATGAGCTGCTGGCCCGGCTGGACGACCTGGTCATCGGCCTGGTGAAGACCTACGGCGCCGAGCCGGCGCCGGCCGCCGAGAACGCCACGGTGGCGGCCACGTTCATGGGCGCGACCTGCCTGTACGTGGTCTACGACCCGGTCAGCCGGCGGTGCTGCATGGCGCGGGCCGGGCACCTCCCGCCCGCGGTGGCCGGCCCGGACGGCACGGTCGAGCTGGTGGACCTGCCCGCCGGTCCGCCGCTGGGACTGGGCTCGCTGCCCTTCGAGGCCGTCGAGCGGGAGCTGCCCGAGGGCAGTCTGCTCGCGCTCTACACCAACGGGCTGATCCAGACCTGCGATCCGGACATCGGGGTCGGGCTGGCCCGGCTGAGCGACGCGCTGACGCTGCCCGGGGCGACGCTCGCGGACATCGGCGGGCGGGCGGTCAAGACGCTGCTGCCCGGGCCGCCGTCGGACGACGCGGCGCTGCTGCTCGCCCGTACCCGTGCGCTGGGTGCGCACCAGGTGGCTTCCTGGGACCTGCCCGCCGACCCGGCGGTGGTCGGCAACGCCCGGGCGCTGGCCGGCCGGCAGCTGGACGAATGGGGCATGGCGGAGCTGCAGTTCACGACGGAGCTGGTCGTCAGCGAGCTGGTCACCAACGCGATCCGGCACGGCACCGGCCCGATCACCCTGCGGCTGATCCGGCAGGCCGGGCTGATCTGCGAGGTCTCCGACGGCGGCAGCACCGCGCCGCATCTGCGCCATGCCCGGACGACCGACGAGGGCGGCCGCGGGCTGTTCATCGTCGCCCAGCTGGCCCGGCGCTGGGGCACCCGCTACACCCAGACCGGCAAGACCATCTGGACCGAGCAGGACCTGCCGTCCGAGGCGGCGTAGGAGCCCGGCCCGGGCCGTCAGGAGGGCGCCGGGCCGAGCCCGCCCGGCCCGGGGAGAGCCGCCGTAGGGGGCCGGCGACGGATTCCGCATTGGTCGGTCGCACAGCCATCAGGAGTGACTTTGTCGCTCCTCACAAATACGCCGCCGCGCATCGCCACATACGCTGACGCAAATCCATTCGGACGTGATGCCGCTCACCTCTCACGAGGAGGCCGGGCACGCTGCGGTGGCGCGATCAGCGCTCCCCCACCCGCGCGAGCATCCGGAATCCGCGGCCCCGTGCCGCCGCTTTCGACATTCGACAGGGCCATGATCGCCGCTTGCCAGCACCCGGCCCTGTCGTGCGTCCAGACCGAGGCGATCCCAGCAGTCACCCCGTGCATGACCCCTCCAACCCCTCAACGGATGTCGCAATGACCACACCTTCCCAGAGCCATCTGGCCGCTCCGCCCTCTCCCCCGGAAGACGGGTCGGCGTCGCAGCAGTCAGGGCTGCGCTCCGGCCTCAAGAACCGCCATCTGTCCATGATCGCCGTGGGCGGCGTCATCGGCGCCGGCCTGTTCGTGGGCTCCGGGTCGGGCATCGCCGCGGCCGGCCCCGGCATCCTCCTCTCGTACGCCCTGGTCGGCGCGCTGGTCGTGTTCGTGATGCGGATGCTCGGCGAGATGGCGGCGGCCAACCCGACCTCCGGTTCCTTCTCCGCGTACGCGGACCGCGCGCTCGGCCGCTGGGCGGGCTTCTCCATCGGCTGGCTGTACTGGTTCTTCTGGGTCGTGGTGCTCGCCGTGGAGGCGACCGCCGGCGCCGCCATCCTCACGAGCTGGGTCCCGGCCGTCCCGCAGTGGGCCTGGGCGCTGATCGTGATGGTGCTGCTGACCGCCACCAACCTCGCCTCGGTCGCCTCGTTCGGTGAGTTCGAGTTCTGGTTCGCCGGTATCAAGGTCGTCGCCATCGTCGCCTTCATCGCACTGGGCGGGCTGGCCGTCTTCGGCGTGCTGCCCGGCTCCGACCACGCCGCGACCGGCTTCGGCAACCTCACCTCGCACGGCGGATTCCTCCCGCACGGCCCCAGCGCCATCCTCACCGGTGTCCTGATGGTCGTGTTCTCCTTCATGGGCAGCGAGATCGTCACCCTGGCCGCCGGCGAGTCCGAGGACCCGCGGCGCGCGGTCACCAAGGCCACCAACAGCGTCATCTGGCGGGTCGGCGTCTTCTACCTCGGCTCGATCCTCATCGTGCTCTCGCTGCTGCCGTGGAACGACCCCTCGATCGTCAAGAAGGGCTCGTACGTCGCGGCGCTGGACTCGATCGGCATCCCGCACGCCGGCCAGATCATGAACGTCATCGTGCTGACCGCGGTGCTGTCCTGCCTGAACTCCGGCCTCTACACCGCCTCCCGGATGGCGTTCTCGCTCGGCCAGCGCGGTGACGCGCCGAAGGCCTTCGCACGGACGAACCCGCGGGGCGTCCCGCAGGCCGCGATCCTGGCCTCGGTCCTCTTCGGCTTCATCGCGGTCGGCTTCAACTACCTGTGGCCCGACACCGTCTTCCAGTTCCTGCTGAACTCCTCGGGTGCGGTGGCGCTCTTCGTGTGGCTGGTGATCTGCTTCTCGCAGCTGCGGATGCGCGGGATCATCCTGCGGGAGAACCCGGACAAGCTGGTCGTACGGATGTGGCTGTTCCCGTACCTGACCTGGGCCACGATCGCGATGATCACGTTCGTGCTGGCCTACATGCTGACCGACGACAGCGAGGGCGGCGGCCGCATCCAGGTGCTGCTGTCGGTGCTGCTGGCCGTCGTGGTCGTCGGAATCTCCCTGGTCCGCGACCGGATCGGCGCCACGTCGGACAAGACGGCGGGCCTGACCCGCTAGCGGAACGCGAACCCTGTGGGGCGGTGGTGTGCACGGCACGCCACCGCCCCGTACCATCCCTTCACCACCGCCCCCCGCCGCCCACGACTCCCCCTCGGAAGGCCAGCCCACGACGATGCCCGTCTTCAGACGCCGCAAGGACAACGTTCCCCGGATGGCCCCGGAGCTCGACGACGTCACCCTGGGCCGGGTCCGGAAACGCGTCGAGACCGCTTGGTCCCGCGGCTCACTGGACACCGCCGTGATGGCCACGATGGGGCAGCTGCTCGACGACACGGGCGAGGACTGGGACCGCAGGGCGCACCGGCTGGCGGTGCTGGCCGCGTCGGCCGGCCGGGGACTGCCCGGCATCTGGCGGCGGCACAGCCCGCGCAACCCTGACGCCCTGCTGCTGCAGGCCTGGTCCGATCTGCTCCGGGCCCGCGAGCCGGGCGCCGCCGTCGACCTGGCCGAGACCCGGGAGACCTGCCGGATCGCGGCCGACCTGGCGCCCGCCGACCCCACCCCGTGGACCCTGCAACTGGCCGTGCTGCGGCTGGAGCGCCGCCCGTCCCAGGAGCTGTCGGCGATCTGGCGCGAGATCAAGGCCCGCGACCCCTGGAACCGCGAGGCGCACCTGCAGGCCCTGGGCTATCTCTCACCCGACGAGTGCGGCTCCAGCGCCCTGGTGCTGGACCTGCTCGACGGCGTCCGCAACAGCATGCCGCCGGACGCCCCCGCCGCCGGGCTGGAACTGACCGCGCTGGTCCGCGCCCATCAGCGCGCGGTGGCCACCGGCGGGCTGTCCGCGC
This sequence comes from Streptomyces sp. NPDC021749, assembly GCF_040640655.1. Classification (NCBI taxonomy): domain Bacteria; kingdom Bacillati; phylum Actinomycetota; class Actinomycetes; order Kitasatosporales; family Streptomycetaceae; genus Streptomyces; species Streptomyces sp. NPDC021749. The sequence continues at coordinate 207,450 of NZ_JBFACE010000004.1, read as the reverse complement.
TGGGCGCGGGCGAGATCTGGCGCCGCCCGGACGCCGCCCGGGCCCTCGACCAGGCGGCACGGTACTGGCCGGCCCCCGGCCATCTGCACCACGCCCAGGCGATGGCCGATCTGAACGTGCTGGCCTTCGCGCTGATCAAGTCCGCCCGGATGACCGAGGCGGCGATCGCCCTGCGGGCCACCAAGGGCATCGCCACGCCCTGGCCCTGGAGCCTCGACGGCGATCCCCTGGAGCGGTTCACCCACCATTTCGAGCGGGCCAGGGCGGACGGCTAGGGCACGGCGGCGACCGCGCCGGCCGCGGGCGGGGCGGGCGTGGCGCCGGCCCGTGCCACCCCGCCACCGCCCACCGGCGACAGGACGGAATCGGCGGTCCTCCACGGAGGTGGCCGTCCGTCACGTTCCCCCTGCGGCGGCCTGTCCGTTTACGGGGCATACGTACGGACGGTAGCCGGAACGGGTGGAATTGCGGTCTCTTTCCGGTCTCTCCGGAGTGCCCCGATGTCGCACCGGGGATTCCTTCCTGGAAGAGCGTGGGGAGATCCGTATGCGGGACACCGTCAGCACCGGCCGCTCCGCGGCCACACGGGGCCGGCGCCTGCTGCTCCTGCTCGCCCTGCTGGCCCTGCTGCACGCGGCGTTCGCCCCGGACTCCCCGGAAGCATCGCCGCCCGGTGCCGGGTCCCGGGCCTGCGCCCCCCGCGTCGCGGTCCCCGCCGCGTCCATGCCCGACGAGCGGCCGTGCGCCGCCGAGGCGCCGGTGCTGGCGTCCGCCGACGGCGACCCCAGGCATCCGGGCAGCGGGGTCCGTCACCGGTATGCGGGGTCGGTCTGCCATCTGCGCCACCACGTCCCGACCGGGGCGGCCGGCAAGGCGCTCGGGGCGTCGCCGGTGGCGGCCGCCCGTACCGCGGCCGGCGTCCCGGTTTCCGGCGCCGCCCACACCTCCTCCGCCGCCGCACCTCCGGGGCGCGTGACCGTCCTGCGCTGCTGACCGGGCCCGGCCACGTCCGCCCGCCCCGGCCCACGACGGGCCACCGGGGCGCGGCGCGCGCGGCCTGCCGTCATCCGCCCACAGGACCGGCACCGCAGGAGAACCGGTATGCCCCGCGACATCTTCGGGGCCCTGGGCGCGCTCGTGCGCGCCGAGGCCTCGCGCACCGTCCCCAAGCCGAAGACCGCTCCCCCGGCCGTCTCGCCGCCGGGTCGGCCCGCGTCGCCGTCGAGCGGCCCGCCCGATCGGGCGCCGGGCGCCCCGGATGCCGCGGAGGCCCCGGACGCCCCGGAGGCCGCGGACGTGCCGGGTGGCGGCAGCTCCGACGCCCCCGTCGTCCGTGCGCGCCGTCGGCCGCTGACCGCGCTGCTGCGCACCCTCTTTCGCCGCCGCCGGAAGGACCGGGCTCGCTCCGCCGACGGGCGCCATACCTCGGCGTCCTGACGGAGGCGCGCGCGGCACGGCCGGGTCGCCGTGGCCCGGCGGCCCGAGCCGGGGGACTTGCGGGACCCGCTCCTCGGCGCCGCAGAAGCGGGATACCGCTCCCGTTTGTCCCCCTCCCCGCCCGGCGCCATGCTGGACGCATGGCCGCACACACGGCCGGAGCCACGGCACCGGTCTCCGGCCCGGATCTGGCGTCCGCGTGGGCCGTGGGGCGACCCGGTCCGGTGGCCTCGGGGCCACTGGTGGCGGTGCGCCGCCCCGTTCCCGCGCCGGGCCCCGGTGATCTGCTGCTGCGGGTCGAGGCGTGCGGGGTCTGCCGTACGGATCTACATCTGGCCGAAGGGGATCTGCCGCCGCGCCGCCCGTCGACCGTACCGGGCCACGAGATCGTCGGCCGGGTCATCGCCACCGGGGCGGCGGTCGGCCGGTTCCGGGTCGGTGACCGGGCGGGCGGGGCCTGGTTGCGCGGGACCTGCGGCGGCTGCCGCTACTGCCGGGCGGGCCGCGAGAACCTCTGCCCGGCCTCCCGGTACACCGGCTGGGACGCCGACGGCGGGTTCGCCGAGGCCGCGCTCGTTCCCGCGGACTACGCCTATGCGCTGCCGGAGGACCGGAGCGCCGTGCAGCTGGCGCCGCTGCTGTGTGCCGGGATCATCGGCTACCGGGCGCTGCGCCGCAGCGCACTGCCACCGGGCGGCCGGCTCGGCATCTACGGGTTCGGGGCCTCGGCGCATCTGGCGGCGCAGGTCGCGCTGGCCGAGGGGGCCCGGGTCCATGTGCTGACCCGGTCGGCGGCGGCCCGCCGACTCGCCCTCGACCTGGGGGCGACCTCGGCCCGCGACGCGTACGACCGGCCGCCCGAACCGCTGGACGCGGCGGTCCTCTTCGCGCCGGTGGGCGACTTGGTGCCGGTGGCGCTGGAGGCGCTGGACCGGTCGGGCACACTCGCCATCGCCGGGATCCACCTCACCGACATCCCGGCGCTGGACTACCAGCGCCACCTCTTCCACGAGCGCGATCTGCGCAGCGTCTCCTCCAACACCCGCCAGGACGGCGAGGAGTTCCTGCGGACCGCGGCACGGATCGGCATCCAGGTCACCGCCAGCCCCTATGCGCTCGCCCGTGCCCCGCAGGCGCTGACCGATCTGGCCGCGGGCCGGGTGCGGGGCGCCGCGGTGCTGGTGCCGCGCTGACGGTGAGTGGCGGCCCCCGGTCACCCACCGTGGTGCGGTGCGGCGCGGGTCCGCCGACTGGCTCCGGCCTCGCCGGATGCCGCACCATGGAGGCAAAGCGGTAAATTACGGCATATCCGATGAAGTGGCGGCGGGGTGGAGCCCTGGCCCCGAGGGCGGATACGGCAACCGTGGCGTACGACAACGGCTTCCCTCCGCGTACGGAGGCGGTGCAGGCAGTGACCACGCGGGTCCTCGGGTCGTCCGGGGCCGAGCTGACCGCCGTCTATGTCCCGGCCGAAGGGGACGGCGAACTCCACCTGGCCGAGATGGTGGGCGGCTCCGGCGTCCGTATCGGACTGCCCGCCAGCTACGAGGTGTCCGGCAACTCCCCGGTCGCCGCGGCCTTCCGCACCGGCCGGCCGCAGTGGGTGGCCGCCGCCGAACTCGCCGAGCACGGCGAGGTCTCGCTCGGGGTGCTGCCGCTCGGCGACGACACCAAGCGGCTGGGCTGCCTGGTGGTCGTCGACCAGGCCCCGCACGCCTTCGACGAGGACCGGCGGCACCTCCTGGAGCTGCACGCCGACCAGGTGGCCGCGGGCCTGGAGGCGGTGGCCGCCCGGGTCATGGCGCGCACCGAGCGGCAGTCGCTGCTCGGCCCGGGGCTGGGCACCCTGCGGGGCGGCGCGTTCACGCTGGTGCTGCGCACCGGCCGGATCGACGCGGACTCCCTGGTGCTGGAGCTGTTCGGGATCCCTCAGCAGGGGTTCGACCGGCGGGTCGAGACGCTGCTGGAGCGGACCGCGCCGGACGACGTGCCGGCACTGATGTCGATCGTGGAACCGGGCGGGCTGCCCGTCTCCGGGCAGCAGCTGTCCTTCCGGATCCGCCGGCCCAACGGCGAGCTGCGCTGGCTGAGTCTGCGCTGCCGGGTGCGGTACGACGCCGCCGGTGTGCCGGAGCGGATGCTGGGGGTGGTCGCCGACGCCTCGTACCTGCGCCCCAGCGCCGACGAGGTGTCCGTCGTCCAGCGGCTGTCGACCGCGCTGGCCGGTGCGACCACCATCCGGCAGGTCAGCCGGGCGGTGGTCGACGTGCTGCGCCCGCCGCTGGCCGCCAGCCGGATCGGGGTCGCCGAGCTGGAGGCCGACCGGCTCGTGGTCACGATCCTCGATCCCCCCGATCCGGAATCCTGGCCCGCGTCCTGGCAGCGCGAATGGCGCACCGAGTGGCCCGATGCCTCGTGCCACGCCCTGCCCACGCTGGAGGGCGTCCTGCGGGGCGGCCATGTGGCGCTGTGGCCCCCGGACGCGGAGCTGGAGCCGGGGCTGGCGGACATCGGGCCGGGCGGGCTGGCCGTCCTGCCGCTGCCGGCCGAGGGCCGAGTGGTGGGCGTGTGCCTGCTCGGCTGGGACACCGAGCACCGGTTCGGGCCGGAGGAGAGGTCGCTGCTGACCGCGACCGCGGGGCTGGTCGGCCAGGCCCTGGTCCGCGCGCACGCCCTGGACGCCGGCCATGAGCTCGCCACCATGCTGCAGCGCAGTCTGCTGCCCCGCACCCTGCCGTCGCTGGCCGGCGGGGACACCGCGGTCCGCTATCTGCCGGCCACGATGGGCCTGGAGGTGGGCGGCGACTGGTACGACGTCATCCCGCTCTCCGACGGGCATGTGGCGCTGGTGATCGGGGACGTCGAGGGGCACAGCGCGGGCGCCGCGACGATCATGGGCCAGATGCGCACCGCGATCCGGGCGTACGCGGTGGAGGGCCATCCGCCCGACGTGGTGATCGCACACGCCAACCGGCTGCTGCTCGGCATGGAGACCGATCTCTTCGCCACCTGCGCCTACGTGGACCTCGACATGGAGGAGGGCATCGCCTGGTTCGTACGGGCCGGGCATCTGCCGCCGGTGCTGCGCCACCCCGACGGCCGGACCGAGGAGCTGACGATCGAGGGCGGGCCGCCGCTGGGGGTCTCCGCGGAGGGCGAGTTCCCGCTGACCGAGGTCGGGCTTGCGCCCGGCACGCTGCTGGTGCTGCTCACCGACGGCCTGGCCGAGTCGGCCAGCCTCCCGCTGGAGGACGGGATGCGCCGGGTGTGCGAGGTGCTCGCCGCGGCCGATCCGGCCGACACCGGGCGGGTCGCCGACGAGCTGCTGGGCAGCGCCAAACGGCGGGACGACGACGTGGCGGTGCTGGTCCTGCGCTACGACGGCATGCGGGTCCGCCCGACCCGCGCCCACTGGGCGGTGTGGCGGCTGCCCGACGCGGTGATGCACGCCCGCCGTTTCACCGGCCGCACGCTGCGCACCTGGGGCGTCACCGAGGAGATGGACGTGGCGCTGCTGGTGGTGTCCGAGCTGGTCACCAACGCCATCGCGCACACCCAGGGCGAGGTGCGGCTGGATCTGACGCTGGCCGCCGACCGGCTGCGGATCGCGGTCAACGACGCCTCGCCGCGGGCCCCGGTCAAGCCGGCGAGCGTGGACTGGGAGGCGACCGGCGGCCGCGGACTGCTGCTCGTCGAGGCGATGTCGCTGTCGTGGGGCTCGGTGCCGCTGAGCGGCGGCAAGCAGGTGTGGAGCGAGATCGGCCTGCAGCCCGACGAGCGGATCGGGGCCGGGGAAGGGGGGCCGGTGCGGTGACCGGACGTCTGGGCAGGGCCGTCGTCGCGCTGGCCGCGCTGGGACTGCTGGCCGGCCCGGCGGCCTGCGGGGAGGCCGGCGGCGGACACCGGCCGGCCTCCTCCCCCGGTGCCCTGCGGATCGGGGTGCTCCTGCCGGACAGCACCTCGCGCTTCTACCGCTTCGACCGGCCACTGATCGAGAAGCGGATCCACGAGCTGTGTCCCGGGTGCACGGTGGAGACCGTCAGCGCCCAGCACGACGTCGCCACCCAGCAGCAGCAGATGGCCGCGATGATCACCAAGCAGGTCGACGTGCTGATCCTCGACGCCACCGATTCCCGGTCGCTGCGCTCCTCCGTCGAGGACGCCCACCGGGCCGGCATCCCGGTCGTCGCCTACGACCGGCTGGCGGAGGGCCCGGTCTCGGCGTACGTCTCGTTCGACGGGGCGAAGGTCGGCCGGATGCAGGGCGAGGCGCTGCTGCGGGCGCTCGGCCCGAAGGCGCGCCGCGCGCAGATCGTGATGATGAACGGCGCGGCGACCGACCCCAACTCCGCCTGGTTCAAGCGCGGTGCGCTGTCCGTCCTCCAGGGCAAGGTGCGGATCGGGAAGTCCTACGACACGGCCGGCTGGCGCCCGGAGGCCGCCAACGGCAACATGACCGCCGCCATCGCGGCGCTCGGCGCCGACCACATCGACGGGGTCTACTCCGCCAACGACGGCCTGGCCTCCGGCATCATCGCCGCGCTGAAGGCCGCCAAGATCTCGCCGCTGCCGCCGATCACCGGCCAGGACGCCGAACTCTCCGCCGTCCAGCGCCTCGTCCAGGGCGAGCAGATCATGACCGTCCTCAAGCCCTTCAAGCCCGAGGCCGACACCGCGGCCGCGATGGCGATCACCCTGGGGCGCGGTGAGCGGCTCGGCCGTATGGCCCCGCACCGGATCAACAGCCCGACCCTGCGCGACATCCCGGCCGTCCTGCTGACGCCCATCGAGGTGACACCGGCGAACATCAAGGACACCGTCGTGAAGAACGGTATGTACACCATCGACCAGATCTGCACCCCCAAGTACGCCTCCGCCTGCCGGAAGGCGGGGCTCACCAGCTAAGGCAGGTACCCATGTCAGCACCTCCGCTGCTGGCGCTGCGCGGCATCTTCAAGCGGTACGGCGCGGTGCAGGCCCTCGCGGACGTCGACCTGGAGGTCCGCGCCGGTCAGGTCGTGGCGCTCGTCGGGGACAACGGGGCCGGCAAGTCCACCCTGATCAAGGTGATCGCCGGGGTCGATCCGGCGGACGAGGGCGCCATCGAATGGCAGGGCCGGCCGGTGCAGATCACCCGGCCGCACGAGGCCCAGGACCTGGGGATCGCCACCGTCTACCAGGACCTCGCCCTGTGCGACAACCTCGACGTGGTCGGCAACCTCTTCCTCGGCCGGGAGATCCACCGGGCCGGGCTGCTGGACGAGGTGGAGATGGAACGGGTCACGCTCGGTCTGCTCGACACCCTGGCCATCCGGCTGCCCAGTGTGCGGCTGCCGGTGGCCTCGCTGTCCGGCGGCCAGCGGCAGACCGTCGCCATCTCCCGTTCGATGCTCGGCGAGCCGCGGCTGGTGCTGCTGGACGAGCCGACCGCGTCGCTGGGCATCGAGCAGACCGCCCAGGTCCTCGACCTCGTCGAGCAGTTGCGGGAACGCGGCCTCGGGGTGCTGCTGATCAGCCACAACATGGGCGACGTGAAGGCGGTCGCGGACTGGATCGCGGTGCTCCGGCTGGGCCGCAACAACGGCTTCTTCGACGTGACCACCACGTCCCACGAGCAGATCATCTCCTCCATCACCGGGGCCACGGACAACGCGGTGTCCCGCCGCGCGGCGCACGGGGAGACGGGGCGATGACCCGGCAGCGGGAGAGCGCGGGCGCCGTGCGCGGTACCCGGTCGGCGCCGGGGCGGGCCGGCCGGAACCCGCTCGCGGCCCTCAAGCGCCGGTTCCACAGCGGGGAGCTGGGCTCGGTCCCGGTCGTCCTCGGGCTGCTGGTGGTGTGGATCATCTTCGAGAGCCTCAACGAGAACTTCCTCTCGCCGCGCAACCTGTCCAACCTGAGCGTGGACATCGTCGGCATCGGGCTGATCTCGACCGGGGTGGTGTTCGTGCTGCTGCTCGGCGAGATCGATCTGTCGGTCGGCTCGGTGAGCGGTCTGGCCGCGGCCGGGTTCGCGGTGCTCAACGTCAACCAGGGTGTCCCGGAGGTGCCGGCGCTGGTCCTGGCCGTTTTCGCCGGCACCGTGATCGGGGCCGTGCAGGGGTTCTTCTTCGCGAAGGTCGGGGTGCCCGCGTTCGTGGTCACCCTCGCCGGACTGCTGGGCTGGAACGGGCTGATGCTCTACATCCTGGGCTCCGCCGGCACCATCAACCTCGACGACCAGGGCCTGCTCGCCCAGCTGACCGGCTACTACTTCACCCCGGTGGCGGCCGCGTACGGTCTGGCGGCGCTCGGGACGGCCGGCTACTTCCTCGCCTCGTACCAGGACGTGCGGCGCCGCCGGAGCGCCGGGGTGCCGGCCAGACCGCTCGGCGAGATCGTGCTGCGCACCGGGGTGCTGGCGGTCGTCTCGCTGGCCGCGGCGTTCGTGCTCAACCAGTTCCAGGGCCTGCCGCTGGCCCTGCTGATCTTCCTGGTGTTCCTGGTCGGACTCGACCACGTGCTGCGCCGGACGCCGTACGGGCGCATGATCTTCGCGCTCGGCGGCAGCGTGGAGGCCGCCCGCCGCACCGGCATCAACGTGGACCTGGTGCGGATCTCGGTGTTCATGGTCTCGGGGACGATGGCCGCGATCGGCGGGCTGTTCCTGGCCTCCCGGGTCACCTCGGCCACCCAGACCGCGGGGTCCGGCAATCTGCTGATGGACGCGATCGCCGCCGCGGTCATCGGCGGCACCAGCCTGTTCGGCGGCCGCGGCCGGACCTGGTCCGCGCTGCTCGGTGTCCTGGTCATCCAGTCGATCGCCTCCGGTGTGGCCCTGATGGGCATCCAGACCGCCGTCCAGTTCATGATCACCGGCGGGGTGCTGCTGGTCGCCGTGGTCATCGACTCGCTGTCCCGGCGGGCCCAGCGGGCGCACGGCCGGGTATGAGGCGCCCGTCCCCGCACGACGGCCGGCGGCCGGTTTCCGTTCTGCCGGTGCCGGACCGGACCGCGCCGCGCACCCTGGAGGTGTAGCGACGCGCACCGCCGGCCCGAGGAGAGGAGCGAGGCGATGCAGGAGACCATCACCGCAGGCGTGGACGGTACGCCGGAGTCGTCGGCCGCCGTCGAGTGGGCGGCCCGGGAGGCACAGCTGCGCAAGGCCCGGCTGCGGCTGCTGCACGCCTGGGTGCTGCTCGCCCCGGAACCGGCCGGGCCGCCCGGCGCGGAGAGCGACCAGAACTACTGGCCCCACCGGATGATGGACGAGGTGACCGGCACCGTCCGGGCCCGCTATCCGGACCTCCCGCTGGAGCAGGAGCTGGTGCCCAAGGACCCGCTGGAGGCCTTGGAGGACGCCGCCGGCCGGTCGGACCTGCTGGTCCTGGGCACCCGCGACCTGGGCCCGGTGTCGCGGTACGTGCTGGGTGAACTGGGCCTCCAGCTGATCGCCCGCACCACCACCCCCCTGGTGCTGGTCCGCACCCGGCAGGAGGCCGCGGTGGCCGGCCGCGTCGGTGACGTGGTGGTCGGGGTCGGCCTGCACGAACCGCACGAGCCGCAGCTGGCCTTCGCCTTCGAATGCGCCCAGCGGCACGGCGTCACCCTGCGCGCCGTGCACGGCCGGCATCTGCCGGCGTTCGCGTACAACCGGGGCGGCGGGGTGGAGCCGTACGCGGCCGAGGAGGCGGCCGCGGTGGCCCGCCAGGACCTGAGCCGGGCGCTGCGTCCCTGGCGGGAGAAGTACCCGGACGTGACGGTGGACGCGCGGGTGGAGCTGGAGAGCCCGGCGCCGGCGCTGCTGCACGACACCGCGGACGCCGCACTGCTGGTCGTCGGCCGCCGCCACCGCCATCTGCGGCCCGCACCGCGGATCGGCCACGTCGTGCAGGCGGTCGTCCACCACGCCCCGTGCCCGGTGGCGGTGGTGCCGTACGAGGGGAAGGGCGGATGATGACGACAGGGGCACCGAAGCGGAGGTGAACCATGGCGATCAGCGTCGAATGGCCGGTCCGGCTGCAGCTCGTCGAGGAGGGCGGCACGACCACGGCCCGTGTGGAGCTCCGTACCCGGGCCGCGACCTTCACGGGGCACGGCACGGCGCGGCGCAGTCCGCAGGACCGGGACGTGCCGGAGATCGGGGAGGAGATCGCGGCCGGCCGGGCGCTGCGGGACCTGGCCGGGCAGCTGCTGCGGGTCGCGGACGACGACCTGGAGGGCGCCGGTGCCGCACCGCCCCGGCACGAGACCCGCACCGCCTACGGCTGGACCGACGCACTGGCCTGAGCCGCGGTGGCGGTCCGTGCCCGGTCGTGGAAGGAGCCGGCCATGTCGGATGCCACGCTCACCGACCTCTACGAGGTGACCATGGCCCTGTCGTACGTCCGCGAGGGCATGGTGCGGCCGGCGACTTTCAGCTGTTTCGTCCGGAACCTGCCGCCGGACCGGGGTTTCCTGGTCGCGGCGGGTGTCGAGACCGTCCTGACGCATCTGGAGGGGTTCCGGGTCGGCCAGGAGGATGTCGAGGTGTTCGCCGAGGCGCTGCGCCGGCCGGCAAAGGACCTGGCGCCGCTGCTCGGCATGCGCTTCACGGGCGAGGTGCGGGCGGTGCCCGAGGGGAACGTGGTGCTGGCCGGTGAACCGCTGCTGGAGATCACCGCGCCGCTCCCCCAGGCCCAGCTGCTGGAGACGTACGTCCTCAACCAGCTCAGTCATCAGACCGCCCTGGCCTCCAAGTGCGCCCGCTGTGTGCTGGCCGCGCACGGGCGGCCGGTGGTGGACTTCTCGCTGCGGCGCACCCACGGCATCGAGGTGGCCCACACCGTGGCCCGGCTGGGCGCCATGGCCGGGTTCGCCGGCACCAGCAACGTCACCGCCGCGCACGCCCATGACCTGCCCGCGGTCGGCACGATGGCGCACTCGTACGTGGAGGCGTTCGGGGACGAGGAGGCGGCCTTCACCGCGTTCGCACGCTGCCATCCCGGGCCGGTGACCTTCCTGGTGGACACCTACGACACGGTGTCCGGAGTCGCCGCGGCGGCCCGGGTGCTGACCTCCCTGGGCCGTGGGAACGGCTCCGCGATCCGGCTGGACAGCGGGGATCTGGCCCGGCTCTCCCGGCAGGCCCGCGCGATGCTCGACAACGCGGGCCTGCCGCAGGTCCGCATCGTCGCCAGCGGCGGCCTCGACGAGTTCGCGGTGCACGACCTGGTGACCGCGGGGGCGCCGATCGACGTGTTCGCGGTGGGCACCCGGGTGGGGGTGAGCGCCGATGCGCCCTATCTGGACTCGGCGTACAAGCTCGTGGCGTACGACGGCCGGCCGGTGATGAAGCTGTCGGCGGCGAAGGTGAACGCCCCGGGCCGCAAGCAGGTGTTCCGCCGGCCCGGCTTCCTGGACGTCATCGGGCTGGCCGACGAGCCGCCGCCGGCGGACAGCCTGCCGCTGCTGGCGACGCTGATGCGGGCCGGCGAGCGCTACGGGCCGCGGGACCGGCCGGCGGACGCCCGGCAGCGGCTGGCCGAGGACCTGGCCGGACTGCCCGGGCCGGCCCGGCGGATCCGGTCGCCGCAGCCGGTGCGGGCGGTGGTGTCGCACCGGCTGGCCGTGCTGACCGAGCGGGTCCGACGGCGGACCGAGCGCGAGACGCTGGCGCCGTTCGGGGCGGATGCCTGACGGCCAGGGATGAGACGGCCCGACGCGCCCGGGGGCGCGCCCCCTCTCAGGCCCGTTCCGGGACGACCGCGACCGGGCAGTCGGCGTGGCACAGCGCGCTGTGGGCGACCCGGCCGAGCGGCAGCCCGAAGTGCCCGTGCCGGTGCCCCGCGCCGACGACGAGGAGGTCGGCCGCTGCGGCGCGGTGCACCAGCACCTTGTGCGCCGGCCCCTCGACGGTGGTCCGGCGCACCGTGACCGCCGGGTGCTCGGCGACCGCCTCCGCCAACGCGGCGTCGAGCTGCTCCGTGGCCTGCTTGTCGTGGTAGCTCTGCGCCTGGGCGGCGAGCAGCGGCGGGTCGTCGCTGCGTTCGTGCGGGGGGATGCGCCAGGCGCGGACGGCCTTGAGCAGACAGCCGCGGGCCGCGGCCTCCCGGAAGGCGAACCGGACCGCCTCGGCGCTCTCCGCCGGCTCGCCCACGCCGAGCAGGACGCTCCGGTGGCTGCCCGCCAGCCCCGCCCGGTCGCCGCGGACCACGATCACCGGGGACCGGGCCCGGGCCGCGACCGTCACCCCGACGGAGCCGAGCAGCCGGCCGAGCACCTCGCCACGGCCGCGTGAGCCCAGGACCAGCGCGTACGCGTAGTGGGCCTCGCGCAGCAGGGCGTCGACCGCCTCGTCGGGCAGGACCTCGGCGGAGACCTCGACGCCCGCGTTGCGGCAGCGGGCGCGCTCCGCGGCGGCGCCCGCGACGGCCTCGGCGAGCACCTGTTCACCGGGCGGTTCCCCGGCGTCCGGGCCCGATTCCGGTGGCTCGTAGTGCTCCCAGGTGGAGGCGTGCACGATCCGCAGCGGCAGCCCGTGCAGGGCCGCCTCGTCCACCGCCCAGTCCAGGGCCCGCAGGGCGGGGTCCGAACCGTCGACACCCACGACCAAGGGCCGTTCCATGTCCGCCACCGCCCTTCCCACGGTCGCCCGGCTCCCGGTGCGCCCTCCCATCGTCACCCCGCGTGCGGACGCCCGCCACGTCCGGACGCGCCCGCGGCTGCCGGGCGTGGTGCCATGGAAAGGACACCGACGCCCGGACCCGAGGGAACCGACGACGGACAGCGACGAACGGATGTCACGATGACCGGTGCACCGTTGCTCGCCACGGCCCTGCGCTCGCTGCGGGCCGTGGTCCTCGACACCGACGGAGTGATCATCGACTCCGCCCGGCTGCACGCCGCGGCCTGGAAGGACGCCTTCGACCCGTTCCTGGAGGCCACCGGCGGCCAGCGCCCCTTCGACCTCGTGGAGGACTACCTGCGGCACGTCGACGGCCGCTCCCGGCTGGACGGGGCGAGCGCCTTCCTGGCGTCCCGGGGCCTGGACCTGCCGCCCGGCGACCCGGACGACGCCCCCGGCACCGGCACGGTCCGGGCCCTGGCCGCCCGCAAGGAGCAGCTCTTCACCGCCGGCCTGCGGACCCACACCATCGAGGCCTGGCCCGGCACCGTGCGGCTGCTGGACACGCTGCGGCGGGCCCGGGTCCCGTGCGCCGCGGTCTCGGCGTCCCGGCACGCGACCGAGCTGCTGGCCGCGGCCGGGGTGCTGGCGCTGTTCCAGACGGTGGTGGACGGCAACGAGGTGCACCGGCTGGGCCTGCCCGGCAAACCGGACCCGGCGCTGTTCGTCGAGGCGGCCCGGCGGCTGGACGTGCCGCCCCGGGACACCGCCGTGGTGGAGGACGCGCTGGCCGGTGTCGAGGCGGGCCGGCGGGGCGGGTTCGGGCTGGTGGTGGGCGTGGACCGGACCGGCGGCCGGATCAGTGCGGCGGACCTGCGGCGGCACGGCGCCGACCTGGTCGTGGCCGACCCCGGCGAACTGCTGGTGGCCGGGGATTCCTAATGGAGATGTCAAGCGGCGGACGTGACGGGCGGTATGGGTTCGTAGCACCGTCCGTCACGCAGGAGGGCCCACAGGACATTGACCCGTCGGCGGGCGAGCGCGAGCACGGCTTGGACATGCCGTTTGCCTTCGGCGCGCTTGCGGTCGTAGAAGCGGCGAGACTCGTCGCAGCAGCGGATGCTGATCAGCGCGGAGGTGTAGAAAACGCGTTGGAGGCGTCGGCTGTATCTCTTGGGCCGGTGCAGGTTGCCGCTGATCTTGCCCGAGTCGCGGGCGGCGGGAGCGACGCCGGCGAATCCGGCGAGCCGGTCGGCGCTGTCGAAGGCGTCCATGTCGCCGCCGGTGGCCGCGATGAACTCGGCGCCCAGCAGGGGGCCGATACCGGGCAGGCTGGTGATCACTTCGGCGTGCCGGTGCTGGCGAAACCGGCCCTCGATGAGCTTGTCGGTCTCGGCGATCTTCTCGTTGAGGGTCATCACCTCCCTGGCAAGGGAGTGCACGACCTGGGCGGTGATCTTCTCGCCGGGAACGGCGGTGTGCTGGTTCTCGGCGGCCTGGACGGCTGCGGCGGCGAGCTGGTCGGCACCACGGACCTTGCGGTTGCGCAGCCAGGTGGCCAGCCGCTTGACGCCCGTGCGGCGGATGGCGGCCGGTGTCTGGTAGCCCGTCAACAGCACCAGGGGGCCGACGTTTGCGAGGTCGAGCTCACGCTCCAGGCCGGGGAAGATCCCGGTCAGGTGGCCGCGCAGCCGGTTGATGGCTCTCGTGCGGTCGTCGGCGAGGTCGCGGCGACGGCCGGTGAGGACCTTCAACTCGGTGACCAGCTCGTCACCGGGTCGCAGGGGCATCAGGTCCCGGCGGATGCGGGCCTGGCCGGCGATGACCGCGGCGTCCTTGGCGTCGGTCTTGCCGTCGCCCCGGTAGCCCTCGGAGGCCCGGTTGACGGCCCGGCCCGGGATGTAGAGCAGGTGCTGGCCGTGGTTGAGCAGGACCGCGATCACGAGGCCGGCTCCGCCGTCGGCCAGGTCGATGCCCCAGGCCGTCATCTCGCCCAGGCCCAGGACGTCGCCGAGGAGCTGGAGCAGCTCGGTCTCCTCGTTGGCCACCCGCCGGGACAGCAGCCGCTTGCCGGTGTCGTCGATCACCACGCAGTGGTGGTGGGTCTTCCCGGCGTCGATACCGGCCCAGATCGCTGTCACTCGCTTCTCCGCAGGTCGTGTTCGTACAGGCACCACGGACGACCTCGCTGTCGAGTCCCTACTGAGCGATCAGTGCCGCAATTCCTAATGAGCAGCCGAGTCGTCGTGGGGGCCGGGCGGCGAATCCTCGGCAGCCACGGATGGCAGAGAACTGAAAGCCACACCCGGACCCCCTGGGTGAGCCAACCCTACGAATGGCTCGCTCATCCCGATCAACAAGGCAGGGAGGACTGATGGCGCGCCCCTGGACCTGGTCGTACGAGGGCTACGAACCGGCGGGCGAGCGGCTGCGGGAGACGCTGTGCGCGCTGGGCAACGGCTACTTCGTCACCCGTGGCGCGGCGTGCGAGGTGCTGGGCGATCCCGTGCACTATCCGGGGACCTACGTGGCCGGCTGCTACGACCGGCTCACCTCCACCGTGGCGGGCCGGTCGGTGGACAACGAGGACATGGTCAACATGCCCAACTGGCTTCCGCTGCGCTACCGGATCTGCCCCGCCGACGCCGCTCCCGGCCCCTGGCTCTCGCCGGACCACCCGCATCTGACCGAGCACCGGCAGCTGCTGGAGCTGCGCAGCGGCACCCTGACCCGCACCTCGGCGTACACCGACGAGGAGGGGCGGCGGCTGGGCGTGGAGGAGCGCCGCCTGGTGCACATGGGCGATCCGCATCTGGCCGCGCAGCGCCTGTCGTTCACGGCCGACGGGTGGGCCGGTGCGGTCGAGGTGGAGGCGGCGATCGACGGCGGCGTGCGCAACGCCGGGGTGGCGCGGTACCAGGGGCTGGCCGACCAGCATCTGCGGGGCTGGGAGGCGGGCTCCGAACGGCCCGACACCATGTGGCTGACCTGCCGCACCACCGACTCGGACATCCTGGTCGCCCTGGCGGCCCGGCTGCGGGCCACCCCTGCCCGGGGCGTCACGCACCAGACCCGGCTCACGGTGCTGCGGGCCTTCCAGACCGTGGTGCTGCCGATCGGCCCCGGCGGCACCGCGGTCGTCGACAAAACGGTGGCGCTGTACACCTCCCGCGACCCGGCGATCGAGAGCCCCCGGCGCGCGGCGGTCGACTGCGTGATCCAGGCGCCGCACTTCCGGCAGCTGCTGGCGTCCCACCGGCGCGCCTGGGGGGACCTGTGGCGGCAGGCGAAGCTGGAGGTGCCCGGGGAGGCCGGCCAGATCCTGCGGCTGCACCTGTTCCACGTGCTGCAGACCCTGTCGCCGCACACCGCCGAACTCGACGTCGGGGTGCCGGCCCGCGGTCTGCACGGGGAGTCGTACCGGGGGCACGTCTTCTGGGACGAGCTGTTCGTGCTGCCGTTCCTGAACCTGCATCTGCCGCAGGTCTCACGGGCGTTGCTGGAGTACCGCTACCGGCGGCTGCCGGCCGCTCTCCACGCGGCGCGGGAGGCCGGCCGGGCCGGCGCGATGTACCCGTGGCAGAGCGCCGGGGACGGCCGGGAGGAGACCCAGCAGCTGCACCTCAACCCGCGCTCGGGCCGCTGGCTGCCCGACTACTCGCGGCTCCAGCACCACGTCGGCTCGGCCATCGCGTACAACATCTGGCAGTACGGACAGGCCAGCGGTGACGGTGACTTCCTGCAGAGCAAGGGCGCGGAGATACTGCTGCAGATCGCCCGCTTCTGGGCCTCGGCCACGTCCTGGGACGCCGGGCTGGGCCGGTACCGGATCCGCGGGGTGGTGGGTCCGGACGAGTACCACGACGGCTATCCGGGGGCGGCGCAGCCGGGCGTGGACGACAACTCCTACACCAACGTGACCGCGGCCTGGGTGCTGATGCGCGCCCTGGAGCTGTGCGACACGCTCCCCGAGGCGCACCGCCGGCAGGTCTTCGAACGGATCCAGCTCACCCCGGACGAGCCGGAACGCTGGGAGGACATCGCGCACCGGCTGCACGTGCCGCACCACCGCGGCATCATCAGCCAGTTCGCCGGGTACGGGGAGCTGGCCGAACTGGACTGGGAGGGCTACCGGCGGCGCTACGGCGACATCCGCCGGCTGGACCGGATCCTGGAGGCGGAGGGGGACACCGTCAACCGCTACCAGGCCTCCAAGCAGGCCGACGTGCTGATGCTCGGCTACCTCTTCTCACCGCCCGAACTCGCCGCCGTTTTCCAGCAGTTGGGCTATCCGCTCGACGACGACACCTGGCACGCCACCGTGGACCACTACCTGAGCCGGACCAGTCACGGCTCCACGCTCAGCGCACTGGTCCACGCCTGGGTGCTGACCCGGGTCCAGCGGCCCGACGCCTGGGCGTACTGCGAGGAGGCGCTGACCGGCGACGTGGCCGACGTTCAGGGCGGTACCACCGCCGAGGGCATCCACCTGGGCGCGATGGCCGGCACCCTGGACCTGGTACAGCGCGGTCTGACCGGGCTGGAGACCCGGGAGGAGGCCCTCTGGCTCGACCCGGCGCCGCTCCCGCAGCTGTCGAAGTTCGCGGTGCGCATCCGCTACCGCCGGCACTGGGACGTCGATCTGCGGATCCGCGCCGAGCAAGTGGGCATCGCCGTGCCGGAGTCGGACCTGCCGCCGGTCCGGGTCCGGCTGCGCAACCGGTCCTTCGTCATCCCGCCCGGCGCGACCCGCCGCATCGCCCTGCCCGACCTCTGACGCGCCCGGCCGTCACGAGGCGCCTCCGCCGGGCCCGGGAGGAGCCCGTCGAGCGCAGCGCGGCCGGCCCCACATCCCACCGAATTCGTTGCCGTGAAAGATCTGGACAACGAATTCCGCGGCAAGGTAGACAGTCAGTCATGGAATCAGGAGAAGGCGTCCCCATGGCCGCATCGCCCGGCGGCGATCTGTCGCAGACCGCGCGCACCCGCCACCGCCGGCTGCGCGAACAGGGCCGTACCGACCGCGCGGCGCTCGACGCCGTCCTGGCCGGGGGCTTCCTCTGCCACCTCGGCGTGCTGGTGGACGGCACACCCCTGGTCGTCCCCACGGTCTACGGCTCGGACGGCAGCACGCTCTACTTCCACGGCTCGGTCGCCAGCCGCAGCCTGCTCGCCGCCCCCCGGGCCGAGGTCTGCGTCACCGTGACCCATGTCGACGGCCTGGTCCTGGCCCGTTCCGTCTTCGAGCACGGCGTCAACTACCGCTGCGCGATGGTGTTCGGCACCCCGCGCCCGGTCACCGACCCCGAGGAGAAGCTGGCCGGGCTGCGCTGTCTGACCGAGCAGGCCACGCCGGGCCAGTGGGACTACGCCCGCCGTCCGAGCCGCAAGGAGCTCGCCGCGACCGCGCTGCTGGCGCTCTCCCTCGACGAGGCCTCCGTGAAGATCCGTACCGGACCGCCGGACGACGGCGACGGCCCCGACGCCGCCCTCGGCCTGTGGGCCGGAGTACTGCCGCTGCACACCACTTGGGGCCCGCCGGAGGCCGACCCGCTGCTGCCGCCCGGCATCACCCCGCCCGCCCACCTCACCGAACGGGCCGCGGGAGCGGCGCACAACGGGTGACGGACCCTTAGCGTGGGGGGATGGACGACACGGGACCGGCCGGACCGCCGCCGGACACCGACGAGGCGGACTTCCCCGCCCACGAGGCGGCACGGTGCGGTGTACTGGCCGAACTGGACGGCCGGATCGCCCGCTGCCGGGCCTGCCCCCGGCTGGTGGCCTGGCGCGAGCAGGTCGCCGCGCACCCCCGTGCGGCGTTCCGGGACTGGGAGTACTGGGGGCGGCCGGTCCCCGGGTTCGGGCCGCCGGACGCCGCCTTGGCGGTCGTCGGGCTGGCCCCGGCCGCGCACGGCGGCAACCGCACCGGCCGGATGTTCACCGGGGACGCCTCGGGTGACTTCCTGTTCGCCGCGCTCCACGCGGTGGGCCTCGCCTCCCAGCCCACCGCCACGCACCGGGACGACGGCCTGGAGCTGTACGGGGTGCGGGTGACCGCGCCGGTGCACTGCGCCCCGCCCGAGAACAAGCCGACCCCGGCCGAGCGGCAGACCTGCCGGCCCTGGCTGGCCGCCGAACTGGAGTTGCTCTCCCCGCAGTTGCGGGCGGTCGTGGCGCTCGGGGCCTTCAGCTGGCAGGCGCTGCTGCCCGTGCTCGGCGAGGCGGGCTGGCCGATCCCCCGCCCGCGCCCCGCGTTCGGCCACGGCGCCCAACTGACCCTGCCCGCCACCGGCCGGCGCCCCGAGCTCCAGGTCCTGGGGAGCTATCACCCCAGCCAGCGCAACACCTTCACCGGCAAGCTCACCTTCGACATGTTCGTCGAACTGCTCACCCGCGCCGCCGACCTGGCGGGACTGCCCGGCCCCTCCTCGCCCCGGCGACCGTGACACCCGGGATGCCCGCCCAACCGTGCACGCCCGTACGGGAGATGGCATCCCCTACGGCCGTCCCTTCCGGGCCCCCGGGCGTTGCCGCGGCTACTGCGCGACCGGACGGCGGCCACCGCGGCCGCGGCCCCGGCGCGGCGGCCGGCCCGCACGGGACCGGGTGCGCGCGGCCGGCGCCTTCGCGGCCGTGGGCTGCGCGGGCACCTCGATGGCGACCGCGACGCCGGACGGCTCGCGCGCGCCCGTGATGCGGACCAGCTCCTCGTCGCTGGACTTGAGCCGGGTGGTGGCCGGGGTGATGCCGGCGTCCCGCATCAGCCGGGTCATCTCGCGCTTCTGGTCGGGCAGCACCAGCGTGACCACCCGGCCGGACTCACCGGCCCGGGCGGTGCGGCCGCCGCGGTGCAGATAGTCCTTGTGGTCGGCCGGCGGATCGACGTTGACGACCAGGTCGAGCGCGTCGACGTGGATGCCGCGGGCCGCGACGTTGGTCGCCACCAGCGCGGTCACCTGACCGTTCTTGAACTGCTCCAGGGTGCGGTTGCGCTGCGGCTGGGTGCGGCCGCCGTGCAGCGCCGCCGCGTACACCCCGTTGGCCAGCAGCCGCTTGGCGAAGCGGTCCGCGGCACGCTTGGTGTCCACGAAGAGGATCACCCGGCCGTCGCGGGCCGCGATCCGCAGCGCGACGGCCTTCTTGTCGGTCTCGTCCGCGAGGTGCAGCACGTGGTGTTCCATCGTGGCGACGGCACCCGCCGACGGGTCGACGGAGTGCACGACCGGGTCGGTCAGGAACTGCCGGACGAGCCGGTCCACGTTGCGGTCGAGGGTGGCGGAGAACAGCATCCGCTGCCCGCCCGGCTCGACCTGTTCGAGGAGCGCCGTGACCTGCGGCAGGAACCCCATGTCGGCCATCTGGTCGGCCTCGTCGAGGACGGTCAGGCGCACCTGCCCGAGCACACAGTCGCCGCGCTCGATGAGGTCCTTGAGCCGCCCGGGGGTGGCGACCAGCACCTCGGCACCACGGCGCAGCGCGGCGGCCTGCTTGGTGATCGACATACCGCCCACCACGGTGGCGAGGCGCAGCTGCACGGCCGTGGCGTACGGCAGCAGTGCGTCGGTGACCTGCTGGGCGAGTTCGCGGGTGGGCACCAGGACCAGGGCGAGCGGTGCGCGCGGCGTGGCCCGCAGCCCGGCGGTGCGGGCCAGCATCGGCAGTCCGAAGGCGAGCGTCTTGCCCGAGCCGGTGCGGCCCCGGCCGAGGAGGTCGCGTCCGGCGAGCGAGTTGGGCAGGGTCGCGGCCTGGATGGGGAACGGCTCGGTCACGCCCTGCGCGGTGAGCGTCTTCTGCAGGGCCGCCGGCAGGTCCAGCTCCGCGAAGGACGCGACGGCGGGCAGCGCGGGGACCACCGGATCCGGCACGGTGAAGTCCCGCGGCGGGGCGGCCTGGCGGGCCGGGGCCGCCTTGCCCGCGGACTTGCCCGCGGACTTGCCCGGGGAGTTCCTGCGCCGGGGGTTTCCTGAACCGGCCGGCCGGGGCGTACCGGTGCGGTGCGGGCGTGCGGAGCGAGCCAAAGGGGATCCTTTCCAGGGCCTGGGACAGTACGGCGCCGGGGGCCGACGAGCCCCCATCCGGAAAGGCGTGAACCGGCCGGAAACAGCAAATGCGCCTGCGGATCATTCCCGTCAGGCGCACATCATGGTCATGGGTACCGAACTGCAACGCTGGAACCCTAGCACGTCGGCCGGTCACGGCCGTTCGATGCGCGGGCCGGCGCCCTTCATGCCCGCTCCTCCAGGTCGGCCAGCATCGCGTCGGCGAGGTCGCGTTCGGCGGCGTAGAACCGCTCGGACCACTTCAGCACCAGCGCCGGGCCGGACCGGGCCTCCTGGTCGGCGGCGGCCGCCGCGTCGGCCTCGGCGCGCTGCCGCATCGTCTCGGCGAACTCCCGGTGCCGGCCCAGGACTTCCCGCATCCGGTCGTCCTCCAGCAGATGGCCGAGCCACAGCCGCAGCATCACCCCGTGCTTGAGGACCGGGGGCTCCACCGGCGCCTCGCGGGCCCACCGGCGGGCCGCCGCCATCCCCTCGTCGGTGATCACGTAGACCCGCTTGTCGCGGTGGCCGGTCTCCTGGGCGACCGTCCGCGAGCTGACGTAACCAGCCTTCTCCAGGCGCTTGAGCTCGCCGTAGATCTGGCTGAAAGACGGGCTCCAGTAGAAGAAGCGCAGTGACCGGTCCGACCACTTCTTCAGGTCGTAGCCGGACAGCTCCTCGCCGAAGGAGAGCAGTCCGAGCACCGCCCAGCCGGTGGCCGGCAGCTCCGGCCGCTGGGCGTCGCCGGCGTCCGCCCCGTCCGGCTTCTTCTCCGTCACGTTCCGCAGTCTACGGTCCGGCGCCGCACCGCCCCCGCCGGGAAAACGCCAACTCCCTTGCGCCGGAGCCCCCCGGGGGCGGCGCGCGGTGCGGACCGCGGCCGGTCGGCCAATAGTGGAAAGGTGAGCATCCAGGGCCCGCGCGGGCACCGCTCAGTGGTCGGCAACGCGGTCCGTGTGACCGCCGCGACCAGCGTCGGCTTCTACCTCTGCCGCTACGGGCTGGGCCTGACCGTGATGGCGGTGTACGCGGCGTTCACCGCGGTGTCGCTGGGCGCGCTCGCCCGCATCCCCGGGTCCGGGCGGCAGCGCGCCGCGACCGTGCTCACCGCGGTCCCGGCCGGTCTGCTGCTGCTCACCCTGGGCACACTGCTGGCCGTACGGACCTGGGCCGCGGTCCTCGGCATGCTCGTCGTCGGCTTCGTGATCGCGTACGCGGGGACCACCGGGCCGCGGATCGCCGGGGCCGCCCCCGGTATGCAGCTGCTCTACATCCTGCCGTGCTTCCCGCCCTACGCCCCACAGATGCTGGGCCAGCGGCTGGCCGGTTTCCTGCTGGGCGCGGCCCTGCTGGCGGCCGCCCAGCGGTTCCTGCTGCCCGAACCGGACACCCCGCCGTTCCGCCGGCTGCTGGCCGGGGCCGCCGACGCGGCCGCGGATCTCGCGGACCTGCACGGCGCACCGGCTCCCGGACCGCTGCTCGACCGGGCCCGGGCCGCCGCCGACGCGCTGCGGCCGTCCCGGGTCCCGCCGGCCGACCTGCCCGCCTCCCCCACCCTCGCCCACAAGGCCATGTGGCACGCCGCCGAGGCGGTCCGCACCCTGCTGGCCCGGCTCGACGCCCTGCACACCGCCGAGGGCGCACACCGTGCCTACCGCCCCGAGACGGTCGCCCTGCTGACCGGCATCGGCGACGCCGCCCGGGGCAGCGCGCGGGCGCTGGGCGACGGCCACCGGCTACGGCCCGGGCAGGGCCCGTCGGCCGCTGATCTGGAGCGCGAGCTGGGGCCCGTACGCACCCAGCAGGCCCTGGACACACTGGAGCGGCTGGGCGCCGACGACCGGCTGGTCTATCTGCGCCGCCGGTCGCTGGTGGTGCAGGCCGCGGACGCCACCGTCGTCCTGGTGCTGGCCACCCGGCTGCTGGGCGGCGACCGCAGCGTCGACCGGGACGCCGCCGGGCACGCCTTCGGCTACGCCCGGGCGCACACCCCCGGGCTGTGGTGGCTCCGGCTGACCAGCCATCTCACCCCGCGCTCGGTGATCTTCCAGAACGCCTGCCGGTTCGCGCTCGGGCTGGCCGCGGCCCGGGCCGTCGCCGGGGTGCTCGACCTGCAGCACGGCTTCTGGGTGCTGCTGGCGACCCTGACGCTCACCCGGACGACGAGCCTGGAGACCCGGTCCGCGGTCCGGCAGGCGCTGCTGGGCACGCTGGCCGGCGCGGTGCTGGCCGGCGGACTGCTGGCCCTGGTGGACGACCGGGCGGTGGTGTACGCGGTCCTGCTGCCACCGGTGATGCTGCTGGCGTTCGCGCTGGGGCCGCTGCGCGGGCTGGCCTGGGCGCAGAGCGGATTCACCCTGGTCGTCGCCACGCTGTTCGCACAGGTCTCCCGGGTCACCTGGCACCTCGCGCCGGTCCGGCTGACGGACGTACTGGCCGGCAGCGTCATCGGGCTGGCCTGTGGGCTGGTGGCCTGGCCGCGGGGCGCCGGGAGCGAGGTGCGGCGCAGCATGGCGGCGCTGAGCGCGGCCGTCGCGGAGTCCATCGGGCGGACCGCCGCCCGCGTCGTGGACCGTCCGGCGGCCGGCGGCACCGGCGGCGGGGCGGCGGCGCCGGGCGGGCCGGGCGCCGCGGGGCGCGACGCCGAAGCGGACATCGGGGCGATCAACCGTGCGCTGGCGCTGGCGCGGGAGAGCCTGGCCCAGTACCAGAGCGAGCCGCGGGAGCACACCGCCCGGCAGCCGGACTGGCCCGCGGTGCTGGCCGCCGCGGCGGACGCCCGGCGCGGCGAACGGCTGCTGCCCGTCCGCCCGGGCCGGATCACCCACCGGGAGACCGGGGACTGGCTGCGGCGGGCGGCGGAGGACACCGCGGCCGGCTACCGGGCGCTCGCGCTGCGGCTGGGCGCCGACCACACCGCGCCGCCGGACGGCGCCCCGCCGCCGCTGGACGTCCGCGGCCTGCTGGCGGTGGTCCGGCGGATCCCGCCGGACAGCCCGGACCGGGCGGCCCGGGCGCTCGCCGCGGCGCTGCTGCTGGACTCGGTCATCTGGCTGGACGCGCTCACCACGGACCTGACCCGCATCCGGGAGGAGATCTGACCGGGCGGGTAGGTGATTGTCTCGGCCGCGATCCGGCCCGCGGCGTCCTGCGGCGGGATGTCCTCGACGCCGCCGAAGAAGGCGTCCCGCGGCAGGCAGGTCTGCTCCCTGCGCAGCCCGTCCGGCGACGGCACCTCGACCGTGGGTGCGGGCCGCAGCTGGGCCGCCGCGTGGGCGAGGTGGTCCGGCACGGCCTACTCCAGCAGCCCGGCCACCACGCGCAGGTCCGAGACCAGACCGGCGTAGGCCTCGGCGCGGTCGTCGGAGCGCAGGACGGACGAGGGGTGGACGGTGGCCACCTTCAGCCCGCGCTCGCTCTCGATCGGTGCGCCCCGCTCCTTCGTCACCCTGAACGAGGAGCCGAGGAGGGTCTTGGCCGCCGTGGCGCCGAGCACCACGATCACCTCCGGGTCGAGTCGGGCCAGTTCGGCGTTGAGCCAGGGCCGGCAGGCGGTCAGTTCCCGCAGGCTCGGGGCCTTGTGGATGCGGCGCTTGCCGCGGGCGGCGACGGTGAACTTGAAGTGCTTGACGGCGTTGGTGAAGTACGCCTCCCGCTCGTCGAGCCCCACCTCGTCCATCGCCTTGCGCAGCAGCCGTCCGGCCGGGCCGACGAACGGCTCGCCCTGCCGGTCCTCCTGGTCACCGGGCTGTTCCCCGACGAACACCGTCCGTGCCGAGGCGCTGCCCGCGCCGAAGACCGTCTGGGTCGCGTCACGGAAGAGCGGGCACCCCCGGCAGTCGGCCGCGGCCCGCCGCAGGGCCGTGAGGTCGCCGCGGGCGGGCAGGTACGGCGTGGCGTCGTACCCCTCCCCGGCCTCCGTACGCTCCTCCACGGGCGGCACCGCCTTCCCCATCGTGGGCCGCCGCGCTTCCGGCGGCCCACGCAGACGGGTTCCCGGGCCGGGCCGCGGTTAACGCCCTGGCAGCGGTTTTGCACCGGATGCCCGGTGGCCGGCGGGTGCCCGCCCCGGGTGCGGATGGCCCTGCCGGAACCGATCCTGAAGCAGTGGAGTGGCGTGTGACGTGTGACCTCCCGCCGCTCGGGCACCCGCCGGGGCAGGAGCCCGAGGGCGACCGCAGCGGGCCCGGTCCCCGGGGCCGGGCCCAGGAACGAACCCGACCAAGGCAGCGTGTCGCGGTACGGCCGTGACAGCGGAACGGACACACATGAGCAACGGATTCATGGGTCCGGAGGGTTACGGCCCGGACCCGTTCGGTGAATTCCTCGCGCGCTTCTTCGGCAGCGCCGCGAAGCCGGGAAGCGGCGAGACGGGGCGGTCGCTGCCCCGGCAGGCGGACATCGCACGCCTGATGAGCGGCCCCGCCCGGGACCTGGTGACCTCCGCCGCCGCGTACGCCGCCGAGCACGGCAGCACCGAGCTCGGGACCGAGCACCTGCTGCGGGCGGCGTTGTCCGCGGAGCCGACCCGGAGCCTGCTGCGGCAGTCGGGCGCGGACCCGGACGCGCTGGCGGCGGAGATCGACCGGAGCGCCGGCAGCGGGCCGCGGCAGTCCAGCGTGGCGGTGACGCCGGCGGTGAAGCGGGCGCTGCTGGGCGCGCACGACCTGGCGCGGGACCACGGCGCGTCGTACATCGGCCCGGAGCACGTGCTGGACGCGCTGGCCGCCAATCCGGACTCGGCGGCGGGCCGGATCCTCAACCTCGCCCACTTCGACCCCAACGCCGCGGCCCCGGGCGGTCACGGCCCCTCCTCGCACCACTCCGGGGGCGAGCACGGCGCCGCGCCCAAGCACGACACACCGACCCTCGACAAGTACAGCCGCGATCTGACCGATCTCGCCCGGGCCGGCCGGATCGATCCGGTGATCGGCCGTGAGGAGCAGATCGAGCAGACCATCGAGGTGCTCTGCCGCCGGGGGAAGAACAATCCGGTGCTGGTGGGCGACGCGGGCGTGGGGAAGACCGCGATCGTCGAGGGGCTGGCCCAGCGGCTGGCCGACGGCGACGTGCCGGACATCCTGGCGGGCCGCCGGGTGGTCGCCCTGGACCTGACCTCCGTGGTGGCCGGCACCCGTTACCGCGGTGACTTCGAGGAGCGGATGAACGGGATCATGGAGGAGGTCCGGGCCCACCCGGACTCGCTGATCATCTTCATCGACGAGCTGCACACGGTCGTCGGGGCCGGCGGCGGCAGCGGCGACGGCGGTTCGCTGGAGGCGAGCAACATGCTCAAGCCCGCCCTGGCCCGCGGCGAGCTGCACGTCATCGGCGCCACGACGCTGGAGGAGTACCGGCGGTACATCGAGAAGGACGCCGCACTGGCCCGCCGCTTCCAGCCCATCCTGGTGCCCGAGCCGACGGTCGCCGATACGGTGGCGATCCTGCGCGGCCTGCAGGACCGCTACGAGGCCCACCACCAGGTGCGGTACACCCCCGAGGCGCTGCTCGCCGCCGTCGAGCTCTCCGACCGCTACATCACCCAGCGCTTCCTGCCCGACAAGGCCATCGACCTGCTCGACCAGGCCGGTGCGCGGGTGCGGCTGCGCTCGGGCACCAAGACCACCGATGTGCGGGCGCTGGAGCGCGAGGTGGAGCAGCTGGCGGTGGACAAGGACCAGGCGGTGGCGTCGGAGCAGTACGAGCGGGCGACCGAACTGCGGGACCGGCTCGCGGAGCTGACCGCGCGGATCGAGGCCGCCCAGGGGGCGGTGCCGAGCGGGGACGGCCGGATCGTGTCGGTCACCGGCGAGGACATCGCCGAGATCGTGTCGCGGCAGACCGGTGTGCCGGTGAGCAGCCTGACCCAGGAGGAGAAGGAGCGGCTGCTGGGGCTGGAGGACCGGCTGCACACCCGGGTGATCGGGCAGGACGACGCCGTCACGGCGGTCTCCGAGGCGATCCTGCGGTCGCGGGCCGGGCTGTCCGACCCGAACCGCCCGATCGGCAGTTTCCTCTTCCTCGGCCCCACCGGGGTGGGCAAGACGGAGCTGGCCCGGGCGCTCGCCGAGGCGCTGTTCGGCAGCGAGGACCGCATGGTGCGGCTGGACATGAGCGAGTACCAGGAGCGGCACACGGTCAGCCGGCTGGTGGGTGCGCCGCCCGGATACATCGGCCACGAGGACGCCGGCCAGCTGACCGAGGCGGTGCGGCTGCACCCGTACTCGCTGCTGCTGCTCGACGAGGTGGAGAAGGCCCACCCGGACGTCTTCAACATGCTGTTGCAGGTGCTGGACGACGGGCATCTGACGGATTCCCAGGGCCGCACCGTCGACTTCAAGAACACCGTCATCGTGATGACCAGCAACCTGGGCTCGGAGGCGCTCAGCGGCGGGCGCGGAGTGCTGGGCTTCGGCCCGGACGTCTCGGGGCCGGAGGCCGGTGACGGGGCCCGGGAGCGGGCGCTGGCCAGTCTGCGCGAGCACTTCCGCCCGGAGTTCCTCAACCGGCTCGACGAGATCATCGTCTTCCGCCGGCTCACCGACGAGCAGCTGCGGCAGATCACCGGCCTGCTGCTGGCGGGCACCCGGCGCCGGCTGCACGCCCAGGACATCTCCGTGGAGTTCAGCCCCAAGGCCGTGGACTGGCTCACCCACCGCGGCCACCAGCCCGAGTACGGGGCCCGGCCGCTGCGGCGCACGATCCAGCGCGAGGTCGACAACGCGCTGTCGCGGCTGCTGCTGGACGGTGCGCTGTCCGCGGGCGACGAGGTGCACGTGGAGGTGGCGGACAACGAGCTGGCGTTCCGCATCAACCAGCCCGAGAGGACGTAGCGAACCGGGGCAGAAGCAGAGGGGGCAGCCTTCGGGAGAGCGTGGCGAAGGAGCGGACGGACGGAGGGAGGACCGGTGAAGCCTCTGGGGCCGCGTCAGACGTCGTCGGGCCGCAACGAGTCGCCGGAGGAACGGGCCGACCGGCGGTGGATCGAGCTGCTCCAGGAGGTGCGGGTCATCCAGACCGGGGTGCAGATCCTCTTCGGCTTCCTGCTCACCGTGGCCTTCACCCCGCGGTTCCCCACGCTCAGCCACACCGACCAGCTCATCTACGTGGTGACGGTGCTGCTGGGCGCGGCCACCACGGGCGCGCTGATCGGCACGGTGACGTTCCACCGGCTGGTCACCGGTCACCGCCTCAAGCCGGAGACGGTGGTGTGGGCGTCGCGGCTGGCCCTGGTCGGCATCGTGCTGCTGCTGGCGACGGTCGCGTCGGCGCTGCTGCTGATCCTGCGGATCGCGATGCACGACGCGTACGTGCCCTGGATCGTGACGGGGGTGGTCGTCTGGTTCGCGCTCTGCTGGTTCGCGCTGCCGGCGTGGGCCCTGCACCGGTATTCGTCGAAGGAGTGAGCCCGCCCGCCCCGGGCATCCGGGGGCATGATGGTCACGGGGGCAGGCCGAGGGGAGGTTTTCCGTGACGCAGAACATCTGGGGTTACCAGGACAGCGTGGGGTACGTGTCCGGGACCGATCTCACGGGTTTCGCGGTCGAGGCGATCGACGGCACCGTCGGGACGGTCGACGAGCACTCCGACGAGGCCGGGGCCAGCTATCTGGTCGTCGACACCGGGGTGTGGATCTTCGGCCGGGAGATCCTGCTGCCGGCCGGGCTCATCTCCTCGATCGACCTGGACCGCAGCACGATCTACCTGGCGTGCACGAAGAAGGACATCGAGGACGCCCCGGAGTTCGAGAGGGAGAAGCACATCGGGGACGACGAGTACCACCGGATGCTCGCCGGCCACTACGGCGCCCCGCACACCTGACCCGTCCGGCGGGCGGACGCCGACGGGCGCGGGCCGGGACCCGATCGGGGTCCCGGCCCGCGCCCGTGGCCGGCTTCTGCGGCCGGTTACGCTCCGGCCGGTGCCGGACCTACCCGGCGGGGACGGCTGAGCAGCGCCGCCCCGGCCAGGCCCGCGCTGACGATGGCGAGGGCCACGGCCAGCAGTTCGGGCCACATCCCGGTCTCGCCGAGACCGCTGCCCAGGGGGGTCAGTACGCCCGCCCGGGACAGCGCGTGCAGCGCGATGATGACCATGGCCGCGGCGGCGCTGACCGTCCAGACGAGGGCGGTGTCCCGCATCGCCAGCCAGCCGGCCAGCAGCAGGTAGACCACGGCGATGGCCATCGACAGCCCGGCGGTCGCCTGGGCGCCCTCCACGTGCGCGGAGTGCACCGGCAGGTGGCTGAGCCCGCACAGCGCCAGCGCGGCCGCGGCCGGCCAGCGCAGCACGGACCGCAGCACACCGGCCACCGCGTAGCCCGGCTGCCGGGGGTCGTCGTGCCCGGCGTGCGGCTGGGCCCACGCCGGCTGCCCGCCCTGCTGCTGGCCGGCTGCGGGGCGGGCCCAGGGGGTGTGCTGCTGCGGCTGCTGGTGCGCCGCCGTGTCGGGCCGGCCGCCCGCTCCGACCGGGTGGCCCGTGGGGCCCAGCGGACGGACGTCCGGGTCGAGGAACGGCATGGCGGTGGTGGGCTCGGGCTCGCCCGGACCACCACCGCCGGGGCCGCCGGGGCCCCCGGGGCCGGGGTCCGGCGGGAAGTGCGGAGGCATGTCGTACGGGTCGGTGCCGCCCTCCTTCGCCCGGTCGAACAGCTCGATGAGCTGCGCGACCTCCTCCACGGACCGGCCGACGGCCGCCGCGCGCAGCGCGTCGTGGCCGGCCGCAGCGGTCTGCGGGTCGCCCCGGAGCAGATCGAAGAGCTCCGCGACCTCACTCACCGGACGGGAAACGACCGCCAGCCGGAGGGCTTCGTCGCCGGGATTGGGAACGTCGCCGCTCCGGCGGAGCAGTTCCACGAGGGCGGCGACTTCCTCCAAGGGCCGATGGGTGACTGCCTCCCACAGAATCGTGCGGGCCGAATTCTTCTCAGGAGTGAGGGGCGGAATGTGCTCGCCGTGTTCTGTCGATGACAGTTCGGCGTCGCCCCCACAAATAGCTGGTTCGGATGTCATGGAGGACTCCACTGAACGATGGGAGCGTCAAACACCAGGAGCGCTGACACTCGGCGGACGTTGAGCTGCTGTGCTTCAGCCAACGTCCCTCTTCGGCGACGTCGCCATTCAGGAAGGCCATCCGGTGGAGACACGCCGGGAAGCCCGGGCGTGCCGCGTCCACGGGCGGAACGACGAAGGACTTCGCGGCGGCCGGCATTCTTTCCACCGGGGGCGGGATTTTCGAGGTGCCGGGGGCCGCCGGGCCTGATTCGCTGGTATCGGGCAGCTTCCCTACACAGTGCGAGGACAGACCATGAACGCAAGCGGAGAATCCCGTGCACGTATTCAGCAGATGCGGGACAAGGCGAGGGAATTGCAGGAGAGCGCGGAGCGCACCAGTGATCCGGAGGAACGCAAGCGGCTCCAGGAGAAGGCCCGCCGGCTGCAGTCGCAGAGCGAGCAGGAAAGCATGATGCGGGGCGGTGACATCTACCCCACGGAGTGAGCGGAACACACCGCAGCGACGGGACGCGGCCGGCGGGCCGCGTCCCGTCCGTTGTCCCCGGCAGGGCCGCCGGTGCCGTCACACGGTGAAGGGCTGCTGTTCCAGGAATGCCGGTCCGGGGTTTCCGGTCGTGTAGAGGTTGGGGCTTTGGGCGGGGGGCATACCGCGCTGGATGTCGCGGTGGAAGGCGCGGTAACCGCCGCGGAAGGTGCCGCCGTTCCAGACCTCCAGGAGGGTCCCGGTGAATCTCCCGTTGGTGTCGCCGTCGGAGGCCAGCTGATTGTCCTGGCAGGCGGCGAGGAGCACGGCATCGGCGCCCGGTTCGCGGCTCTTCCGGGCGCCGAGTTCCTGCTGGATCTCCTGGAAGAATTCCTTGTCGCGCCGGTAGATCTCGTACTGCCGGTCGGGCGGCATCAGCCGGGCGGTGTGCTCCCCGCCGCCCTGGTCCGGCATTTCGACGGCGGTGCCGCTGTGGCAGCAGTCGAGGACGACGAGGAGGCGGACGCCGCGGGCGAACCGGCCGAATTCCCGGTGCAGCTCGTCGTCGAGGAATTCCCGGTCGTACAGCACCAGCGTTTCGTCGAACCGGTCCGGCTCGGCGTCACCGCCGGTGGTGTTGGGGACCTGGCCGCCGTGCCCGGAGTAGGTGAACAGCAGGATGTCGCCGCTCTTGAGCGTCTTGGCGGCCTTCCGCAGTTCGGCGGTGACCCGCTCGACGGTGCCGTCGGGGGTGAGCAGGGTCGTCGGGGCGAAGCCGGCACCGCGGGCCAGCGCGGCCATGTCGCGGGCGTCGTTCTCGCAGGCGACGAGCCGGCCGTCCCAGCCGCCGTACCGGGCGGGATCGACCTGGTTGAGTCCGACGTGGAGGGAGAGGCCGGTGGGCATCGCGGGCTCCTTGGCAGCGGCGGGGGTCGGGGCGACGCCTGGATGCGTTCCGTGGCCGGCCGGCCGGTGAACGCGTCGGCCCGCCCCACCGCCTGAACGGTCCCCTGCGCGCGGACCGGCGGCCGGGCGGGGCACGGCGCGGCGGGCGCGGCTGTTGGAGTGGCATCCCCGGGGACGCCGCTCGGCGGGCCGTACCACCGGGAAGCGGTGGTCATATGACCGCACCAGATTCCTCCCGGGCCGGCCGGGCCACGACCGGCCCGGTCCCCGGCGGTGCCCTGGCGGACCGCGGCGGCTACGACGAGCTCTTCCTCGGCGTGCCCGTCCCGCTGCCGGTGCCGGCCGTCCCCGGGATGGAGACCGTGGTCCTGCCGTACACCCACTTCACGGTCCTGCTGCGCCCGGACCGGCGGCTGGCGGCGGCCACCGGCGTCTGCATCGACGGCCGGCTGCTGCCGTCGCACGTACCGCGGGAGGGCGGCTGGCGGTTCGACCCCAGGCTGCCCGAGGACCTGCAGGCCGGCAACGCGGTCTACCGGGACAACTCCCTGGACAAGGGCCACCTGGTGCGCCGGCTCGACCCGGTGTGGGGCGGGCCCGCGGAGGCCGCCCAGGCCAACGCGGACACCTTCCACTACACCAACGCCGCCCCGCAGGCCGACGTGTTCAACCAGGGCAAACGGCTCTGGGCGGGGCTGGAGGACCATCTGCTCGACCACGCCGCCTACGACCGCAAACTGGCCGTGCTGACCGGGCCGGTGCTGCACGACTCCGACCCGCCCTACCGGGGCATCCAGGTGCCGCTGCGCTTCTGGAAGGTGGCCGCGTTCCTCCAGGACGGTGCGCTCGCGGCCACCGCGTACGTGCTGGACCAGAGCCCGGACCTGACCCGGGACGCCGACCGGGCGCTCGCCGGCGCGGTGCCGGGCGCACCGCCGCCGCTGGGCGCCTACCGCACGTTCCAGGTGCCGGTGTCGGACGTCGTCGAGCTGACCTCACTGGACCTCGGCCCGCTGCCGGCCGTCGACCTGATGCCGGTGGTGCGCGCCCCCGAGGAGCGCTGGAAACGACTCGCGTCGCACGACGACATCGTGCTGCGGCGCGACTGAGCGGCGAGGGGAGACACCATGCGACCGAGCGTCGTCTACGTCCACGGCAACGGAAACAAGGTCCGCCGGGAACTGCTCAAGTCCCAATGGGACACCGCCCTGTTCGGCAGGGACATGGGCGAGGCGTCGCGGATGGCCTACTGGGCGCCGGTGCGCTATCCCGCGCCGCTGCCCGACCACCGGCCGGACCCGGTGGACGGCGGCCCGGGGCCGGTCGAGGGGGCTCCGGCCGGCCCGGCGGAGCGGGCCGCGGACGCCGTCCCGCCCGCCGAGGAGTTCGTGGCGCGGACCCTCGACGAGGCCCGGCAGGAGGCCGGCGACACCGGGCTGGAGGGGCGGGCGAGCCCCGACGAGGCCGCGCTGGCCGCCTGGCTGCGGGACATGACCTACCTCGCGGACACCCTCGCGCACACCGAGTCCGCCCCGGAGCCCGGGCCGGCCGACGAACTCCCGCTGGAGGCCGTGCCGCTGCCCCGGACGGGCCGCACCGCGCTGTTCCGGACGCTGGTGCAGCGCGCGTTCAAGGACGTCCACGCCTACTTCTTCGGCGGGGCGGGGCCGGCGATGCGCGCGGTGGTGCAGGAGGCGCTGGACGGCCTGGACGGCGGCCCGCTGGTCGTGGTCGGGCACAGCCTGGGCACCGTCATCGCCTACGAGGTGCTGCGGGAGCGGGCGCGCGACGTCGCGCTGCTGGTCACCGTCGGCTCGCCGCTGGCGATCACCGCGATCCAGGACCGGCTGGCCCGCCCGCCGGCCGTACCGGACGGCGTGGCGGCCTGGCGCAACGCCTCGGACCTGCGGGACCTGGTGGCGCTGGACCACACCCTGCGTCCCGAGTACGCACCGCAGGACCGGGTCACCGACCTGCTGGTCACCAACGACAGCCGCAACCACCATGACATCGGCGCGTACCTGTCGCAGCATCCGGTGCGCGAGCCGGTGCTGCGGATCTTCGGCGACGGTCCGGGGTAGGCCGGGCATGCCGCTGACCGAAACCGAGTGGGACCTGGTCACCACCTGGGTGCAGAACCATCTGCTCGACACCACCGAGCCGCACGACCGGCTCGCCGAGTGCGGCTTCCCCGGGGACTTCGTCGCCGCGCTGCCGCTGACCCACGTCAGCTCCGACAACGCCCGGGCCCTCGTGCACCGCTCGCGCACGGACATCCAGCGGCAGCTGCAGCTGATGGAGGCGCTCACCGGCGTCGACGAACTGGCCGTCCTGCCCGACATCGTGAAGGTGCGGGAGTTCCGGGACCGGCTGCGGGAGGACTGCCGCGCGCACGCCGCGCAGGACACCTTCCGCACCTGCGTACTGAAGAACGGCGCCGAGGCCTTCATCGACCGGCAGGGGCTGCGGGAGACGCTGCGCCGGTTCATCGCCGACCCCGACAAGTGCATCCTGCTGGTCGACGGCGAGCCGGACAGCGGCCGCTCCTACACCTACACCTTCCTGCGCCACATCGGTCAGCACAGCGGCTTCCGTCCCGTCCGGGTCACCCTGTCGCGGACCTCCACCGCGGCGAAGGTCGTCCGGCGGCTGGCCGACTTCGTCGCCGAGCCGGGCACCGAGGCCGCCCCGCTCAACCCCACCGACCTCAACGACCCGCTGCCGTCCGTCGACGAGGCCGCGCACTGGGTCGCCGGCCGGGCCACCGCCGCCGAGGAACGGCTGTGGCTGGTGCTCGACGAGTGCGACCGGCTCGACCCCGGTTCCGACGTGTGGGACTTCATCGGGCAGCTCGCCACGGC
This sequence comes from Streptomyces sp. NPDC021749, assembly GCF_040640655.1. Taxonomy (NCBI): domain Bacteria; kingdom Bacillati; phylum Actinomycetota; class Actinomycetes; order Kitasatosporales; family Streptomycetaceae; genus Streptomyces; species Streptomyces sp. NPDC021749. The sequence goes on along the minus strand of NZ_JBFACE010000004.1, from coordinate 174,142 downwards.
CGTCTACGAGCACTCCGCGGTCCACGGCGACCAGGCGCCCCGGCTGGTGCTGCTCGGCTACGGGCGGGCCATGCGCCAGCTCCCGTACGACCTGCGCGGCAGTTTGTGCTGGGACACCGCGCGGGTCGTCGAACGGGGCGATCTGCGCTCCTTCTTCCACCAGGTCTTCCACGAATCGCCGCCGGAGGTGCTGACGGCCGGCGGCCCGCAGGAGTCCGCCATCGACGAACTCGTCGAGGTCGCCGTGGAAGAGGTGCTCTACGCCGCGGAATCCGGCGGTGGGGGCGGCGAGAGCTACATGCGCCGGGTCAGTACGGCGGTGGAGGGAGCGGTCCGTGTCTACCGGTCCCTCTGAGCGCCCCCCGTCGGGCCTGCGGGAAGTCTTCGCGGCCCGGCTGCGGGAGGCGCTGCACACCGGCGGTCAGCGCCCCGGCGGCATCTCCCCCACCCGCCGCGCCTACCGCGAGGCGGCCTGTCTGCTCGCCCGTTTCGACCCGCGGGAGCTGCGGCTGCCCGACGAGAAGCACGCCACCGGCCGGGCGGTCCTGGAACTCGTCGACGACTGCACGACCCTGGGCATGGGGGAGCAGGCCGGCTGGGCCCTGAAGGCCGAGGTCCGGGAGGAGACGCTGCGCGGGCTGGCCGGGCCCGAGGCCGCCCGGCGCCTGCTCGCCGCCCACATCAACCAGCTGCCCGTCGAGCCCGGGCCGGAACGGTTCGCGCTGGCCCAGCTGTTCGGCACGCCGCTGGCGATCGACCGGCTGACCTCCGGCGAACTGGCCGACGCCCTGCAGGCGGTGCTGTGGCTGTCCCGGGTGCCGGGCATGACCGGCCTGCCGGACGCCGGCCGGCTGCAGCGCGCCCTGGAACGGGCCCGGCTGCTGGAGCCGCTGGAACGCCTGGTCCGCCGCCCGTTCCAGGGCCGGGCCCGGGAACTCGCCGAGCTGCGCGCCTATCTCGCGCACCCCGGCGGCGCCGCACCGCCCGAGCCGCCGGCGGCCGGCCCCGGCGGCCGCCTGGCACCGGTCCCCCCGATGGTCATCCACGGCCCCGGCGGCATGGGCAAGAGCACCCTGCTCGCCAAGTTCCTGCTGGACAGCGTCCACGACCCGGCCGGCGGCATCCCGTTCGCCTACATCGACTTCGAGCGCCCCACCCTCTCCGTCCAGGAACCGGTCACCCTGATCGCGGAGGCGGCCCGGCAGCTCGGCGTCCAGTACCCCGCCCACCGCGCCGAACTGGACGCACTGGCGGAGGAGTGCCAGCAGGCCGCCCGCAGCCAGCGCGAGGGGCAGGAGCGGGTCACCCAGCTGCAGGAACTCGCCACCACCCGGGCGGTCCTCGGCCGCCCCTTCTCGCAGCAGTTCCAGTCGGCGGCCACCGGCCGGGAGACCGGGCTGGTCCGGCGGGTCGGCGAGGTCCTGGCACGGGCGGTCGCGGAACGGAAGTCCCGCCCGGACGAGCCGGACCCGCCGTTCGTGATGGCCGTGGACACCTTCGAGGAGGCGCAGTACCGCGGCTCGCCGGCCCTGGGCCGCATCGTGGCCATCCACCTGTCTTTCCAGAGCGTCTATCCGCGGATGCGGCTGGTGATCTCCGGACGGGCCCCGGTCGACCACCCGGCGAAGCCGATGAAGCCGTTCGACATCGAACTCGGTGAACTCGACGCGGAGGCGGCGGTGGGCCTCCTGACGTCCTGCGGCGTGGACGACCCCGAGGTGGCCCGGGAGCTGGCCGACCGGGTCGGCGGCCATCCGCTGAGCCTGAAGCTGGCGGCGCGGGCGGCGATCCTCGCGGGCCAGGAGGGCGAATCCACCGGTGAGCTGATCTGCAGTCTGCCCGAGCGCCGGCGGGAGGTCTTCCGCCGGGTCGACCAGCTGCTGGTGCAGGGCATCCTCTACGAACGGATCCTCAGCCACATCGCCGACGCCGACGTCCGCCGGCTCGCCCACCCGGGCCTGGTGCTGCGGGTCATCACTCCGGAGATCATCAAGGACGTGCTCGCCGGACCGTGCGGCATCGACGTGCCGGGCCCGGACCGGGCCCGGGAGCTGTTCGGCGAGCTGAGCCGGCTCGACATGGTCGAGCCGGCCGCTCCCGACGCGCTGCGCTACCGCGGCGACGTCCGGGCCATCATGCTGCGGCTGCCCGGCGGCGACCGCACCGCGGTGATGCGGGAGGTCGAGCGGCGCGCGGTGGCGCACTACGCGGCCCGCGACGGGCTGGAGGCGCGCGCCGAGGAGATCTACCACCGGCTGCGGCTGGACGAGAACCCCCGCTCGGTGGAGGAGCGCTGGCTGCCGGGCGTCGAGCGGTTCCTCGCCGGGGCGCAGCAGGAGATGTCGCCGCGGGCCGCGGGGCTGCTCACCGCCCGGCTCGGCGGCGGGGCACCCGACCACGTGACGGCCGGCGCGGACCAGGAGGACTGGGAGCGGATCGCCGCCCGGGAGGTCGAGGACCTGCTGGCACAGGGGTTCGCCGAGGCCGCCCTGGAGCGGGTCGGCAGGCGCCGCCCCTGGACGCCGTGCAGTCCGCTGCACGCGCTGTACGCCGAGGCGCTCAGCAGCGTCGGGCGGCGGGACGAGGCCCGGCGGGCGGTCGCCGACGCCCTGGGCCCGGCCGAACGCGCCGGGTGCGGGGAGCGCCGGCTGGAGCTGCTGCTGCTCTCCGCCCGGCTCGCGCAGGAGGACGGCGATCCGGCGCAGGCCGACCGCGCGCTGCGGGCCGCGGAGGACGTCGCGGTCGGCCTCGGGCAGGACCTGGAGGCGATGGGCGCACTGCTGGCCCGGGCCCGGCTGACCACCGACGAGGGGCACGCCGAGCCGGCCACCGGCCGGCAACTCGCCGAACGGCTGCGGAAGTTGCCCGACGACGTACTCTCCGAGCGGCCCGTGCTGGTGCGCGCGGTCGCCTCGCAGATCTACACCCAGGCCCCCGGCGCGCTGGAACACGCGGTGGAGGTGGTGGGGCTGCCGTCCGACGACGAGACGCTGGACGCGCTGGGCGCGGCGATGCGCCGGGCGACCCGCCGGCAGCCGGCGCTGCTGGGCAAGGTGATGGAGATCCTGGACGAGGCCGCCGGGCCGTCCCGGCCGCAGCCCGGGACCGCGCCGACCAGCATCGCCGGGATCCTCCGGCTCGCCCGGGACCGCGGCACCCTCGACGCGCTCGCCCGGCGCCTCCTGGCCGTGCCGGACCGGAGCGGGGAGATCGTCGCCGGGGTGGCCGCGGCGATGGGCGCGGGCAGCGGTGGGCGGACCGCCACCGGAGCACACATCCGCGCCGCCCCGGCACCGGAGGAACGGCATGCCCGCGAAAGGCGTGATGACCTGTGAACGGCTATCTCTCGCCGGACGAGATCCGGGCGGTGCTCGACGCCGCGACGGAGACCGGGCTCGCCGACCCGTCGGTGCGGCCGCTGCTGATGGACGGGATCATGCCCCGCTACCGCGGCACGCTGCCGCTGCACCCCGCGCCGGGCCGCCAGGTGCACTCCGACCTCAACCAGATGAACCGGGTGGAGCGGCTGGTCGACGGCTCGGTGCCGCTGGAGATCTGGCTGCGCAACGCCGTCGCCGAGACCACCGAGGCCGGGCCGCTCACCGTCTTCCAGCGGGCCCTGGACGACGTGGCGCGCCAGGCGGGCGGGGAGCCGGACGTCCTGGCCACGATGCCCTCGCCCGGGGAGATCAAGGAGGAGATCGTCCACCGGGACGACACCGTGCCGATCGGGTTCCTGCGCGGCGGGGAGCTGGCCGGCGGGGCGGTGGCGCGCCTCAAGGTGCCGCCGTACCAAGGGGGTGCGCCGCTGCAGCCGAACGGCTTCCCGCACTCCGGCACCGGCTGGCTGATCGCCCCCGACCTGCTCGTCACCAACCACCACGTGGTCAACGCCCGGGCCGGGACCGGCACGGGACGGCCGGTGGCGGACCCGGAGGATCTGCACCTGCAGGCCCGGCACACCCGCGCCCGGTTCGACTACGACACCGACGACGTGGAGACCGAGGAGGCCGCGGTCAGCGAACTCGTCGCGTCCGACGCGGCGTTGGACTACGCGGTGCTGCGGCTGGCCGAGGCGCCGGCCCGGCCGGTGCTGCGGCTGGCGGAGCGCCCGCTGACGGTCAACCGCGGCGACTACGTCGCGGTCAACATCATCCAGCACCCCGGCGGCCTGCCGAAACGGGTCGCGCTGCGCAACAACCTCGTCTACGAGGCGGACGAGAACGACGTGCGCTACTTCACCGACACCCGCGGCGGGTCGTCGGGCTCGCCGGTCCTCACGGACGACTGGAAGGTGGTGGCGCTCCACCGCGGCACCCGGCGCGTGGAGGACGTGCTGTTCCAGGGCCGGACCACGGCGTTCGTCAACGTCGGCACCCAGATGCGCAGCGTGCTGCGGCATCTGGAGACCACCAGTCCCGGCATCCATGCCGAGATCCAGGCGGCACAAGCGGCGCCGTAGCACGAGGCGACGGCGCGTTCGAGGAGGGCGAGATGCACAGACGGCACAGATCACCGGTCGCGGCCGGTCCGGAGCAGGTCTTCTCGAATCTGCACGAGGTCGCGGCACGGGTGCGTCAGGGACTGTCGTCCGAGATCCCGGAGTCCCTGGAGGAGCTGCCGGCGGAGCGGCAACCCGCGGGCCAGATCGGGCAGTTCGCGCAGGCGGAGCGGGCCCGGGTGCTGACCGCCGGCGCAATCGGCCTGGAGAAGCTCGCCGAGGGGCGCACGGACGACATCAGCGACGACGAGTCCTTCGGCATGGAGGCGATCGTCCTGCTGGAGGGCCGCCCGGCGATCCTCGTCCAGAACCACGACTTCGCGCCGCAGCAGGGCGACTGGGCGGTGCTCGACGGGCACCGGGCGGCGATCCGGGAGTCGTTCGCGCGGGTCGGCCGGGTCGAACTGACCGGCCACCTCAGCCTGGACTGGCTGGGCACGGCGTTCCTGGTCGGCCCGGACGTCGTTCTGACGAACCGTCATGTGGCGGCGGAGTTCGCCCGCAGCAACGGCCACGGCTGGACCTTCCAGCAGGGCATCAGCGCCAACGTCGACACCGGCGAGGAATACCTCGACCCCGTCTTCGGGGGTGGCGGCACGCCGCCCGCGGCCGGGAGCCCCTCCTTCGACGTCGTCGAGGTGGTGGGCATCCACGACGACGTCGACCTGGCCCTGCTGCGGGTCGCCCCGACGGCCGGCGGCGGCACACCACTGCCCCCTCCCCTGGCGGTGGCCGCCGACGCCCCGGCCGACCTGCCCGGCCGCCCGGTGTACTGCGTGGGCTACCCGGCGTACGACGGCCGGCGCAACGAACCCGAGTCGATGCGCCGGATCTTCATGGACATCTACAACGTCAAACGGCTGCAGCCCGGCACCACCACGGGGCTGGTGCCGGACCGGAACGTCATCACACACGACTGCTCGACGCTGGGCGGCAACAGCGGCTCCCCCGTCATCGACCTCACCGACCACCGGGTGCTCGGACTGCACTTCGGCGGCCGCTACGGCCTTTGCAACTACGCCGTGCCGCTGTGGCAGATGGTCGACGATCCGCTGCTGGCCCGGGCGGAGATCAACTTCGTCTGAGTCCGGCCCGGCCCGCGCTCCGCCCGCGGGCCGGCCGCTCTACTTGACGAACTCGGTGGTGTAGGTCTTCTTCAGGTCCACCGACGCGTTCTTCAGGTTGGGGTTGAAGGACTTCAGAACCCGCTCGACGGTCGCCGGCCCCTCCGCCGGCATCACCCCGTCCTTGGTGAACATCGGCAGGGTGTCCTTGATCGCCTGCACGTAGAGCTGCTTGCCGCCCTGCGCGTAGTCGGCCGGCATCTTGTCGGCGATCTGCTCGGGCGTGTGCGTGGACATCCACTTCAGGGTCCGCACGAAGGCCTTGGCGAGCTTGCGCACGGTGTCCTTGTGGCTGTTCACCCAGTCGGTGTTCATGTAGAGGCTGGACGACGGGTACGGGCCGCCGAGCGCCTCCTTCGACCCCTCGGGCGTGCGCATGTCGACGAGCACCTTGCCCAGGTTCTTGTCGACGACCTGCGCCACGGTCGGGTCGGTGGTCATCCCGCCGTCGATCGAGCCCTGCTTCATCGCGGAGAGGAAGGTCTGCCCGGCACCGACCGCCACCGGGGTGAACTCGTGCGTCTGCACCCCGTTCTTCACCGCGAGGTACTTGGTCAGGAAGTCGGTGGACGAGCCGAGCCCGGTGACGCCGAGCTTCTTGCCCTTGAAGTCCTTGGGCGAAGTGACCTCCGCCGCCGCCTTGTTGGACACCACCTCGACCTCGCCGGGCGCGTGCGCGAACTGCACCACCGACTCCACCTGCTTGCCCTTCACCTGCAGGTCGAGGGTGTGGTCGTAGAAGCCGACGACGCCCTGGACGTCACCGGAGAGGAGCGAGGTGGTGGCCTGCACACCGGCCGGTTCGGTGAGCAGCGTGACGTGCACGCCCTCGTCCTCGAAGTAGCCCAGCTGCTGGGTGAGTCTCGCAGGCAGGTAGATCACCTTGTCGAGACCGCCCACCATGATCTTGATCTTGCCGTTGTCGCCGCCGGCCGCGGCGTCCTGGGACCCGCTGCCACCGCAGGCGGTGAGGGTGGTGAGGGCGAGCAGGGCCGAGGCCGCCGCGGCGGTCAGCTTGACGGACGTACGCATGATCAAATCCTTGGGTAGGTCGTTGAGTTGGCGGAAGAACAGCAACGGCAGGTCAGCGGCCGTCCGTGGCGTCGGCCGGCTTCCAGCGGAACAGCCGCTTTTCGAGGAACGCCAGCAGCCCCTCGGCGAGCAGGGCGACCACGGCGAGGATCACCATGGCGGCGTACACCCCGGCCGCGTTGAACGTGCCCTGGGACGCCGAGACCAGCAGACCGAGGCCCTTCGTCGCGCCGATGTACTCGCCGACGATCGCGCCGATCAGCGCGAAACCGAAGCTGACGTGCAGACTCGTGAAGATCCACGAGGTCGCCGACGGGATCACCACCTGCAGGGTGACCTGACGGTTGCTCGCCCCCAGGATCCGGGAGTTGGCGACCAGATTGCGGTCCACCTCCCGGGCACCCTGGAACGCGTTGAAGAACACCGGGAAGAACACCAGGACCACGGCGGACGCCACCTTGGACGCCGGGCCCAGCCCGAACCAGATCAGGAAGATCGGGGCCAGCACGATCCGCGGCAGCGCGTTCAGCACCTTGATGTACGGGCCGAGCACATCGGCCAGGAAACGCACCCGGCCGAGCGCGATGCCCAGCACCACTCCGGCGAGGACACCGATGACCCAGCCGAGCAGCGCCTCGTAGAGCGTGTACCCGATCTGCTCCCACAGCGGGCCCTGCGGGGTGCCGTTCAGCGCCCACTGGCTCATCTGGTCCCAGATCCTCGACGGCATCGAGAAGTTGAACGGATCGATGACCGCGGCCCGGGCCAGCCCCTCCCACAACCCGAGCAGACCGACCAGCAGCAGCACCCGGGTGCCGTACACCAGCAGCCGGCGCCGGCGCGCGGCACGCGCCCGCTCCCGCGAACGGTCCCCACGGGCACCGGACGTGACCACCGCGACGGGCGCGGAGACGGTCTCAGGCGGCATCGGCGGCACCCCTCTCGCGGGTGATCCGGACCTCTTCGCCGAGCGAGGACCAGATCTCCCGGTAGATCTCGATGAACCGCGGCTCCAGCCGCACCGACTCGACCCGCCGGGGCCGCGGCAGATCGATCTCGAAGACCTCCTTCACGGTCGCCGGCCCGGCGGTCATCACCACCACCTTGTCGGCCAGCGCGATCGACTCCTCCAGGTCGTGCGTGACGAACACGACGGACGCACCCGTCCCCGACCACAGCTCCAGCAGCTCGTCCGACATCAGCGCCCGGGTCTGCACATCGAGCGCCGAGAACGGCTCGTCCATCAGCAGGATCCCCGGATCGTTGACGAACGTCGCGGCCAGCGCGACCCGCTTGCGCTGGCCACCGGAGAGCTGGTGCGGATAGCGGTCCTCGAAGGACGCCAGCCCCACCCGGGCCAGCCACTCCCGCGCCCGCTGTCTGGCCTCCGCCTTCGGCACCCCGCGGAAGCGCGGCCCGGCCATCACGTTCGACAGCACGGTCCGCCAGGGGAAGACCGCGTCCTGCTGGAACACGAACCCGACCGTGTCACCGATGCCGCGCACCGGCTCCCCGCCCACCAGCACCTCGCCCCGGGTGGGCTCCTCCAGCCCGCTGATCAGGGTGAGCGTGGTGGACTTCCCGCATCCGGTGGGGCCGACCACGGCGACGAACTCACCGCGCCCGACGACCAGATCCAGATCCCGTACGGCGGTGTGCGATCCGCCCGAAGGGGTCCGGAACGTCTTGCTGGTGCCCCGTAGTTCGATGGCGGGGCTCAGGTGGCTGTTCATGGCCCGGGAGGCTAGGTGTGATCCGGCGCAGCGACACCCTTGTGGGCACAACCCGCCTTTCTGCGCGCAAACCCTGTTGTGCTCGTTTTGCTCACGCTAGAACAACAACAACATCACCAGGGGGTGCGCGGATGCTCACGCACGGCATACCGTTGCGAGCACACGCCGTAAAGAGAATGTGACGGTTCCGCGCGCACGCGGCAGGGGCCCGAGGACGAGGAGAGCATGCGGATCCACTGGCCCCGGCGCGTCTTCGCCCAGGTGCTGACCGCCCAACTCACCCTCACCACCGGCGTGATGGTGCTCGCCACCAGCCTGTTCCTCGCCCCGCTCAGCTCCGAACTCGACGACCAGGCGATGCGCCGCGCACAGTCCATCGCCCAGACCACCGCCACCGACCCCGACCTCCCCCGCGAAGTGACCACCACCCCGCCCGACCGGAACGGGCCCGTACAGCACACCGCGGAACGGATCCGCCGGGCGACCGGCGCCCTGTACGTCGTCGTCATGGACACCCGCGGAGTGCGCTGGTCCCACACCCACCCCTCCCAGATCGGCCGGCACGTCTCCACCGACCCCAGCCGCACCCTCGCCGGACGCGAGGTGCGGCAGATCGACACCGGCACCCTCGGACGATCGGCCCGCGCCAAGGTCCCGCTGCGCGACCGCCGCGGCCGCATCGTCGGCGCGGTCTCCGTCGGCATCGCCTACGACAGCGTCCGCAGCCGCCTGATCGGCGCCCTCCCCGACGTGCTGCGCCCCGCGGCCGCCGCACTCGCCGTCGGCGTGCTGGCCGCGGTCGCCCTCGCCCGCCGGCTGCGCCGCCGTACGCACGGCGTCGCGTTCACCGACATCTCCGCACTGCTCGCCGAACGCGAGGCGATGCTGCACAGCATCCGCGAGGGCGTGGTCGCCTTCGACCGGCACGGCCGGATACGGCTGGTCAACGACGAGGCCGGACGACTGCTCGGAATCGACGCCGGGGCCGCCGGACGGGCCCTGGAGGACGTGCTGCCACCGGGCCGGACCACGGAGGTGCTGGCCGGGCGCGTGGCGGGCACCGACCTGCTGGCCGTCTGCGGCGGCCGGGTACTGATCGCCAACCGCGTACCCACCCGGGACGGCGGAGCCGTGGTCACCCTCCGGGACCGCACCGAACTCGAACTGCTCGGCCGCGAACTCGACGGCACCCAGGGCCTGTTGGACGCCCTCCGCGCCCAGGACCACGAACACGCCAACCAGCTGCACACGGTACGCGGACTGCTCGAACTCGGCCGCTACGAGAAGGCCGTCGAATTCGTCACCGAGGTCGCCAGCGCCCACCGGGCCTCCGCGGAACAGATCGCCGAGCGGGTGCACGACCCACTGCTCTCCGCCCTGCTCGTCGGCAAGGCCGCCATCGCCGCCGAACGCGGGGTGTCACTGCGGATCTCCGACGCCACGCTGCTGCCGGACACCGTGGTCGACCCGCGCGACCTGGTGACCGTCCTCGGCAACCTGATCGACAACGCACTGGACGCCACCGCCGAACACCACCGCCAAGACCCCTTCGTCGAGGTCGAGTTGCGGGCCGAGCACCGCACCGTCGTCCTGCGGGTCTCCGACACCGGGCCGGGGGTACCGCCCGCGATGCGCGAGCAGATCTTCGCCGAGGGCTGGTCCACCAAGGCCCCCCGCCCACCGGCCACCACCCGGCCGGCCGGGGCCCCGGTGACCTTCCACCGCGGCCGCGGCATCGGCCTGGCCCTGGTACGCCGACTCGCCGAACGCTACGGCGGCATGGCCCGGGTCACCGCCCGCGCGGGCGGCGGCGCGGTGTTCACCGTCGTCCTGCCCGAAGCCCTTCAGGAGGAACGCACCACCGCGTCGATCGGAGAGCCACGATGACCTGGGATCGCCACTATGCCCGTGGGGGCCACTTATGACTGGGGAGCGCCAGGACGACCGTGGGAGCCACTTACGACCGGGGAACGTCACGATGCCCGTGGGGGCCACTTATGACTGGGGAGCGCCAGGATGCCCGCGAGAGTCACTTATGACCGGGGAGCGCCAGGATGCCCGTGGAAACGTCACGATGCCCGTGGGAGTCGCGATGACCGCGAGAGGGTCGGGATGACCGTGGGAGTCACGATGCCCAGGGGCCCCCGATGATCGACGTCCTCGTCGTGGACGACGACTTCCACGTCGCAGAGATCAACGCCGCCTACGTCTCACAGGTGCCCGGCTTCCGGGTCACCGGCTGCGCCCACACCGCCGCCCAGGCACTCGCCGCCCTGGAACGCACCCCCGCCGACCTGGTGCTGCTTGACCACTACCTGCCGGACGAGAACGGGCTGTCGCTGCTCCGGCGACTACGGCAACTCGGCCACCGCACCGACGTGATCATGGTGACCGCGGCCCGCGACGTGACGACCATCCAGGACGCGATGCGCTCCGGGGCGCTGCAGTACCTCGTCAAACCGTTCGGCTTCTCCGGACTGCGCGCCAAGCTCGACGGCTACACCGCGCTGCGCCGCACCGTCGAAGGAGTGAGCGGCCGCGGCGACGCCGGCCAGGAACAGGTCGACCGGATATTCGGCGCCTTCCGGACCGCCGAATCCCCGCACACCGAACTCCCCAAGGGCCACTCCGCGGCCACCGTCGGGCTGATCCGCCAGGTCCTGGACACGGCCGGCGCACCACTGTCCGCCCACGAGGTCGCCGCCCGCGCCGGCGTCAGCCGCTCCACCGCCCAGCGCTACCTCAAACACCTGGAACGCAGCGGCCACATCATCCTCACCCTCAAATACGGCGACACCGGCCGCCCGGAACACCGCTACCACTGGGCGGCAACGGGCTGACCTCAGAGCTGACCGCGGGGCCGCGCCCGGGCGGCGGTGGGCTGGCCGGGCGGGCGCGTCCGGGCGCCAGTGGGGTGGCCGGGCGGGCGCGTCCGGGGGGGAGTGGGGCGGCCGCGGGGTGGCGTCCGGGCCGACAGCGGGCTGGCCGGGCGGGCGCGTCCGGGCGGCAGCGAGCTGATCGCGGCGCCGCGGCCGGGCGGCAGCGGGATGGCCGCGAGGCCACGGCCGGCCGGCAGCGGACAGACCGGGCGGGCGCGTCCGAGGGCAGCGAGCTGACCGCTGGTCGCCCTCGCCCCCGATTGCGTCTCCCGGTGCACCCCCGTTGCGCCTCCCTTTCCGACCTCCTGGGCAATCCTTCCGTCTGGGCCCCGGGGCGATGCGCACCCCCTAGCCTCTCGATCATGACGATCTCGACGCCCGGCGCGGAGGGCCCGGCCCCCCTCCCCGCCCCCACTCTGCTCGCCGCCGCGGAACTCACCGCCGACCCGGGCCTGGCGGCCCACTTCCCGGCCGAGGCGCACCGGGTGCTGGCCGACCTGGTACGTTCCGGCGCCCCCCTCGGCTGGGACGACCCGCCGGCCGTCGACGAGGTGACGGAACTCCTCGGCCGGGTCCTGCGCGCCGCACGGCACGGCGACGGTGCCCTGCGCGCCGCCTATCTCGGCCGCCGGCTGGTCGGGCTGGGGTACTGGCTGCGCTATACCCAGGCGACCAACCGGCAGCACGCCGATCTGGTGAAGATCGCGGTGGCCGCCGAGGCACACGGCCGTGGCATCGGCAGGTCGCTGACCAGCACTTTGGTCGCCGATGCCCGCAAGGCGAACATCGAGGTCCTCACACTCGACGCCCGCGCCGACAACACCCGTGCGCTCCGCCTCTACCGCTCCCTCGGCTTCCGCGAATACGGCCGGCTGCCCGACTTCGTCGCCATGGGCGGCCGCCGCTACGACAAGGTCTTCTACATGCTGGACCTCCGCACCGAAGACCCCTCCGCCCTCCGTCCGGATCCCTCCACCACTTGACATCCCCCTCCCCCACGTCCCAGGATCCGTCTCGTGACGAACCTGTCAGACAGCCAGACAGCACCGGCCGGCCCAGCCGCCTCCGGGGGTGCACCCCGCCGCGTCAGCGCGATGGAAGCGGTCCTGCTGCATCTGCGCGGCGCCATCGAACGGGGCGAGTACGCGGTCGGCGACAAGCTCCCCTCGGAGGCGGAACTCTGCCGCCGCCTGGAGGTGAGCAGGCCCGTACTGCGCGAGGCCCTGCGCGCCCTGCAGACCATGGGACTGACCGTCTCGCGCACCGGCAAGGGCACCTTCGTCGTCTCCGACGGCGCGGTCGCCGACCCCACCTTCGGTGACTACGCGGCGAGCGACCTCCTGGAGGTCCGCCGCCATGTGGAGATCCCGGTGGCCGGCTACGCGGCGCAGCGCCGGACCCCGGAGGACCTCGACCACCTCACCCACCTGCTGGAACGGATGGAGCGGGAGACCGACACCACCGCCTGGGTGGCCATGGACACCCTCTTCCACCTGGCCGTCGCCCAGGCGGCCCGCAACCCGGTCTTCCGCCGCGTCATCGAGGAGATCCGCGACGCACTGGCCCGGCAGTCGGCGTTCCTCAACGAGCTCGGCGGCCGTCGCGAGCAGTCCAACCGCGAACACCGTGCCATCGTCGAGGCCCTCGTCGACAGCTCCGCCCACGACGCCGAACAGGCCATGTCCCACCACCTGTCCCGCGTAGAGACCACCCTCACCCACATCGTCGCGCCGACCCCGCCCACCACCGCCCCGGCCCCCAGCCCGACCCCGGAACCCGAGCCCCAGCCGTGAACAACATCCCTCGCCACGAGCCGTCCCCCCTCGCCGAGCCCTCCGGCCACCGGGCATCCTTCGGAGAACCCACCACCCACGAACGACCTCCCCTCGCCGAACCGTCGCCCTCCTCCCCACGGGCGGACGCCCCGACGGCATCCGCACAGACGGAGGCCCGAACGGCATCCGCGACACCGAAAATGCAGGCCAGCGCGGTTTCAACGCCGCCCCCGACCAGCGCGGCTTCGGCACCGCCCCCGACCAGCACGGTTTCGGCACCGCCCCAGACCAGCACGGTTTCGGCACCGCCCGAGATACGCGCCCCCGCCCACGCCCCCATCGCCCATGTGGTGCGCGGAGGCATCGTCGAGGGCATCCACCACGGCTCGGTCGTGGTGCTGGCAGCCGACGGCCGCGTGCAGTTCCAGACCGGCGACATCGAGGCCGCCTTCTACCCGCGCTCGGCCCTCAAGCCGCTCCAGGCAGTCGGCCTGCTCCGCGCGGGCTTGCCGCCGCTGGACGACGAGGCGCTGGCCCTCGCCGCCGCCAGCCACTCCGGCGACGAACGCCACCTGGCCACCGCCCGCCGCATCCTCGCCACCGCCGGCCTGACCGAGGACGCCCTGCGCAACGTCCCCGACCTGCCGTACGGCCCCGCCGAACGCGACGACTGGATCCGCCGCAGCCTGGGCCCCACCCGCCTCACCCAGAACTGCTCCGGCAAGCACGCCGCGATGCTGCTGACCGCCCTCGCCCGGGGCTGGCGGCCGGACACCTACCTCGACCCGGGCCACCCTCTACAGCGAGAGATCGCCGCGACCATCGAGGACCTCACCGGCCAGCGCATCGCCCACGTCACCGTCGACGGCTGCGGGGCCCCGCTCTTTGCGGTCTCCCTGCACGGCCTGACCCGCGCCGCCGCCCGGCTCGCCACGGCAGCCCCCGACACCCACGAGGGCCGCGTCGCGCACGCCATGCGCACCCACCCCGAGATGGTCTCCGGCCCCGACCGGGACACCGCTCGGCTGGTGCGCGCGGTGCCCGGCCTGCTCGCCAAGGACGGGTTCGAGGGCGTTCAGATCGCAGCCCTACCGGACGGGCGCGCGGTCGGCGTGAAGGTGGCCGACGGCGCCGACCGGGCCCGGATGCCTGTGACGGCGGCGGCCCTGGCGCACTGCGGCATTGCCCCGGACGCCCTCGCTGCATTCGCCGCCACACCGGTGATCGGGGGTGGCGCACCGGTGGGAGCGCTGCGGGCGGCGGGGGCGCTCGCACGAGGGCTCGACGCGGACCTCGCCTTCTCCTAAACCCCTGCCAGACGCCGTTCCCCTAAGTCCCTGCTAGACACTCCCAAGCCCTGCACCCCTCCCAAGCCCTGCACCCCTCCCAAGCCGTGTGCCCCTCCCAAGCCCCTGCCAGCCCCAAGCCCTGGTAGACCCCGAGGCCCTGCTAGGACCTAGGACCTAGGGCCTAGGACCTCCTAAGCCCTACTGGGCCTTGGCCTGGCCGGTAGGGGGCTGGGCTTGGAGTGCTGCTGTTCCCCGCCTCCTGTACGCCTCCTGACGCCTCCTTATATTCCGGCAACGATTACGGAGAGTGATTTGTTCCCATGTTCTTCACTCTCTGTGATGAACATGGGTGTGAGGGGCTGGTTGCCCGCTAGATCTTCCAGAACTTCCCAGGTCGGCCAGGTCTTCCCAGGCCGGCCAGGCCTTCCCGGCCGGCCAGGTCTTCCCGGTCGGCCAGGTCTTCCCGGGGGGTCTTCAAGGTCTCCGGGTGGTCGCTGCTCCGGGTGTTCTGCTCCCACTCCTCGTCCCCGTCACCTTCGCCCCCTCCCCTCCCTGCCCCTCCCCTCCCTTCCCCCGCCCGTCTCCAACTCACCCCCTCCCCTCTCCTCCCCTCACCGCAACCGCTTCACCGAAGGAAGATTTTTGATGGCTGCTGTCACTGAACACCGTTGGGAACACGATCTGTTGGGCGATCGGGAGGTGCCCGTCGGGGCCTACTGGGGCGTGCATACGCTGCGGGCGGTGGAGAACTTTCCGATCAGTGGGGCGGCTATCTCTGCGTATCCGCATCTGATCAACGCGCTGGCCGCCGTCAAGGAGGCTGCGGCGCGGGCCAATCAGGAGTTGGGGCTGCTCGACCGGGAGCGGGCGGAGGCGATTGTTGCCGCCTGTCGGGAGATCCGGGTGGAGGGGCGGCTGCATGAGCAGTTCGTTGTCGATGTGATCCAGGGGGGCGCCGGGACCTCCACGAACATGAATGCCAATGAGGTGATTGCCAACCGGGCGTTGGAGATCCTTGGGCATGCGAAGGGCGACTACGCCCGGCTGCATCCGAACGAGCATGTCAATCTCGGGCAGTCGACGAACGATGTGTACCCGACCGCGGTCAAGGTAGCCACGATCATGGCGGTGCGGGAGTTGCTTGAGGCAATGGGGGTACTGCGGGAGAGCTTTGCCGCCAAGGCGGAAGAGTTCCGCGATGTGCTCAAGATGGGGCGGACGCAGCTCCAGGACGCGGTGCCGATGACGCTGGGGCAGGAGTTCTCGGCGTATGCGGTGATGCTGGAGGAGGACCAGAGCCGGCTGGCGGAGGCCGTGCTGCTCATCCATGAGATCAATCTCGGTGCGACGGCCATTGGTACCGGCCTCAACGCGCCCCGGGGATACGCGGAGGCGGCGCGCGGGCACCTGGCCACCCTTACCGGGCTGCCGCTGGTGACCGCGGCCAACCTGGTCGAGGCGACGCAGGACTGCGGGGCCTTCGTCCATCTTTCCGGCGTCCTGAAGCGGATCGCCGTCAAGCTGTCCAAGAGCTGCAACGACCTGCGGCTGCTGTCGTCCGGGCCGCGGGCGGGCCTGGCGGAGATCAACCTGCCACCGGTGCAGGCCGGTTCGAGCATCATGCCGGGCAAGGTCAACCCGGTGATCCCGGAGGTCGTCAACCAGGTCGCCTTCGAGGTGATCGGGAACGACGTCACCATCACGATGGCCGCCGAGGCGGGGCAGCTCCAGCTCAACGCCTTCGAGCCGATCATCCTCCACTCGCTCTCGGAGAGCATCACCCACCTCGGAGCGGCCTGCCGGACGCTCGCCGAACGCTGCGTGGACGGGATCACCGCGAACACCGAAACGCTCCGGGCGAGCGTGGAGAATTCGATCGGGCTGGTCACCGCGCTCAACCCGCACATCGGCTATACGGCAGCGACCGCGATCGCCCAGGAAGCCCTCACCACCGGGCGCGGCGTGGCCGAACTCGTTCTGGAGCAGGGGTTGTTGCCGGCGGATCGGCTTGCGGCCCTGCTGCGGCCGGAGGAAGTGGCGGGCACGGGACGACGAGGATGAGACCGGGACGGCGAGGATGAGACCGGGACGGCGAGGGTGAGAGCGGGACAGCGAGGGTGAGAGCGGGACCGCGAGGTGAGACGACGCCCCCGTACTTCCTCCGGGAGGCGAGAGGCGGGAGGCGGGGCTGAGCCGTCCGGTGGAGCGGGCCCTGCAGGGTCGCCGTCCCCTCTCCGCCCGTAACGCTCTCCGCCCGTAACGCCGACTCGCATCCAGGCCCGAGCCCGTACGCGGAGCGCGTACTCGGAGCCCGTGTCCAGAGCTGGTACCCGGAGCCCGTACGCGGAGCGCGTACCCGGAGCCCGTACCCGGGACGGCCCCGTTCTCCTTGGCCTGGTTCCGGTCCCGGGGCCGCGCTCGCCGGTCCGTTGGCTCAGAATCGTGTCAGGGGCCTTGCGAGGTCCCGTGGACGAGACGCTTCGGAGAGAGGGATCGCATGCGTATCGCGCTGTGCCAGATGACGGCGTCGACCGAGCCGAAGGAGAACCTCGCGGCGGTGCAGGAGCACGTGCGGCGGGCGGCCCGGGAGGGGGCGGGACTGGCGGTGTTGCCCGAGGCGTCCATGGTGCGGTTCGGGGTGCCGCTGGGGCCGGTGGCGGAGCCCCTGGACGGGCCGTGGGCCGAGGGGGTGCGTGCGGTGGCCCGGGAGACGGGGGTAACGGTGGTGGTCGGCATGTTCACCCCGGCGCCTGAGGGGCGGGTGGCCAATACGCTGCTGGCGACCGGGCCCGAGGTCGAGGAGTCGTACGACAAGATCCATCTGTATGACGCGTTCGGGTTCCGGGAGTCGGACACGGTGGCCGCAGGCAGCCGGGTGGTGACCATCGACGTGGAGGGCGCGCGGGTGGGCCTGGCGACCTGCTACGACCTGCGGTTCCCGGAGCTGTTCCGGGCGCATGCGGATGCCGGGGCGACCGTGTCGGTGCTGCCCGCTTCCTGGGGCGCGGGCCCCGGCAAGCGGGCGCAGTGGGACCTGCTGGTGCGGGCGCGGGCACTGGATGCGACGGTGTGGCTGGCAGCCGTCGGTCAGGCGGCCCCGGATCCGCAGGCCGACCCGGAAGTGCCGACGAAGGCGCCGACCGGTGTCGGGCGCAGCGCGCTGGTCGGTCCGGACGGTACGGTGCGGGCCCAACTGGGCGGTGCGCCGGAGCTGTTGGTGGCCGAGGTGGATACGGAGGAGACGGCACGGGTGCGGCGGGCGGTCGCGGTGCTGGACAACCGCCGGCTGTAGCGGGGAGGGGCGGGCGTGAGGGGCCCCGGCCTGCGCCCGCCTCCACCACTGTCAGCGCGTCACACCTGGCGCGCCGGGCACCCCTGACACCCCTGACACCTCAAGCACCACGGCACCACAGGCACCCCACAGCACCTACCACTCACCGACATGCCGCCACCGCACGCCAACACCAACCGTCCAAAACAGTCCCTCACCAACCGTCCAAAACGGTCCATCGCCAACCGCCCAACACCAACCGTCGTCCAGCACCAACCGCCCAACGCACCATCAGTCCATCGCCCACACGCCAACCACCTACCGCCAACCACCTACCGCTCCCCCCTACCGCCAACCCCTCATCGCCCAGCGCTCCCTGACGGTTCGTCACGCAGCCCCAGTCGCAGGTGTTCGACGTGGTACAGGGCCTGGTCGAGGAGTTCGGCGACGTGGTGGTCGTGGAGGGCGTAGACGATCGAGCGACCGTTGCGTTCGCCGGTGACCAGGCCGAGGTTGCGGAGCAGACGGAGCTGGTGGGAGCAGGCGGACTGTTCCATGCCGACGGCGGTGGCGAGGTCGCCGACGGCGCAGGGGCCTTCCTGGAGGCGGGCGAGGATGCGTAGCCGGGAGGGGGTGGAGAGGGCCTGGAGGGTGGCGGCGACGTCGGCCGCGCCGACGGCGTCGAGTCGTTCGCGGGTGGTCATGGTGCTTTTGTCGTCCATTCCGTGGCCCATGGGGTCATCCTAGCGATGACACATGAAGGCCTGTTCATTTGTTCTCCCGGCCCCGCCGCCCCGTTCAGCCGCCGTCCTCCCGCACCATGTCCGCGCACTTCTCCCCGATCATCATCGTCGTGATGCACGGGTTGACGGTGACGAGTTCCGGCATGACCGAGCCGTCCGCGACGCGTAGGCCCGTCACGCCCTTGACCCGCAGTCGGGCGTCGAGTGGTGCCATGACGTCGTCGGCGGCGCCCATCTTCACCGTGCAGGAGGGGTGGTAGACGGTGTTGTGGGTGGTGCGGATGTAGTCGAGGAGTTCGTCGTCGGTGCGGACGTCGGGGCCGGGGGCGAGTTCGGTGCCGGTCCAGCCGGCGAGTGCGGGACGGGCGGCGATCTCGCGGGCCAGCCGCAGGCCGTGGGTCATCACGCGGATGTCGTGGGGGTCGGTGAAGTAGCGCGGGTCGACCTTGGGCTTGTCGCGGAAGTCGCGGGTGCGGAGCCGGACGGTGCCGCGGGAGCGGGCGCGGGTGACGTTCGGGGTGAGGCAGAAGGCGTTCTCGGAGGTGGGGTAGCCGTGCCGGGCGGTGTTGAGGTCGAAGGGCACCGAGCCGTAGTGGAACATCAGGTCCGGGCGGTCGAGGCCGGGTTCGGTGTCGGCGAAGATGCCGATCTCCCACCACTGGTTGGAGGTGGTGACCATGGGTTGTTTCGCCTGCCACATGATGACGCCCTCGGGGTGGTCCTGGAGGTTCTCGCCGATGCCGGGCGAGTGGACGCGGACGTCGATGCCGAGGTCGCGGAGGTGGTCGGCGGGGCCGATGCCGGAGAGCATCAGCAGTTTGGGAGTGTCGAGGGAGCCGCAGGAGACGATGGTTTCGCGGCGGGCGCGGACCGTGCGGGTGTGGATCAGGTCGGGGTCGAGGTAGGCGACGCCGGTGCAGCGCCGGTCGTCGTCGATGAGGAGGTGTTTGGCGCGGATGCCGGTTCGGACGGTGAGGTTGGGGCGGTTGCCCATGACAGGGTGCAGGTAGGCGACCGAGGAGGACTGGCGGATGTTGTTCTCGTCGGAGTTGATCTGGAACCAGTGGGCGCCGCGGATGACGGTCCGGCCGGTGTTGAAGGGTGTGGTGGGGATGCCGCTCTGGGCGCAGGCTTCGAGGAGGGCGGTGCCGCAGGGGTCGGCGGGTTTGATGGTGCGCAGGGTGACGGGGCCGGTGCGGCCGTGGTGGTCGCCGGGTGCGTCGTTGTTCTCCAGGCGCCGGTAGAGCGGGAAGGTGTCGCGGGAGCCCCAGCCGGTGCAGCCGCTCGCCTCCCAGCCGTCGAGGTCCTCGGCGGGTGCCCAGAAGGCGATGCAGGAGTTGTGTGAGGAGCAGCCGCCGAGGACCTTGGCGCGGGCGTGCCGCATGAAGCTGTTGCCGTTCTCCTGGGGTTCGACCGGGTAGTCCCAGTCGTAGCCGGATTCCAGCAGTGCCATCCAGCGTTCCAGGCGCAGGATGTTGTCGTCGCCGATGTCGCTGGGGCCGGCCTCCAGGACGCAGACGGTGACGGTGGGGTCTTCGCTGAGGCGGGCGGCGACGACGTTTCCCGCGGTGCCGCCGCCGACGATGACATAGTCGAACTCGGCGTGTTCCATGGGGTGTTGTCCTCCCGGGCGGTCAGTCGGCCAGTCGGTCAGTCGGTGGCGGCGGTGGTGAGGGGGGCGCCGGTGGTGTCGGTGGTGGCCCGGCCGCTGGTGGCGGCGTGTTCGGCGAGGACGCCGGTGCGGTGCCGTTGGACGCACCAGTAGTAGGCGAAGCCGCCGACGGCGACGGCGCCGACGAACAGCACCGCGCCGTAGCGCAGGTACCAGTGGTGCGGCGGGGTGGCGTTGTAGACGGCGTCGCGGGGCCAGGCGAGGTTGACGATCATACCGGCGCCCCAGAGGACGGCGAGGGCGTTGACCGGCAGGCCCCAGCGGCCCAGGGTGAACCGTCCGCCGCCGGCCGGCGTCCAGCGGCCGCGCAGCCTGGCGATCAGCATCGGGGCGGTGACCAGCAGGTACGCCAGGTAGATCATGATGATGCCGATGCTGGTGACCACGGAGAAGATCTGTGGCTGGCGGATGTTGAGGAGCAGTACGCCGAGGGAGAGCACCCCGACGATGACCGCGGGCAGTACCGGGGTCCGGAAGCGCGGGCTGACCTTGGCCATGAGGGAGGCGGCGGGGAGGTTGTTGTCGCGGGCCATGGCGAACGCCAGCCGGATGGCGGCGGTGTGCACGGCGAGCGCGCAGACGGTGACCGCGATGAGGACGCACCAGAGCATGGCCTTGCCGCCGGTGTCGCCCAGGACGTCGAGGACGACGTACTGGAGTCCGTCGGTGGCCAGTCCCTTACCGTTCAGGCTGCTGACGCTCATCATGGCGAGCAGCAGGATGAGCCCGCCGAGTACGAACGAGGCGATCAGGGCGCGGAGGATGGCGCGGGGTGCGTTGCGTGACGGGTCGAGCGACTCCTCGCCGAGTGAGGCGGCGGTGTCGAAGCCGTACATGACGTAGGCGGAGGCCAGCGAGGCGGTGAGGAAGGCGCCGAGGTAGCCGAGGGGCTGGCCGGCGCCGGCGTGGTGGGTCTGGAGGACGACGTCGGGGCCGCGTACGACGTGGACGGCGAACAGCACGATCAGCACGACGGTGGCGATGAGTTCGATGAAGACGCCGGCGGTGTTGATGCGGGCCATGAGTTTGACGCCGAAGGCGTTGACGAGGGTGGTGAAGAGGATCAGTGCGGCGGCGAGGAGGACGCCGTTGGTGGCGGTGTCGTAGGTGCCGGTGCCGTCGCCGATGAACTGGAAGGCGGCGGAGATCTTCGGGAGGGTGAGCTGGTAGGCGAGTGCCACGGCGGAGAGCGAGACGACGGAGGCGACCAGCATCATCCAGCCGGCCAGCCAGCCGATGTGCGGGTTGGCGAGCTTCTTCGCCCAGTTGTAGACGGATCCGGCGACCGGATGGCGGGCGGCGAGTTCGGCGAAGCACAGCGCGATCATCAGCTGGCCGACGAAGACCAGGGGCCAGGACCACCAGTAGGCGGGGCCGCCGATGCCGTAGCCGAAGTAGAAGAGCTGGAAGGTGCCGGTGAGGATGGAGATGTAGCTGATGCCGGCGGCGAAGGTGTGGAAGTTGCCGAGGGTGCGTTGGAGTTCGGGGCGGTAGCCGAATTCGGTGAGTCCGGTGTCGTCCGGTTCGGGGCCGTCGGCGGGCGGGGCCGTTCTTTCTGATGGTGCGTCGGGTGACGTCAAGGGTCGTCCTCCTCAGTCGAACCAGTGCACCGGCGCGGGCGCGGTGTTGCGCCAGATGTGTTTGATCTCCCGGTACTCGGCGAGCCCGCTGGGGCCGAGTTCCCGGCCGGTGCCGGACTGTTTGAAGCCGCCCCACTCCGCCTGCGGGAGGTAGGGGTGGTAGTCGTTGATCCATACGGTGCCGAGGCGCAGTGCGACGGCGATCCGGTCGGCGCGTGCCTGGTCGGTGGTCCAGACGGCGCCGGCCAGTCCGTAGACGGTGTCGTTGGCGAGGCGTACCGCTTGGTCCTCGTCGGTGAAGCGCTCGACGGTGAGCACGGGTCCGAAGGATTCCTCGCGGACCACGGACATCCCGGCCCGGCAGTCGTCGAGCACGGTGGGCAGGTAGTAGTGGCCGTCGGCGAGTCGGGGGTCGTCGGGGCGGGCGCCGCCGCAGCGCAGCACCGCGCCCTCGGCGAGGCCGGCGGCGACGTAGGCCTCGACCTTGGCGCGGTGGGCGGCGGAGATCAGCGGTCCGGTGCGGGCGTGGGCGTCGAAGGGGCCGCCGAGCCGGATCAGCCGGGTCCGGCGCACGATCTCGTCGACGAAGCGGTCGTGCAGGGCGTCCTCGACGAGCAGCCGGGTGCCCGCCGAGCAGACCTGTCCGGAGTGCAGGAAGACGGCCGTCAGGGCGTGGTCGACGGCGGTGTGGAAGTCGGCGTCGGCGAAGACGATGTTGGGGTTCTTGCCGCCGAGTTCGAGGGCGACGCGTTTGACGGTGCCGGCCGCCGCGGCCATGATGCGCCGGCCGGTGAGCAGTCCGCCGGTGAAGGAGACCATGTCGACGTCGGGGTGGTGGGTGAGCGGGGCGCCGGCTTCCGGTCCGGTGCCCAGGACGAGGTTGGCGACGCCGTCCGGCAGTCCGGCTTCCTGGAGCAGCCGCATCAGGTGGAGGGCGGTGTGCGGGGTGAGTTCGCTGGGCTTCAGCACGAAGGTGTTGCCCGCGGCCAGGGCGGGTGCGACCTTCCAACTCGTTTGCAGGAGTGGGTAGTTCCAGGGGGTGATCAGGGCGCAGACGCCGATCGGTTCGTGCACGATGCGGCTGTCGACGCCGGGGATGCCGGGGTCGGGCAGCCGGCCGTCGTCGGTGTCGGCCAGGCGCGCGAAGTAGCGGAAGCAGGCGGCGACGTCGTCGATGTCGGTTTCGCTCTCGGCCAGGCGTTTTCCGGTGTCGAGGGATTCGGCGCGGGCGAGGGCGGGCCGGTCGCGTTCGAGCCGGGCGGCGACGCGGAGCAGCAGGTCCCCGCGGGTGGCGGCCGGGGTGGTGGGCCAGGGGCCGTGGTCGAAGGCGTGGCGGGCGGCGGCGACCGCGTCGGCGGCGTCCTTGCCGCCGCCCTCGTCGACGACGGCGACCAGGGTGCCGTCGGCGGGGCAGCGGATCTCGCGGGTCCGCTCGTCCCGGGGTGTGGTCCATCTGCCGCCGATGAGCAGGTCAGGCACCGTCGGCTCCCAGCTGCTGCCGGAGCCAGCCGTGGAAGATGCCGATGTGGTGTTCGGTGGGGACGAGGACGCCGCCGGAGCGGTAGGCGCGGGACGACATGGCGGGTTGGGTGCGTTCGCAGGCGGCGAAGTCCTGGGCGTTGACGCGGTGGAACAGTTCGACGGACTTCGACACGTCGGCCCCGGAGGCGAGGACGTCCGGTGCGTAGAGCCAGTCGCATTCGACGACCGTGCGGTCCTCGGCGAGCGGGAACATGCGGTGCAGGATGACGTGGTCGGGTACGAGGTTCACGAAGACCGTGGGCTTGACGGTGAGGGCGTAGTAGCGGCGGTCCTGGTCGTCGGAGACGTCGGGGAGTCTGCCGAAGCCCTCGCTGCCGTCGACGGTGAAGCCCTTGACGCCGTCGCCGAACTCGGCGCCGTGGCCGACGTAGTACTGGGCGGCGTATCCGTCGGCGAACTCCGGGAGTACTTCGGTGAGTTCGGGGTGGATGGTGGCGCAGTGGTAGCACTCCATGAAGTTCTCGACGATGAGCTTCCAGTTGGCCCGTACGTCGTAGGTGAGGCGTTTGCCGAGGGCGAGCCGTTCGGTGCCGTAGTGGTCGAGGGCGGCCGTGTCGCCGAGCCGTTCGACGGCCGCGCCGATCACGGTGTCCTCGAACGACGGTGGCTGGTCGGCCAGGCACACCCATGCGTAGCCGAGCCATTCCCGCAGGGCGACGGTGACCAGGCCGTAGGCGGTGCGGTCGATGTCGGGCATCTTGGTGAGGTTGGGGGCGGCGATCAGCTTGCCGTCGAGGTCGTAGGTCCAGGCGTGGTACGGGCATTGGAGGGTGCGGCGGACCTCGCCCTGGGATTCCGTGCAGAGGCGGGCGCCGCGGTGCCGGCAGACGTTGAGGAAGGCGCGCAGTTCGCCGGTGCGGGAGCGGGTGATCAGGACGTTCTCGCGGCCGACCTGGACGGTGCGGAAGGCGCCGGGCTTGTCGAGGTCGGCGGAGCGGGCGGCGCAGAACCACATGCGCTCGAAGATCCGCTCCTGTTCGGTGCGGAAGAGCGCGGGGTCGGTGTAGTAGTGGCCGGGGAGGGTCGCGACCAGGCTGGGCGGCAGGTGGGTGGTCGTCATGCGCGGACTCCTGGGACGGCGGGCGCGGCGGCGGGCCGGCGCGGGTCGAACAGCTCGGTAGGGTGCTCGGTGGTGCCGGTCAGCGCCAGGTCGGCGCGGTTTTCCCCGACGACGCGCACAGGTGGTGGGCGGCGGCGCTGCCCGTGCCGCCGAGGCCGATGACGATGACGTCGTAGGACGGTGACACGGCGTCTCCTAGCGGCGGATGCGGGTCATCTTCGGGTCGAACAGCGGCTCGTCGGCGACGGTGGCGGGGAGCCTCTCGCCGAAGTACTCGATGTGTACGCCGGTGCCGGTGGTGAGGTGGGCCGGCAGCCAGGCGTAGGCGACGCAGCGGCCGAGGGTGTAGCCGTAGGCGGCGCTGGTGACGTAGCCGGCGGGGGTGCCGGCGACATGGACGGGTTCCTTGCCGAGGACGACGGCGGCCGGGTCGTCGAGGAGCAGTGCGGTCAATTTCCTTTCGGGCGGCGGAAGTTGTTCGAGGGCGGTGCGGCCGAGGAAGTCGCCGCGGTCCATTCGGACGGCGAAGCCGAGGCCGGCCTCGTAGGGGGTGTGCTCCTCGGTCATGTCGTGGCCCCAGGAGCGGTAGCCCTTCTCCAGGCGCAGGCTGTTGAACGCCGAGCGGCCGGCCGCGATCACGCCGTGCTGCTGCCCGGCCTCCCACAGCGTGTCCCAGAGGCGGAGGCCCAGGTCGGCGGTGGTGTACAGCTCCCAGCCGAGTTCACCGACGTAGCTGAGGCGCAGGGCGGTGACGGGGACGTGGCCGAGGTGGGTCTCCTTGGCGCGGAAGTAGCCGAACGCCTCGTGGGAGAAGTCGTCGCGGGTCAGAGGCTGGACGAGGTCGCGGGCGAGCGGGCCCCATACGCCGATGCAGCAGGTGCCGGAGGTGATGTCGCGGAGGTGCACATCGGAAGGCGCGTGCCGCTTCAACCACGCGAGATCGGCGGGTGAGTTGGCGCCCACCTGGAAGCGGTCCGGGCCGAGCCGGGCCACGGTGAGGTCGGAGCGGATGCCGCCCTTCTCGTCGAGGAGCAGGGTGTACGTCACCGCGCCCGGCCGCTTCGCGAGGTTGTTGGTCGTCATGCGCTGGAGGAAGGCGGGCGCGCCGGGGCCGGTGACCTCCAGGCGGCGCAGCGGGGTCATGTCGTACAGGGCGACCTTCTCGCGGGTGGCCTTCGCTTCGGCGGCGGCGATGGGGGACCAGTGGCGGGCCGCCCAGGGGTCGCGTTCCGGGGTGTCGGTGACGAGGGGGGCGTTGGCTTCGTACCAGTGCGGGCGTTCCCAGCCGCCGCCCTCCAGGAAGTGGGCGCCGAGTTCCTGCTGGCGGGCGTGGAAGGGGCTGACGCGCAGCGGGCGGGGCTGGTCCAGGGGCTGGAGGGGGTGGATGACGTCGTAGACCTCGATGAACTGCCGGGCTCCGCGGTCGTGCACGTACGCGGGGGAACGCTGGGCCTCCTCGAAGCGGTGCAGATCGCATTCGTGCAGGTCGGTCCGGGCGTGGCCGTCGACCATCCATTCGGCGACCGCCTTGGCGACGCCCGCGGAGTGGGTCACCCACACCGCCTCGGCGAGCCAGAAGCCGCGGAGCGCACCGGACTCGCCCAGGACGGGCATGCCGTCGGGGGTGAAGGAGAAGACGCCGTTGAAGCCCTCGTCGATGTCGGTGTCGCGCAGGGCGGGCATCAGTTGGCGGCTGTCCTCCCAGCTCGGCGCCCAGTCCTCTTCGGTGAACGGGAGCGAGGACGGCATGTCCAGGTTCCTGGCGCGTGCCTGGTCGTAGCCGGGGACGGTGAACGGGTCGACGGGCAGGGGTGGATGGGCGTAGCTGCCGATGCCGAGGCGGTCGGTGTGCTCGCGGAAGTACAGGTCGCGGTCCTGGAAGCGGAGGATGGGCTTGGAGGCTTCGGTGCGGGGGTCGTTGGCGCCGGTGAGTTCCGGCAGCGGTTGCGTCTTCGCGTACTGGTGGGCGAGGGGGAGGAGGGGGACGTCGACGCCCGCCATGCGGCCGATGACCGGGCCCCAGAAGCCGGCCGCGGAGACGACGTGGGTGGCCGGGAAGGTGCCGCGGTCGGTGATCACGCCGGTGACGTGGCCGTCGTCCTGTTCGATGCCGGTGACGGTGTGGCGGTCGAGGAAGCGGGCGCCGCGTTTCTCGGCCCGCTCCCTCTGGGCGCGGGCGGCGAGGAGGGCGCGGGCCAGTCCGTCATCGGGTGTGTGGAAGCCGCCGAGGATCATCGATGCGTCGATGAGGGGCCACATCTCCTTGCAGCGGGCGGGGGAGACCAGCTCCCCGCGTACGCCCCAGGAGGCGGCCCAGCCGGCCTTGCGGTGCAGATCGGCCCAGCGTTCCGGGGTGGTCGCCAGTTCCAGGCCGCCGACCGGGTTGAAGCACGGCAGGCCGTCCACTTCGAGGGCGGAGAACTTCTCCACCGTGTACCGGGCGAAGGCCGTCAGGGTCTTGGAGGGGCTGGTCTGGAAGACCAGGCCGGGGGCGTGTGAGGTGGAGCCGCCGGGGGCGGGCAGCGGGCCCTGGTCGAGGACGGTGAGGTCGGTCCAGCCGCGGGCGGTGAGTTCGTCGGCGAGGGAGCAGCCGACGATGCCGGCGCCGATGATGACGACGCGGGCGGGGGTGGAGGGTGCGGGGGTCACAGGACCACCACCGAGCGCAGGACCTCGCCGCGCTGCATCTTCTCGAAGGCGGACTCGACCTCGTCGAGGGTGATCCGTTCGGTGACGAAGGCGTCGAGGTCGAGGCGTCCGCCGAGGTGGCGGTCGATGAGGACGGGGAAGTCGCGGCTGGGCAGGCAGTCGCCGTACCAGGAGGACTTCAGTGCGCCGCCGCGGCCGAAGAGGTCGATGAGGGGCAGCTCGATCGTCATGTCGGGGGCGGGGACGCCGACTTGGACGAGGGTTCCGGCCAGGTCCCGCATGTAGAAGGCCTGTCGGTAGGTTTCGGGGCGGCCGACGGCGTCGATGACGACGTCGGCACCGTGTCCGCCGGTGAGTTCCCGTACCGCCTCGACGGGGTCGGTGCGGCGGGAGTTGACGGTGTGGGTGGCGCCGAAGCGGGTGGCGCCGTCGAGTTTGCGTTCGTCGATGTCGACGGCGATGACCCGGCGGGCGCCGGCGATCGAGGCGCCGGCGATCGCGGCGTTGCCGACGCCGCCGCAGCCGATGACGGCGACGGTGTCACCGCTGCCCACTCCCCCGGTGTGCACGGCGGCGCCGTATCCGGCCATCACACCGCAGCCGATGAGTCCGGCCGCTTCGGGCCGGGCGGCGGGGTCGACCTTGACCGCCTGTCCGGCCGCGACCAGGGTCTTCTCGGCGAAGGCGCCGATGCCGAGCGCCGGGCTGAGCGGTGTGCCTCCCCCAGACTTCGTCCGGGAGGTGCCTCCAGGCAGGGTCATCCGCTGGGTGGCGTTGCGGGAGTCGAAGCAGTACCAGGGGCGGCCGCGGCGGCAGGACCGGCAGCTGCCGCAGGGGGCCCGCCAGGCGAGTACGACGTAGTCCCCGGGGGCAAGATCGGTGACGCCGGGGCCGACGGCCTCGACGATTCCGGCGGCCTCGTGGCCCAGCAGGAAGGGGAATTCGTCGCTGATCGCGCCGTCCCGGTAGTGCAGATCGGTGTGGCAGACTCCGCAGGCCTGTACGGCGATGAGTGCCTCGCCCGGGCCGGGGTCCGGCACCAGGATGGTCCGGAGTTCGACGGGTGCGCCTTGTTTCGCCGCGACGACGGCATGGACTTCGTGTGGCATGCCCTACCCCTCAGTGTTGCGCAGTGCACGACTGGTTGCGCGATGAGAGACATAGTGGGAAGGCCGTCTCGGCACCGTCAAGGGGTGCGGGCCAGCTGTTCGTAAAAGGCTCATGACGCATCCGGACACGGCGGCGGGGCCGGAGCTGTTCGCCCCGGCCCCGCCGCCGTCAGGTGTTTGCCAGATGGTCAACAGGCGTACCCCATACGGCGGGAGAGCTCCTCGGCCGCGGAAACGGTGCCCTGGACGACCTCGGGCAGCCGGTCCTCGTCCAGCCGGTACGCGGGCACCGACACGCTGATCGCCCCGATCACCGAGCCGTCGTGCGCGCGCACCGGTGCCGCGACCGCGCGCAGCCCCAGCTCCAGTTCCTCGACCGCCATCGCGAAACCGCGCTCGACGACCTCCTTGAGCTCGCGGCGCAGTTCCTCGGCGGAGGTGACCGTCCGCTCGGTGAGCCGGGGCAGCTTCCGGCTCAGGACGGCGTCCTGGACCGGCGCCGGCTGGTACGCCAGCAGCGCCTTGCCGCTGGAGGTGGCGTGCAGCGGGGTGCGCCGGCCGAGCCAGTTCTGCGCGGTGACCGAGGCCGGACCGCGGGCCTGCATGATGTTCACCGCGGCATCGCCCTCCAGCACCGCGATGTTGACCGTCTCCCCGAGCTCGTCGGCCAGTTGGCGGCAGACGGCCGCGCCCTCCTGGGAGATGTCCAGCCGGACGGCGGCCGCACCGGCCAGCCGCAGCACCCCGGCCGCGAGGAAGTACTTGCCGCGCTCCTGCTCCTGCCCGACCAGGCCCCGGCTCTCCAGCACGCCGAGCAGCCGGAACGCGGTCGACTTGTGGACGCCCAGTTCGTCGGCGACCTCGGTCACCCCGGCCTCGCCGTGCCGGGCGAGGATCTCCAGAACGGTCACCGCGCGGTCCACCGACTGCACGGCGCTCGCCGGTCCCTTCGACGGCCTGCCGTCCGTCTGCCCCTCCACCATGTCCGTCATGTGTTGGTTCTCACCACCTGGCGACCCGGTTGCGGGTCCGAATTCGAGCAGTCGGCAATTCCGGGGAGCGCTTGACGCGCCCGCTCCCGGTCGGGATTCTGTTGCGCATAGCGCTCCATCGTGCGCAACGCGAAACTCGATGATACCGAAGAGTAACAGGGGGGTCCTGTGATTCCTGTCTGCCACCTCGCCGACCTGCCCGCAGGCGAGTCCGTACGCATCGACACCGCTCCTCCGATCGCCGTCTTCAACGCCGACGGGCAGCTGTACGCCATCGACGACACCTGCACCCACCAGGACGCCTCGCTCGCGGACGGCTGGCTGGAGGGGTGTCTGGTCGAATGCCCGCTGCACGCCGCTTCATTCGATCTCCGCACCGGTGCGCCCACCTGTCTGCCCGCCCGCCGGGCCGTACGGACCCACCCGGTGACCGTCGAGGACGGCATGATCTACGTGCACCACGTCGCCGAGGAGGGCACCGCCGCATGAAGTCGGTCGCTGTCATCGGGGCCTCGCTGGCGGGCCTGTACACCGCCCGGGCACTGCGCGCCGAGGGGTTCGACGGCCGGCTGGTGATCGTCGGGGACGAGCACCACCGCCCCTACGACCGGCCCCCGCTGTCCAAGGACTTCCTCACCGGCACCACCGGCCAGGACCAACTCGCCCTGGCCGACGCCGAGGAGACCGCCGAGCTCGACGCCGAATGGCTGCTCGGCACCCGCGCCACCGGCCTGGACACCGCCGCCGGCGCGGTACTGCTGGACCACGGCCGGCCGCTGGCCACCGACGGCGTGGTCCTCGCCACCGGCGCCACCCCCCGCCGCCTCCCCGGCCCGGCACTCGTCGGCACCCACACCCTGCGCACCCTCGACGACGCCCGGGCGCTGCGCGCCGACCTGACCCGGGGCCCGGTCCGCGTCGTCGTCATCGGCGCCGGATTCATCGGTGCCGAGGTCGCCTCATCCTGTGCCGCCCTCGGCCATGACGTCACCGTGGTCGAGGCCGCCCCGCTGCCGCTCCTGCCCCAGCTCGGCGACGAGATGGCCCGGATCTGCGCCTCACTGCACGCGGACCACGGCGTCACCCTGCTGACCGGCACCGGCGTGGCCGGGCTGCACGGCGCCGGCGCCGGCCCCCGCGTCACCTCGGTCGAACTGTCCGACGGCCGCCGCCTGCCCGCCGACGTGGTCGTCGTCGGCATCGGCGTCCGCCCGCACACCGACTGGCTCGCCTCCTCCGCACTCCCCCTCGACGACGGCGTGGTCTGCGACGCCGGCTGCGTCACCGCGCTGCCCAACGTCGTCGCGGTCGGCGACGTCGCCAGGGTGGCCGGGGTCCGGACCGAGCACTGGACCAGCGCGACCGAACAGGCCGCGGTCGCCGCCCGCAACCTCCTCGCCGGCCGCACGGTCACCACCCACCGGGCCCTGCCCTACTTCTGGTCCGACCAGTACGGCGTCCGCATCCAGTTCGCCGGCCGCCGCGGCCCCACCGACACCCCGCACCTCCTCGAAGGCTCCCCCGACGACCGCAGCTTCCTCGCCACCTACGAACGCGACGGCCGCACCACCGCGGTCCTCGCCCTCAACCGCCCCCGCCCCTTCATGCGGCACCGCCGCGAACTCACCCGCACCACCCAGCCGGCCACGGCCTGACCCCCGCCCCACCCCCTGTGCGCGTCCTCGCCCAGGCCGAACCGCGCCGGGCTCCGGCACGGAACGGCAGCACAGTGTGCGCAACGGAGGGGTGTCCGCCGGCACCGGACTCGAACTCCCTGTCCGCACTGGTGCCTCCGTGGCGCCCGAGGTTAGGTTTCCCCTACCAGCCGTGATCTAGGGAGGAGCACGTTTGTGATCGCGCACCAGGAGGTGTTCATCAAAGGACGCTGGCGACCGGCGGAAGGAACGGATTCCCTCGAAGTCGTCAATCCCGCCGACGAGCAGGTCATCGGGAGCGTTCCGGCCGGTTCCGCAGCCGACGTCGATGCCGCGGTCCACGCGGCCCGTTCGGCACTGCCGAGTTGGGCGGCCACCGCACCCACCCGGCGTGCCGAGTTACTGACCGCGTTGTCCGGCGAACTCGTCGCTCGGCAGGAGCAGATGGCCTCGCTCATCACCGCCGAAGTGGGCACCCCCATCGGCTTCTCCCGCAGGGTGCAGGCCGGTCTTCCCGTCACCGTGACGCGCTTGCACGCCGATCTGGCGGCCGATTTCGCCTTCGAGGAACAGGTGGGCAATTCGCTTGTCGTGCTCGAACCCGTCGGAGTCGTCGGTGCCATCACACCGTGGAACTACCCGCTGCACCAGATCGTCTGCAAGGTCGTGCCGGCACTCGCCGCCGGCTGCACGGTCGTACTGAAGCCTGCGGAACTGACGCCGCTGTCGGCCCAGTTGTTCACCGAGTGTGTGGCGGCCGCCGGCCTGCCCGAGGGGGTTTTCAACCTCGTCACCGGCCGGGGAACGGAAGCCGGGGAGGCGCTGGTACGCCACCCCGGGGTCGACATGATTTCGTTCACGGGATCCACGGCCGTCGGCAGGCACATCGGTTCCGTCGCCGGCGCTGCGGTGAAACCCGTCGCTCTTGAGCTCGGTGGCAAGTCCGCCAATGTCATCCTCCCCGGAGCAGACCTCACGCAGGCTGTCCGCGCCAACGTCGCCGACGTGATGCGCAACGCCGGGCAGTCCTGCAATGCCTTGACGCGCACGCTGGTGAGTGCCGATGACTACGAGGAAGCGCTTCGCCTCGCCGTCAAGGAGATCGCCGCCTATGTGCCCGGGGACCCGGCCGATCCCGATTGCCGCCTGGGCCCGGTGGTGAGCGGTGCCCAGCGGGACCGGGTCCGCGATCACATCCGTACGGGCTTGGCGGAAGGCGCCCGTCTCGTCGTGGGTGGCCCGGAAACCCCCGAAGGCCGCGACAAGGGGTACTACATCCGCCCTACGGTCTTCGCCGACGTCACTCCCACGATGAGCATCGCCCGTCAGGAGATCTTCGGCCCCGTGCTCTCGTTCATGAAGTACGAGGACGAAGCGGAGGCCCTGCACATCGCCAATGACTCCGACTACGGCCTCGCGGGGTCCGTCTGGGCCGCCGATCGGCAACAGGCCATCGCCTTCGCGCGCGCGATGCTGTGCGGCCAAGTGACCGTAAACGGCGGCGGATACAATCCGCTCGCGCCCTTCGGCGGATACCGGCAATCGGGCGTCGGGCGGGAACTCGGCAAGCACGGCCTCATGGAATTCCTGCAGCCGAAGTCGCTCCAGCTCTGAACGGTTGCCCCCGGGGAACGCCTGCCGTTCACGCCGGACGAAGTGCCTCGGCCGACTGTGCGGCAGGCGGTCCCGGGGGATCGCCGCTCGTAGGGAATCAGACCGACCGCCCGACGTGGGCGGGGAACGAACCCACCAGTGGTGAGGTGTACGCGCGGGCCACTTCCAGCAGGAATGCGGTCTCCTCCGCGAGATCGTCACCACCGATGGCGGTGAGGCCGACCGGCTGCGCCTCGGGAGGATGCCCGGCCAGTCGAGCGCGGCACGCTTCCTTGAGCAGACAGGCCACGATTGCCGCCTTTGCCCTGCGGGGAGGGAGTTCCGCCGCTGTTCCGATGTGCAGGCGCGCGCGCTCTGCCGACGGCGGCCGGTGACGCATGTGGACGGCATCGTCCACGGGCGCTCGGTGTTCCACCACTCCGTGAACTACCGCTCGGCGGTCGTGCCGGGAAG
Organism: Streptomyces sp. NPDC021749; assembly: GCF_040640655.1. Taxonomy (NCBI): domain Bacteria; kingdom Bacillati; phylum Actinomycetota; class Actinomycetes; order Kitasatosporales; family Streptomycetaceae; genus Streptomyces; species Streptomyces sp. NPDC021749. Next base: position 141,469 of record NZ_JBFACE010000004.1, on the reverse strand, counting down.
GGCCCGGACGATTCCGGGTGAGGACGCCAAGCGGCACGGGATGCAGGTGCTCGCCGAGCACGTGGCCCCCGGCTCATGGGACTACGCCCGACGCCCCGACGCCAGGGAACTGGCTGCCGTCGCCGTGACGGCACTCGATCTCACCGAGTCAGCGGTGAAGGTCCGCACCGGGCCGCCGCGCGACCGGGACGACGAGGTCACCCCGGACATGTGGGCGGGCGTGCTTCCGGTTGCCTCGCCCACGGGTCAGTCGCGGGGCCGGAACCGGCTCCAGCGTTTCGCGGCCGCAACGAAGTGGGCCGTGTGCGGGTGGGAGTCCAGGCTCCGCCAGGCGATGAGGACGCTGACGGGGGCGGCGTCCTTCAAGGGCAGGTAGATCACGCCGGGATGCGGATGGAGGGTCACGGTGGAAGAGGTGGAAGCGCCGATACCGCGTCCGGCGGCGATGGCCTCCAGCCATTCGTCGACGTTGTTCACCTCAACTATGGGACGTCCGGGGGAGGTTGTCGCCCGCAGGCCGGGCGTTCCGCTGCCGGAAATGATGTTGACGACGAGGGGGTCGTTCCTGGTCTGGGCCAGTGTGACCGTTCCGTTCCCGGCAAGAGGGTGACCGAGGGGCAGGGCCACCACGCGGTGTTCGTCGCGAAAGGGGAAGAAGTCGAGGTCGCCTTCGGGCGCGGAGCGCAGGATGGCGAGGTGAGAGCGGCCGTCGGTGAGGCCGGCCGGGACTCGCCGCGTGCCTGGCTGGCTGCGGCCGGCGCCACGGTTGCCGTCTGCGTCGCCTATGGGCTGGCCTACAGTTACGGTCAGTTTTTTCTCCGCTCTCCGCTTCCTTCGGAACGGGAAGCGGCGCGGGATCGGCCATTTTCTCGATCACCTCTCTTCTGTTCTTCAGCCTCGGAGCGGTCTCCGGCCCGCTGGCGGACCGTTACGGGCCCCGGGTGGTGCTGGCGGGTGGCGGAGGGCTTCTGGCGCTCGGGCTGTTCCTCACCGCCCACGCGACGGCCTTGTGGCAGGCGTACCTGGCCTACGGGCTGGGCACCGGGCTCGGTGTCGGTTGCGTCTACGTGCCCGTCATGACCGCCGTCGGAAGGTGGTTCGACCGCCAACGCGCGCTCGCCACCGGCATCGTGGTCAGTGGGGTCGGCGTGGGGACGGTGGTCAGCTCTCCGTTGTCCGCCTGGATGGTCGACACGTTCGGCCAGCGCCGCTCGTACGAGTACTACGCCGCGGGAGGAGTGGTGCTGCTCCTGTTGTGCGCGGCCCTCGTCCCCCGCCCTCCTCGGCACGAGCCGGTGGCGACCGCCGCTCCGGGGACCGGCCGGGCTCGACGAGGCTTCGGCACCCTCTACCTCTCGGCGCTCCTCATCAACATCGTCATCTACGTACCTTTCGTGCAACTTCCCCAGTACGCCCGTCACCACGGTGTACCCGGCGTCGCCGCCGCGGGTCTCGTCTCCGTCATCGGGGTCAGCAGCATCGTCGGACGCTTGGCGCTGGGCGCGGTGGCCCGGAGGATCGGCACGCTCAACCTGTTCAAGGGGTGCCATGTGGTGATCGCCGTCAGCCCGCTGCTGTGGCTGGCCTCGGAGGGATTCGGTGGCCTCCTGGCGTTCGCCGTCGTGCTGGGCGTCAGTTACGGAGGCTATATCGCGCTCATCCCCGTCGTGCTGGGCGACCAGTACGGGCTCGCCCGCCTGACAAAGATCCTGGGCGTTCTCTACACCACGGTGGGAACCGGCTCCGCCGTGGGGCCGGCCGCAGCCGGGGCGTTGATCCAGGAATCCGGAAGCTATGGGCCCGCTTTGCTCACGCTGGCAGTCCTCGGCCTGTCGGGCGCGGCCACGGTGATGACCTATCGGGGGCGGGAGAGTTCATGACACGGGCGACGGCACTCGCGGACGAGGTCTGTGCAGCCCTCGCGAGCTCGGGGTTCCGGCTCGCCCCCTCGCTGGACGGGTGCGACGGGGAGACGGGCGTGTACGTCGAGCGGGACTGGGTGGGCGAGGGGGCGCTGGTGTTGTGGAACGGGCCGGGGCCGGACGCAGGGCTGCCCGCTCCGCCGCGTTCCAGCGGTGATGAGCTGGGCCGGATCGTGTACCGGGCTCTCGCCGAGGTCCTGGTGGCCCGTGGCTTCGAGGTCCGCCACCACCCCGGAACCGCGCTGCACCCGCCCCAGCTCACGGTCGTGGGACGCCGCCGCTAGGCCGGGCGGGGCAGCGACGGCAGCGCGGGGCCGCCTCCGGGGGCTCGGTGCGGTCAGGCCGACTTGAGCTGGCGGGTGGCCGCGTCGACGGTTTGGGTGAGGAGGGTGGCGATGGTCATGGGGCCGACGCCGCCGGGGACCGGGGTGATCAGGGAGGCACGGGTGGCGGCGGAGTCGAAGTCGACGTCGCCGATGTTGCCGGGGTTGTAGCCGGCGTCGACCACGACCGCGCCGGGCTTGAGGTGTTCGGCGGTGAGGAGGCGGGGCCGGCCGACCGCGGCGATCAGGACGTCGGCCTGGCGGGTGAGGGCGGCGAGGTCGGTGGTGCGGGAGTGGCAGTAGGTCACCGTGGCGTTGCGGCCGAGCAGCAGCATCCCGACCGGCTTGCCGAGGATCGCGCTGCGGCCGACCACGACGGCGTGCTTGCCGGCCAGCTCGACGCCGTAGTGGTCGAGCAGCCGGAGGATCCCGCCGGGCGTGCAGGAGGCGAAGCCGTCGGCGCCGAAGCTCATGGTGGCGAAGGAGTGGTAGGTGACGCCGTCGACGTCCTTCTCGGGGGCGATCGCCTCGAAGGCGGCGCGCTCGTCGATGTGCGGCCCGACCGGGTGCTGGAGGAGGATGCCGTGCACCTCGGGGTCCTGGGAGAGCGCGGTGAGGGTGTCGACCAGTTCGCCGGTCGTGGTGGTGGCGGGCAGCGCGACGTGCCGGGAGCGGATGCCGGCCTTCTCGCAGCGGTTGCGCTTCATCCGGACGTACGTCACCGAGGCGGGGTCCTCCCCCACCAGGACGGTCGCCAGACACGGGGCCTGGCCCGTCTGCTCGGTGAGGGCGGCGGCGCGCTCGGCGGCCTGTTCGACGATCCGGCGGGCCAGCGCGGTGCCGTCCATGAGGCGGGCGGTCGAGGGCATCGGGTACTCCTGAGCGTCGTCGTGGATCGCCCAGGCGCGCGGCAGTGGCCATGGTGGCCGGGCCGCTCCCCGGTGGTACTCCACCCAAGCGCCAGTCACGGCCCGTCGTCCACTGTAGAGGACGGCTCACCCGTAGGGGTCAAGGAGCCGCACGGGCGGGAGCGCGGGCCGGTCAGGTGGCTCCGTGACCGGGTGCGGACAGGGGTGGGGTGGTGGGGGTGGTGGCCTCCCACTGGCTGAGGATGCCGTCCCAGTCGTGCTGGGCGGCGGTGATGGCGTTGGCGTCCCAGGTGGGGGCGGCGGAGGGTGGCGGCGGGGACTCGTACGCCGGGTACCCCTGGTGGTCCTGGTATCCGGAGTGGTGCTCGTGCCCGTGGTGAACCTGCTGACCGTGCTGGGTGGTGTGGAGGGTCTGCCCGGTCCGGGTGTCGTGGGGGTGCTGGTGTGCCTGGTGGCTCTGGTGGCCCGTGGTGCCGTGGTGGGTCTGGTGGGTGGGGTACTGGTGGTAGCCGGCCGAGGTGGACGAGGCGGTGTACTGGGAGTGCTGGGGGTAGGTCGCGGCGTAGGACTGGTACTGCTGGTGCGGCTGCTGTTTCCAGGTGTCGTGTTCGTGCTGCTCCCAGGCGGGCCGGTCGGTGCGTTCGCGCCAGGCGGCCGGGCCGGTATCGGCCGGCGGGGAGGGCTGGAGGGTGGCCATTCTTCGGTGCCGGCCGGTGCGGTCCGGCGCCGGGGACGGGGTGGGGCGGGTCTCCGTGGACAGTTGCTGGGCGCGGGCGACCAAGAGCCGTACGTCCAGGCCGAGTTCGGTGGCGAGTGCGGTGAGGTCGACGCCGGTGTGCCAGCTGGTCATCAGGACCGCGTCGAGGGCCGGCGCCCAGGCGGGGTCGTGGGTGACCGGGGTCGCGCCGGACTGGCCGGCCGTGGTGCCGGGGGCGGTCCCGGCGGGGGCGGGCCGGTCGGTGGTGGGCCGGTCCGGGGCGGGCTGCGCCGGGGCGGGGCGGGGGGCGGTCGGCGCGGCGGCCGGCTGGGCGGGGGACGGCTCGCGTACCGTGGTCTGCTCCCGCGTCGGGGACGTCTCGCGCGCGGGGGGCGCTTCGGCGAGCAGGCTCTTGGCGACCGCGCGGGCGTCGTCCTTGCCCACCGTGCGGCGGGCCAGCCGCACTTCGCGCTCGTCCAGGCCGAGCAGGTCCGCCACCACCGCGTCGCTGCCGACGGTCACGGCGAAGGCGGCCAGGGTCCGGGACCGGCGGGCCTCGGCCTCGTCGAGGAGTCCCTGCGTCCGGCGGACCTCGTCATCGCTGCTGCAAAACGCCTGTGCGAGTACCGCGTGGCGCTCCCACAACTCCCTCGGTTCCATGACAGCGTCAACGTTCTTTCGTCCGGATTGGACCGCTTCCCGGCAATAGATCACTGCATGAGGTGATATTCGAGGGAGTTGACCCCCCGCCTCCGGGACTCATGTGCGGGCAGCCGGAAAAATACGCAGTGACCCCAGGGCGGAAAAATCGTTTCTACGGCCATGAGCGCCCCCACCTCCGGCACCGTCGCAGGTCACGGTCACACGTTCCTCCCCCGTCCCGCGGCCACGCCGAGCTGGATCACCGCGGAAATCGCCCGGCAGACCCCGGTCTACGCCGCGCTGGTACGTCTCTGGACGGAGCGCGCGGCCACGGTGCCCGGCGTCGCCGATCCGGAGTGGCAGCGGCTGGTCTCCTACCGAGCGCTGATGGAGGAGACCGAGACCGCACTCACCGCGCTGCGGCCGCACCGTGCGCCGGACGTGTTGCCGCCCCGGCGGCCGGTGCCGGCAGCCCGGCCCGCGCACCAGGACGCCTGACCCCTCGGCGGGCGGGACGCCGGGCGGACGGACCGCCCGGGCGATCCGCCGTGTTGACGCCGGACGCGGCGCGGCCGCCAGGCCCCACCGCAGGGTGTGGCCGCCGTCCGGGGAGAGCGTCGAGCCGGTCGTGCACCGGTTGGTGAAGAGGAACAGCACCGCGTGTGCCGTCTCGCCCTCGGTGCCGAGCCGGTGCCGAGCCGGTGCCGCAGGGTGTCCCTGCGGTACTGCAGAAGCATGATCAGGAAGCCGCACGCCGCCCGCCTCCGGAACATTCCGCTCCGCCGGCGCCATGAAGGACGACGCGCAGCTGACGGACATCGACCGGCTGGCGCAGCGCTATCTGGGCAAGCCGTATCCGCAGCGGGACCGGCGCCGGGTCAGCGCCTGGATCGAGGTCGAGCGGTGGCACGGCTGGGGCAGCCTGAAGGACAGCGGCCAGGCCGGATGAGGGGCGGCCGGTGCGGCCGGGCCGGTGGGCCCGGCCGTCAGCCGGTGCGCTGCTGCTGGAGGTTGCCGGCGACGGTGGCGACGTCGTTGCCGATGGCCAGGACGCCGTCGATGTCCGGTGCCGAGGCGCCGTTCACCCCGACGAAGAACACGTCGAACCGGCCCTTGCCGCGGTCCAGATAGCCGGCGATGGTCTCGGCCCCCACGGCGATCCGGTCGTTGAGGGCGTCGGCGCCGGCCACGGTCCCGGTCTTGGCGAAGACCTTGCCGCGCGCGGGGCAGTGCCGGCAGTCGTCCGCGAGGGAGCCGTCCACGCCCAGGACGGGCAGCGCCTCGCGGAAGCGCCGGGCCTCGGGCGTGTGCTGCCAGTACGTCAGCATCTGCGCCAGGGCGCGCGGGGTGGTCCGGTCGGCCGGATTGCCGCCGCGGCCGTCGGCGAGCTGGACGGCCCGGCGGTCGACCCCTGCCTGGCCGAGGAACGCGCCGAGCACGGGGAACCCGTCCTGGCAGTCGGTGCTCCCCTTGTGGACGGCCATCAGGCAGAGGCCCAGGTTCGCACCGAGGTTGTGGCTGACCTTGAGGATGAGCTCGGCGTACTCGGCGTAGGGCGGGGAGGTGTAGCGGGCCACCGTGGTGGCGCCCCGGTAGGAACGGGGCAACCGTGCGGCGGGGTTGGGGCCGACGGCCGGTGCGGTGACCTGGACGCCGGCCCGTGCCAGCGCCTCGATCAGGGCGGTGCGGCCGAAGGCGTTGGGGTCCTTGACGGGCGCGATGCGCAGGACGGGGGCGGAGCCGGCGGCGATGGTGCCGGTCAGCCGGATGCGGGTGCCGTCCGGGGAGGTCGTGACGGTGATGTCGGCGGGCCGGCCGGGCGCGACGGTGCGGACGGCGGAGGTGACCCGGTAGGGCGCGACCTTGGGGCGCACCTCCAGGCCGGCGGGGGCGCCCGGACCGCTGCCGGGAGTGGTCAGCAGGTCGATGACGTTGTCGTTGACGATCAGCGGGGTGGGCACCGGGTCGAGTGCGGGGTCGGGGCGGAACAGCCGCGGGTCGATGACGACGTCGCCGACGACCCGCCGGATCCCCGCCGCCCGTACCTGGCGGGCGAGTTGGTCGAGACCGGCCAGCGGGTTCTGCGGGGTGAGGGTGGCTCCGGGGATGTCGTTGGCGTAGGTGTGGTCGACGGTGGTGTAGGCGACGGTGCCGTTCTTGCGGGTCCGGCCGCCGAGGGTCAGATCGCCCTGGGCCACCAGGGCGAGGTCGCCTCTGAGGGTGCCGTTGCGGCGCGGTCCGAGGGCGTACACGGGGGTGACGAAGCGGTGGCCGGCGCCGAGGGTGTGCCAGGTGCCGCTGACGCTGAAGAGTTTCGCGGTGGAGCCGGGCAGGAAGAACTGGTCGGCGTAGCGGGACCGGATCACCTTGCCGGTGCGCGGATTCTGCTGGAACAGGCCCCACTGGGCGTGCCGGTACGCCGGTTTGCGCAGGACGGCGGCGGTGCGCGGGTCGAGGCCGCCCCGGTCGGCGGGCAGGCCGGTGGCGGTGCCGGTGGGCGTGCCCGGGGGCGTCGGCGGTGCCTCCCGGACGAGACCGGTGAGGACGATGCCGGCGGACAGCAGGAGGGCCGTGGCGACGAGGGTGCGCCGGCGGTTCCTGCTGCGGATGGCGGATGGTGACATGCAGACTCCGTGGACAGGGGCGCGGACCGCCACCGGTGCGGCATGCGGGAGGCCCGGGAGGTGTTCCCGGGCCTCCTGCGCGTGACTGCCTGACGGGGATCAGAGGAGCCCGAGCAGGCCCAGGCCCAGCAGGCCGCCCCGGCCCAGGCCGTAGCCGTCGCGGCCGTAGCCGTCGCGGCCGTAGCCCTCGCGGCCGTAGCCGTCGTACCCGTCGTGGCGGCCGTTGCCGTAGTCGTAGCCGTCGCGGCGGCCGTCGCGGCCGAAGCCGTCGTAGCCGTCGTGGCCGCCGTGCCCGAGGCGGCCCTTGGCCTTGCCCTTGCCCTTGTGGCCGGCGTGGTGGCGGTTGTGGTGCCGGTTGCCGTGGTGGCCCTCGTCGCAGCGCTGCGCGGAGCACATCGGCTTCTGGGTGCTGCTGGGGGGTGCGGTCGCGGCGGTGGCGGCGCCGGCCGTCGGTACCACGAGGGCAGCCGCGGTCAGGCCGGCCACTGCGAGGCCGCGAGGGATCGAACGGAGCATGTTTCCACCTTCACTCGACTCTGCAGAAAATGAATATTCTCTGCATACGCGACAATAAGGAGGCTTTTGCCCCTTGATCTGCGACGCGCCGAGGAAATCACCAGAACGCAGTACGAAATAGGACAAACCGCACGACACCCTCCGGGTGCGTTTCCGGGCGCGCGCTCCGCCGCCCACCCCACCGCGCGCTCACCCCCGCGCCCCCATCCGTCAATCCGTCACCTCGTCCGCCGACAGGTCCTCCAGCAGATGCCGCAGCGCCCCGACGACGAGCGCGCAGACCGTGTCGGGGTCGGCGCTCGCCAGCGGCTCCTTGCCGACCACCACCCGCATCAGGCCGATGCCCAGCAGCCAGGACAGCGCCAGATCGCCGCGCAGCCCGCCGTCCTCGGACGCCGAGAGGGTGGCGAGCACCTCGGCGTACTCCTCTCCCAGCCCGCGCAGCGCGTCCGCGATCTCGTCGCTGCCACCGATGGAGCGCAGACACACCTCCAGGGAACGGTCGGCGCCCGGGCCGCCACCGCCGGCCAGCATGCCGCGCAGCGCGACCTCGAACAGCCGGTCCGCGGGCGTGGTCCGCAGCTGCTCCTGCCCGCCGCGCGCCATCACCTCGCCGAACAGCGCCTTCTTGGTGCCGAAGTAACGGAACAGCAGGGCCTGATTGGCGCCCGCGCGGGCCGCGATGTCCCGTACCGTCGCCCGCTCGTACCCCCGCTCCGCGAACAGTTCCGCCGCGGCGTCCAGCAGGCGCCGCCGGGTGCCCTGGGCGTCCCGCCGGTAGGTGCCCACCGTGCCGTACTGGGAGGTCTCCCCCATCGTCGTGTCACGCTCCTCTCCGTCGGCCCGTCACGATGACGGCGCCGATGCGTCGTTGACCGCCCCGCAGGAGCGGCATACCTTGTGTAAGCAGGTGCTTACACAAGGGAGGTCACCTTGACCACAGCCGACACAGCACCCCTCTCCTACCCCTTCAATGAAGCCGAGAGCCTCGACCTCGCGGACGCGTACGAGCAGGCCCGCAACCGCCCGGGGCTGCTGAAGGTGCAGCTGGCCTACGGCGAGCCGGCCTGGCTCGTCACCCGTTACGCGGAGGCCCGGTTCGTCCTCGGCGATCAGCGTTTCAGCCGCGCGGAGAGCGCCCGGCACGACGAGCCCCGGCAGTCCGAGGGCCGCCGGGACAGCGGCATCCTGGGCATGGACCCGCCGGACCACACCCGGCTGCGGACCCTGGTCGCCAAGGCTTTCACGGTCCGCCAGGTCGAAAAACTCCGGCCGCAGGTCAAGAAGTTGACCCAGGATCTGCTCGACGAGCTGGAGGCTGCCGGGCCGCCGGCCGACCTCGTGGACCGCTATGCGCTGCCCATCCCCGTCGCGGTGATCTGCCGGCTGCTCGGCGTACCGGAACAGGACCGGCCGAAGTTCCGGGTCTGGAGCGACGCCGCGCTGTCGACCAGTTCACTGACGGCGGAGGAGTTCGACACCAACCTGGAGGAACTCCGCTCCTACATGGGGCAGTTGATCGAGGAGCACCGGCGCGCCCCGCAGGACGACCTGATGACCGCGCTGATCGACGCCCGGGACACCGGCGACCGGCTCTCGGAGCTGGAGCTCGTCGACCTGTGCGTCGGGATCCTGGTCGCCGGGCACGAGACCACCGCCACCCAGATCCCCAACTTCGTGCTGGCGCTGCTGGACCACCCGGACCAGCTCGCCCTGCTGCGCGAGCGCCCGGAGCTGATCGGCGGCGCCGTCGAGGAGTTACTCCGGTTCGTCCCGCTCGGCAGCGGCGCCGGCCAGGCCCGCTACGCCACGGAGGACATCGAGGTCGGCGGCACGCTGGTGCGGGCCGGCACACCCGTACTGGTCGCGGTCGGCGCCGCCAACCGCGATGCACTGCGGTTCGACGCGCCCGGCACGCTGAACATCACCCGGACCGGCAACCAGCACCTCGGCTTCGGACACGGCGTCCACCACTGTCTGGGTGCCCCGCTGGCCCGGTTGGAGCTCCAGGAAGCGATCGGCGGCCTGATCACCCGCTTCCCGAAGCTCCATGTGGCCGGCGATGTGGAGTGGAAGACCCAGATGCTGGTGCGCGGTCCCCGGGTCCTTCCGGTGGGGTGGTGAGTGCGCCGATGACGTGGGAGATCGAGATCGATCCGCAGCTGTGCATGGCGTCGGGCTCGTGCGCCGCCATCGCACCGGACCTCTTCGCCCTCGACGGCGTGCACGCCCGGCCACGGCACGACCGGATCGAGGCCGACGAACGCGCCCTGGACGCGGCCGACGTCTGCCCCGCCCTGGCGATCACCGTACGGGCCGCCGGGAAGGTCCTCGGACCGCGCCCCTGAGACCGCGGCCGCCGGACGACGCCGGGGGTGCCCGGCGTGGAGGCCCCGGTGGGGCGCGTCCGGGGGGACGCGCCCGGTGGGGCGTGACGGATGGCAGGTGGGGCGTGGCCGGTGGTCACGCCCCACCGGACGTATGCCGGCGCGAGGCGGACGATCCCACGGAGGGTGCGTTCTTGCGGCGCACCACCGTCACCTGACGGCAGGTCAGGTGGAAGCCGGTGTGCCGGCCGGCTCGAACCGGGCTATCTGCCCCGCCTCCAGGGCCACATAGAGCGCACCGTCGGGTCCGAACGCCAGGCCGTGCGGCTCCGCGTCGCGGTCCGGCAGGTCGTATTCCTCGATGCGGCCGTCCGGCGTGACGTGGCCGATGCGGCCGGCGGCCCATTCGGTGAACCAACACCCGCCGGTGGGGCCGGCGGTGATGGCATGGGGGCGGGCCGCGCGGTCCGGGAGGGGGTACTCGTCGATCCGGCCGTCCGTCGTGATGCGGCCGATCTGCCCCGCGCCGATCTCGACGAACCAGAGCGCGCCGTCCGTACCGCAGGTGATGCCGACCGGTCCGGCGGCCTCGGTCGGCAGCGGGTGGAGGGTGGTCGCACCGTCGAGGCCGATCCGGCCGATGGCGTTGGCCTGGTGGAGCGTGAACCACAGCGCCTGGTCCGGCCCGGCCGTGAGGACCGACGGGAACGCCCCGCTCACCGGCAGCGGGAACTCGGTCACCCGGCCGTCGTCCGGAGTGAGGCGGCCTATGCGGTTGCCGTTCATCTGCGTGAACCACAGTGCGCCGTCGGAGGCGGCCGCGATGCCGAACGGACCGCTGTCCGGAGTGGGTACGGCGAACGACGTGGCCTCTCCGGTGACCGTGATCCGCCCGATCCGGTGGTCCCGGGCGCGGGTGAACCACAAGGCGCCGTCGGGTCCGGGCGTGATGAGCGACGGCCCGCAGGACGGCGCGTCGAGGTCGTACCGGTCGAGCCGGCCGTCGGGCGCCAGCCGTCCGATCCGGCCCGCGTGGACCATCGTGAACCACAGCGCACCGTCGGGTCCGGCGGCGATCGCATAGGGGCCGGCGGCGGGATCGGAGACGGAGATCCGAGTGAGGGAGGTGGAGGGGGTGTGGGGGCTGGAGCTGTGGGGCACGGGTCTCCTGTCGTTCCTTACCGCTACTTCAGTTGCGTTAACGCGTGGACGTCAGGATGCCATGAAGTGGCCCGGCCGGGCAAGGAATTCCACGAAGAGGGTCCGGCAGCGTTTCTGACCCACCGTCACAACGGTGACCCAGGCACTCCGCGCCGGAGGCGGGGTGCGACGATGGGCCCGTCATGGTTGCGGGGCAGGTACTCAGGGGGCTTCGGGCCGCGGTGTTCGCCGTGGTCTGCGTGCTGCTCGCCGCACTGGGCCACTCGGTGATGTCCGGTACGGCGGTGCCCTTGTGGATGCTGCTCACCGCGGGCGCGGCCACCACGGCCGGCGCCTGGTGCGCCGCGGGCCGGGAACGCGGACCGCTGCTCGTCGGCCTGCTGACCGTCGGCGCCCAGACCGCCCTGCACAGCGCCTTCTCCCTCGGCCAGGCGATGGCCGGATCCGGCGGCGGGCAGGTGCCGCTGCTGCGGCAGTGGGCGGCCGGCTGGATGTGCGGCGGCGAGGGGCTGCCGGTCTCCGGTGGCGATGCCGCGGAGATGATGCGGCTGATGCACCGCCAGATGGCCGCGATGCCCGGGATGTCCGGCGGAACGCACGACATGGCCGGCATGACGGGCCCGGCAGGGATGCCGGGCATGGCGGAAACGGCGCATCCGGGCGGCGCCGCGCACGGCGGTGCGGCCGGCATGCTGGCGGCCCACCTCCTCGTCGCCCTGCTCAGCGCATGGTGGTTGTGGGGCGGGGAGCGGGCCGCCTTCCGTCTCGTCCGGAGCGTGTCGGCCCGGGTGTTCGCGCCGCTGGCGCTGGTGCTGCGGATCGTGCTGCCCGACGCGCCGCCTGCCGTACGCGCCGCGCGTCAGGAGCCGCGGCGCGCGGTGCACGAGCTCCTGCTGGCCCACGCGATGTCGTTGCGGGGTCCGCCGCATGAGCCGGCTGTCTGCTGACAGCACGGTCGAACTCCCGAGCCGGGGACGGGCGCCGGGCGCCCCTGTCCCCGCTCCGACGTCACCGGTCACCGCCGTTGCGGGGACCGGGTCATGCGAAGGACTCCAGATGATGAAGCGTGTCCGGATGCCGGTGGCGACGCCGCCCGTGTCCGTGGCCGGCGTGCGGGGCACCCAGGCGGCCTCAGCCCGCGGCCGTACTCCCGGTGTTGCCCTCCTGCTGGGCGCGGGCGGCTCCGCCCGGCCCCTCCTCGTGGGCGCGGGCGGTTCCGCCCGGCCATACGGAGCGCGACCGCAGCGCGGCGAGCAGCGACCCGACAGCCTCCGGATCGTCCCCGCTCCCCGCGCTCGCGTGCGCGTGCGCGTGCGCGACCCGCGCCGACAGTGCCCGGGCCTGCCTCTCCCAGCGCCGGCAGTCGGCGCAGCCGGCGAGGTGGCCGTCGAGCTGGTGGGGCGTCAGGCCGGGTGGCAGCTCCTCCCCGTCGAGACGGGCGGAGAGGGCCGTACGGAGGGGCGCGCAGTGCATACCGCCATCCTCTCCGAAGCGCGGGCCGAGGGCGAGGGGCGGTCGCGGAATGCGGGATGACGAGGCGGTGACCGGCTGGGCGCTGGCCGCCCGGACCGGTGACGAGCAGGCCGTCGAGCAGTTCGTCCGGGCCACCCAGCTCGACGTGCGGCGCTATGTGACGCATCTCAGCGGTGATCCGCAGGCCACCGACGACCTGGTGCAGGACACCTATGTGCGGGCGCTGCGCAGCCTGCCGCGGTTCGAGGGCCGGTCGTCGGCCCGCACCTGGCTGCTGACCATCGCCCGGCGGGTGGTGGCGGACCGGTTCCGGTCGCACGCGGTGCGGCCGCGGCTGGCCGCGACCGACGACTGGCAGACGGCGGCGGAACGGGCGCAGCCGCGCGGGGTGCCCGGCTTCGACGAGGGCATCGCGCTGACCGGGCTGCTGGCGGCGCTGGCGCCCGAGCGGCGGGAGGCGTTCCTGCTCACCCAGGTGCTGGGGCTGCCGTATGCGGCGGCCGCCGGCGTGATGGGCTGCCCGGTCGGGACCGTACGGTCCCGGGTGGCGCGGGCCCGGGAGACGCTGGTGGCGCTGCTGGCGGAGGCGGAGCGGCCGGAGCCGGCCGACCGCCCGGACGCGTTCGCGGGCGCGGTGGCCTGACGACCGGCCGCGCCCGCCACGCGAGGGGCTCAGGGACGGGCACGGCCGGTCCCTGGGCCCCCGTTCGTGAGGGCTTCCCCGGGGCGTACCGCGAGGGCCCGTACGGTCCGTGGGGGGCTGTCGCGGAAGTGCAGGGTGAGGGTGAGCCGGTCGCCGGGCGCGAGCCGCGGCGGCGGGCTGATCATGATGTCCAGGGTGGTCGGCGTCATCCGCAGGGCGCCGCCGGCCGGGACGGCAGCGCTGTGGACCATGGCCATGCTGCGGGCGTTGTGCCCGGTGTCGACGGAGCGGCCGAGCATCGCCCGGTGCCCGCCGGGCCCGGTGACGCCGGTCAGGACGTCGTCCGCGCCGCCGGTGTTGCGGACGGTGAGGAACGCGGCGGTGGCCTCGGGTCCGGACGGGACCAGTACCCGGCCGTCGGTGACCTCCATCCGGGCCGGGGTGCCGGCCCGGCCCGCCGCCGTCCAGGCGGTCAGGGCACCGAGGGTCGCCAGACAGGTGAGCAGCGGTACGGCGACGGTGGCCGCGGGCAGCCGTGTCATGCGGTCTCCCGGTGTGCGGTGGTGGTGCGGCGTCCGGTGCTTCCGCGGCCCGGCCGGGCCGGTCCGCCACCGGGCTGCCAGGCGCGCAGCCGGAGGCTGTTGCCGACGACGAGCAGGGAGCTGGCGGACATCGCGGCGGCCGCGAGCATCGGGTTGAGCAGGCCGACGGCGGCGAGCGGCACGGTGACCAGGTTGTAGCCGAAGGCCCAGCCGAGGTTGGTCCGGATGGTGCCCAGGGTGCGCCGGGCCAGGCGTACCGCGTCGGCGACGGCCTGCAGGTCCTCGCGGACGAGGGTGACGTCCGCGGCACCGATCGCGGCGTCGGTGCCGCTGCCCATGGCGATGCCGAGGTCGGCCAGTGCCAGGGCGGCCGCGTCGTTGACGCCGTCGCCGACCACCGCGACCCGGGCGCCCTGCTGCTGGAGGGTGGTGACGAGGGCGGCCTTGTCCTCGGGGCGTACCTCGGCGTGGAGTTCGGTGATGGCGAGGTGGCCGGCGACCGCGCGGGCGGTGGCGGCGCGGTCGCCGGTGGCCAGGACCGGGCGCAGGCCCAGCCGGCGCAGGTGGTCGACGGCGCGGTAGCCGTCCGGGCGCAGCGCGTCGCCGATCGCGAGGACGGCCTCGGGGGTGCCGTCGACGGTGACCAGGACGGCGGTGTGGCCGGCGGCTTCGGCGTCGTGCACGGCGTCCGGGAGCGGGGCCGGCAGGGCGGCGGGGTCGCCGGGCCCGGTGACCTCGACCCGGTGCCCGTCCGTGGTGCCCCGTACGCCGTGGCCGGGCTCGGCGGTGAAGTCGCTGACGGCGGGCAGTGGTTGGTCCGGGTCGTGGTCGCGGGCGCAGGCGGTGACGGCGCGGGCCAGCGGGTGTTCCGAGCCCTGTTCGACGCCGGCCGCCAGCCGCAGCGCGGTGTCCGGGCCGAGGCCGTCGGTGCGGGCGGTGACGGCGGTGACGGTCATCCGGCCGGTGGTGAGGGTGCCGGTCTTGTCCAGGACGACGGTGTCGATCCGGCGCAGCCGCTCCAGTGCCTGCGGGCCGCGGACCAGGATGCCGAGTTGGGCGCCGCGGCCGGTGGCGGCCATCAGGGCGGTCGGGGTGGCCAGGCCCAGCGCGCACGGGCAGGCCACGACGAGGACGGCGACCGCGGCGGTGACCGCGGCCTGCGGGTCGGCGCCGGCGCCGAGCCAGAAGCCCAGGACGCTGACCGAGACGGTCAGCACCGCGGGGACGAAGACCGCGGCCACCGCGTCGGCCAGCCGCTGGATCCGGGTCTTGCCGGTCTGGGCGTCCTCGACGAGCCGGGTGATCCGGGCGAGCTGGGTGTCGGCACCGACCGTGTCGGCCCGTACCTCCAGCAGGCCGCCGGAGTTGACCGCGCCACCGATCGCCGGCGAGCCCGGGCCGACCTCGACCGGGCGGCTCTCCCCGGTGACCAGGGACAGGTCCAGGGCGGAACTGCCCGTGACGACGGTGCCGTCGGTGGCGACCCGCTCCCCGGGCCGGACCAGGAAGTGGTCCCCGGCCCGCAGCCGTTCCACCGGGATGCGCCGCTCCTGTCCCGCCACCCGGACGGCAACGTCCTTGGCGGCGAGTTCGGCCAGCGCCCGCAGCGCGGCGCCGGTGCCGCGCCGGGCCCGGGCCTCCATGTGCCGCCCGGCCAGCACGAACAGCGGTACGCCGACGGCCGCTTCGAGGTAGAGGTGCGCACTGCCGTCCCCCGCGGTGGGCAGCAGGCTGAAGGGCATCGTCATACCGGGCGCGCCCGCCCCGCCGAGGAACAGCGCCCACGCCGACCAGCCGAAGGACGCGGTGACGCCGAGCGAGACCAGGGTGTCCATGGTGGCGGCGCCGTGCCGCAGTCCGCGCAGGGCACGGGCATGGAAGGGGGCGGCGCTCCACACGGCGACCGGTGCGGCGAGCACGAAGCACAGCCACTGCCAGTGGCGGAACTGCCAGCCGGGCACCATCGACAGGACCAGGACGGGGAGCGAGAGCAGCGCGGTGACCAGCAGCCGGTGGCGGGCGCTCGGGGCGTCGCCGTCGGGCGCCCCCGACTCTCCCTTGCCGGAATGAGGTTGCGGAACCTCCGGTTCGGGGAGCCGGGCGGTGAAACCGGCCGCCTCGACGGTGGTGACGAGCTCCTCGACGGACACCTCGTCCGGGTGCTGCACGGTGGCCCGGCCGGTCGCCAGGTTGACCGAGGCCGCGACGCCGTCCAGTCGGCCGAGTTTCCGCTCGACCCGGCCCACGCAGGCGGCGCAGGTCATCCCGCCGATGGTGAGGGTGGTCGTACGGGCGGTCATCGCGGCGCCCCCACGACGAGCGGGCGGGGCGCGGGGGCGCCCATGCCGTGCATGCCGCCCATGTCCCCGCCGTCGGCGGGAGCGTGGTCGCCACCACCGGTGCCACCGGCGGGGTGCAGCCCCGGGGCGACCGGGCCGGCGAGCGTTCCGGCCGCGTAGGACAGCGCGAAGAGGACGGCCAGCAGGGCGATGAATCCGAGCACCGACCGAGCAAGCAGCGGACGGGCGGCGGTCGTGCGGTGCGGGGGCCGACTGCGGTCGGCCGGAGAACGGGACATCGCGTCATCGTGGCAGGTGGACGCGGGCTGGAGCGGCCGATCGGGGGGCCTTTGGCACGTGAGGTTCATCCTGTTCCGGACCCGGAACCCGGTGGCGTCACGGGGCGACTAACTGGGTTTGCGCGCCACCCGGTTCGCTCCTCGCCGCTCCCGCCCCGGCTCCCGCCTCCCCTTCCGCCGGATTCGTCGTCCGCCGGATTCGTCGGCGTATCGCGGGAACTCGACGCGTTCGGCGCCCGACCTCTCCCACGCCGTGCCGTTCGCGCACGGCGGTCACCGGTCAGTGCCGTGGAGGAACACCCATGTCCAGATTGCCCGAGCCCGTGGAGCTCTACGGGGCGGACTACACCCGAGATCCGTATCCGCTCTACGCCGAACTGCGGGCGCGCGGCCCGGTGCACCGGGTGCGGTTCCCCAGCGGGGTGTGCGCCTGGCTGGTCACCGGGTACGAGGCCGCCCGTCAGGCGCTGACCGATCCGCGGCTGGGCAAGCACCACTCCCGGGGCAACGCGGCCTGGCGGGCCCGCGCCTCGATCATGCCCGAGCCGCAGCACTCCCAGCTCCAGGTGCATCTGCTCCACCAGGACCCGCCCCGGCACACCGCGCTGCGCCGACTGCTCACCGACGCCTTCGCCCCGGCGCGCGTCGAGGCGCTCCGGCCCCGCTTCCAGGAGCGGGCCGAGGCCCTGCTCGACGGGTTGCCGGAGAGCGGCACCACGGACCTCGTCGAGGCGTTCGCGGCCCGCTTCCCCTTCCAGGTCCTCGCCGAAGTCATCGGCCTGCCGGAGGAGTTCGCCGATCGCTTCGACCGGGACTGGGGCAAGGTGGTCCAGCCGGTGGGGCCCACGGACCCGGGCCGGCCGGCGTACGAGGCGCGGCTGCGCGGGCTGCAGGGGTACATCGGCGGTCTGGTCGCCCACAAGCGCCGTGAGCGGGGCGCGGATCTGCTGTCCCGGCTGGTGGCCGCGTGCGACGACGGCCGGATCGAGCCGGCGGAGCTGGACTCGATGATCTTCCAGCTGCTGGTGGCCGGGCAGGAACCGGTCACCAACCAGATCACCACGGCGCTGGTCGCCCTGCTGCGCCACCCGCGGCAGCTCGCGGAGCTGGCCGCGCGTCCGGAGCTGCTGCCGCGCGCGGTCGAGGAACTGCTGCGGTACGACAGCGCCTTCGAGCTGACGACCTGGCGGTTCTTCGCCGAGGACGCCGACCTGCACGGGACCCGGGTCCCGGCGGGCGACTCCGTCATCGTGTCGCTGTGCGCGGCGAACCGCGACCCGCGCCGGTTCGCCGACGCCGAGCGCCTCGACCTCGACCGCTCCCCCCGTCCGCACCTGGCCTTCGGCCACGGCATCCACTTCTGCCCCGGCGCCGCGCTCGCCCGGATCGAGCTCCGGATCGCCCTGGAGACGCTGCTCCGGCGGCTTCCCGGGCTCCGGCTCGCCACACCGGACGACCGGCTCTCCTGGATACCGGCGGTGTTGGCGCGGGGCGTCGACCGGCTGCCGGTGGCGTACGGAGCCGGCGGGGCCGCCGAAGAGAACGCCGTCGGTACGGCCTCCGGCGGCGGCTGCCCGTTCACCGCAGGGCGTACCGCGGACGGGGCGGGCGCCGCGTGCTGACCCACCCGGACCGTGTGCTGCCCGCCCCTCCCGCCGCCGTCCCGCCGCCCGACGACCCCGGTGCGGTGTGCGCGGCGGTGCTCGCGGTCCTCCTGCCGTACCG
The DNA here is from genome assembly GCF_040640655.1 of Streptomyces sp. NPDC021749. Classification (NCBI taxonomy): domain Bacteria; kingdom Bacillati; phylum Actinomycetota; class Actinomycetes; order Kitasatosporales; family Streptomycetaceae; genus Streptomyces; species Streptomyces sp. NPDC021749. The sequence continues at coordinate 123,427 of NZ_JBFACE010000004.1, read as the reverse complement.
ACGGACGCTGGACACCGCGGGCGGGGACGGGCCGGACGCGTTCCCCGAGCAGCTGCGGCAGCTCAGGGGGCCCGTGGCGGCCGGTGAGCCGATCGTGTTCACGCTGCCGGGCTTCCCCTGCAAGTCGCCGAACCCGGCCAAGGTGCTCGGACCGCTGCCCGACGAGGGCGAGCGGCTGGCCCTGCGCTTCCTGGACGAGCTCTGCGCCCGGATCGAGGACGTCCACCCGCCCGGCGCGCGGGTGGTCATCTGCTCCGACGGGCACGTCTTCAGCGACCTCATCCACGTGCCCGACCGCACCATCGATGCCTACGGTGACGCACTGCGCGCCATGGTCCGCGCCGAGGGGCTGACCCGGCTGGACGTGTTCGACCTGCGGGCGGTGTACGGGCCCGGGCTGTCGTACGACGACCGGCGGGCGCTGGTCGACGAACGGTACGCCCCCACGCTGGAGGCGCTGCGCGCCCGGACCCGCAGCCACGAGCCGACCCGCCGGCTGTACCAGGGCATCACCCGGTTCCTCTTCGAGGACACCGCGGCGTTCTCCGGCACCCGTTCGGCGCTGCAGCGCGACTGCCGCCGGCGCGCCTACGGGGTGATGCGGCGCAGCCGTGCCTGGGGCGAGCTGGTCGCCCGCCGGCACCCGGGCGCGGTCCGGCTCTCGATCCATCCGCAGCCACGCGGTGCGGCGAAGTTCGGGATCCGGCTGCTGGCGGCACCGGACGTCTGGCTGACGCCCTGGCACTCGTGCGTGCTGGAACACCCGGACGGCAGGCGGGAGTTGCGGCACCGGGCGGAGGCCGAGCGGCTCGGGCGGCCGGTGCTGCGGGACGGCCGGCCGAGCCACTTCGTGGCGACGGGGTGAGCGGAGGGGGAGGGTGGCCACCGGCGCCGGACGCGCCCGCCGCCCGGTGGCCGCCCTCCCCGGTCAGGCACCCTCCCCGGTAAGGCGCCCCCCGCGGTCAGGCACCCTCCCCGCCCGGGCACCGGGCCCCGCCACCGCCGCCCGCCCGTCAGCCGCGCTCCACGGGCAGCGGTGCGCGGTGGTCGTAGGCGATCAACAGGTCACCGGTGAGGGGGTGTTCGGTCACCGCGGCGCGTACGCCGAAGACCTCGGCCAGCAGGTCCGGGGTGAGCACCTCGCGCGGGGTGCCGGAGGCCACCAGCCGTCCGCCGTGCAGCACGTGCAGCCGGTCGCAGAGGGAGGCGGCGGCGTTGAGGTCGTGCAGGGAGATCAGCGTGGTGCGGCGGCGGTCGCGCAGCAGGGTGAGCAGTTCGACCTGGTGGCGGATGTCGAGGTGGTTGGTGGGTTCGTCCAGCACCAGCACCTCGGGGTCCTGGGCGAACGCCCGGGCCAGCAGGGCGCGTTGGCGTTCGCCGCCGGACAGGGCGGAGAACCTCCGGGCCTCCCCGCCGGCGAGTCCGACGGCGGCCAGCGCCTGCGCCACCCGTTCCCGGTCCTCGCGGTCGTCCCCGGCGAAGGCCCGTTTGTAGGGCGTCCGTCCCATCATCACGACCTCGCGGACGGTCAGTTCGAAGTCGCTGCCGCGTTCCTGGGGCAGCGCGGCGACCTGCCGCGCGGTCCGTCCGGGGGTGAGGGTGCGCAGGTCGGTGCCGGCCAGCAGGACGCGTCCGGCGGTGGGCCGCAGATGGCGGTAGACGGTGCGCAGGACGGTGGACTTGCCGCTGCCGTTGGGGCCGACGAGCCCGGCGATCTCGCCGGAGGCGGCCATCAGGTGCACCCCGGCGACGACGTTCCGGCCGGCGTAGCCGACGTGCAGGTCCTCGATCGCGACGTTCACCGGCCGGCCGCCGTCCGCCGGTCCAGTACGAACAGCAGGGCGGGCGCCCCGATCAGCGCGGTGACCACCCCGACCGGCAGTTCCTGGGTGTCCATGGCCGTACGGCACACCAGGTCCACCACGACCAGCAGCAGCGCCCCGGTCAGCGCGGACAGCGGCAGCAGCCGGCGGTGGTCCCCGCCGATGACCAGCCGGCACAGGTGCGGCACCATCAGCCCGACGAAGGCGACGGCGCCGGAGACCGCGACCAGGACACCGGTCAGCAGGCTGGTGACCACGAACAGTTCGCGGCGCAGCCGGGTCACCGGTACGCCCACGCCGGCGGCGGTCTCGTCGCCCATGAGCAGGGCGTTCATGGCGCGGGCGCGGGCCTGGAGGGCGAGCAGCCCGGCCGCGACGGCGAGCAGCGGCAGTCCCAGCAGGCTCCAGGTGGCCCCGCTGAGGCTGCCCATCAGCCAGAACAGCACGCTGCGGGTCTGCTGCTCGTCGCCGGCCTGCAGGACCAGGTAGCTGGTGAACCCGGAGAGGAACTGGCCGACGCCCACCCCGGCCAGCACCAGCCGCAGCGGCGAGAATCCGCCGCCGCGCCGGGCCAGGCACCACACCAGTGCGAACGCGGCCAGTGCGCCGGCGAAGGCGGCCGCGGACAGCCCCAGCCCGAGCAGCCCGCCGGTGCCCGCGCCCAGCACGATCGCGGCGACCGCGCCGAGCGAGGCACCGTTGGAGATGCCGAGCAGGTACGGGTCGGCCAGCGGGTTGCGGACCAGCGCCTGGGTCGCGGTCCCCACGAGTCCCAGGCCGGCGCCCACCAGGGCGGCCAACAGGGCGCGGGGGACGCGCAGTTGCCACACGATGAGGTCGTCGGTGCCCGGCCGGGGCGGGGCACCGCCCAGTCGGCGCAGCACCACCGACCAGACCTCTGCGGGCGGGATGGCGGTGGCGCCGACGGAGACCGCGGCGGTCAGGGCCGCCAGCAGCGCGGCGCCCAGGACGACGGCGAGCAGCCCGGCGCGCGGGGCCCGGCGCCCGGCCCGGTCGTCCGCTTCCGCCCGGGCGGAGGCGTCGGCGAGGGCGGTGGTCACCGGCGGGCCTCCTGGAACCGGGCGGGGTAGAGGGTGTGCGCGATCTCCTCGACCGTGTCGGCGGTGCCGACCCCGGCGATCGTCGTCCGCTCCGAACCGATCCGCAGGAAGTGGCCCTCCTTCACCGCGGTCAGCCCCTTGGTGGCGGGGAAGCTCTTCAGGAACGCCGCCGCGTCGTCGAAGGCGCGGGCGTTGGCCGCGGCGTCGCCCCGGTTGCGCACCCCGAGCTGGATCCAGTCCGGGTCCTTGGCGACCACGTCCTCCCAGGAGACGGGCCGGAAGTCGCCGTCGCAGCCGGCGAAGACGTTGCGCGCACCGGCCTGGGTGATCACGGCGTTGGCGACCTGCTTGCGGCAGACCGCGAGCGGCTGCTTGGTGCCGGCGTCGTAGTCGAAGAAGAAGTACGTCGGCCGCTGTCGCTCGGGGACGGGGCCGACGGCCTTGTGCACGGCGGCGACCTTGGCCCGCATGCCCGCGATGAGCCGCTTCGCCCGGTCGGCCGTACCGGTGACCGCGCCGAGCCGCCGGATGTCGCCCTCCACCGCGGAGAGGTCCCGCTGCGGCTGCTTCGCCATGGGGGCGCAGGCGGTGGAGGCGAGGTAGAGGTGTTTGATGCCGGCCGCCGCGAACTCGTCGTCGGTGGGTGCGTCCCCGGCGCCGCCCATGTGGCCCATCGAGGCGAAGGTGTCGATGTAGAGGTCGGCTCCGGAGCCGAGCAGTTTTTCCTTGGGGACGAGGTGTTTGCCGAGGACGGGCACCTTGCGGGCGCGGGCGTCGAGGGCGGCGGGCAGGGTGCCCTTGCCCGGGGGGAAGCCGGTGCCGATGACGCGGTCGCCGGCGCCCAGCCGGAGCAGCATCTCCAGGGCGGCGGCGTTGCTGGTGACGATTCTGCGCGGCGGGGCGGTGAAGGTGGTCTCGGTGCCCTTGCAGTCGGCGATCCGCACCGGGAATCCGGCGCCGCCGCGGCCGGAGGCGTCCCCGCCGACGTCCGCTCCCCCGCCGGCGCACGCGGTGGCGGTCAGTGCCACGACGGCGGCCAGACCGCACAACTTCCCAGGACGCATGGTGCTTCTCCCCTACGCTTTTGCGGCCGGTCCGCCCGGCCGGGGCCGTGGACACGGCCCGGCACAGGTAGTCGGCCGGTTGCGGGGTGCGGTTCCGGGGCGCGGGGTGCTTTTCGCGGAGGATGCGCTCGCGGTGGGGTGCACGCCGGGGGTGCACGTGGTGGGGTGCACGCGGGGGCCGGCTTTCGCGCGGCCGGGCCCGTTCAGTCGTCGAAGCCGCTGCCCTGGGGGCCGTAGAGGTCGAGCAGCCGGGTGCGGGTGCCGTGCAGCCGGTGGGCGACGGTCTCGGCGACGTAGCGGTACACCGCCCGGCCGAGGACCGGGTCGCGCTCGCACAGCGCACGGACCGCCGCGGCGTCGAACTCGACCGCCTCCACCGGCCCGACGGTCTGCGCGCCCAGGTGCCACAGGTAGGGCGGGAACAGCCAGGACCAGCCGAGCAGTTCGTCCCGGCCGAGGGTTTCCACGACGGCCGACCGGCGGCCGGGTACGTGCTGGTCGAGCGCGACCCGGCCGCTGCGGATGATCCAGAACCGGTCCGCCCGCCGGCCCTCGTCGAAGAGCCGGGTGTCGCGGGGCAGCGACACCTCGCGGGCGAGTTCGGTCAGCAGCCCCCGCTGCTCGGGGGGCATCGCGTCGAACAGGTTCCGCGCCGTGGCCATCTCATCCTCCGTCCGCCGCTCCGCACGATATGCGGTGGACGGCGGGGATGCCGGGAACGGCTCGTCCGGCGGCGCGGCCGGCCCCGGACGGGCGGTCCCGAGCGGACGGTCCCGGGCGGACGGTCCCAGGGGGCGGTCCCAGGCGGCCGGCCCCGGGCGGGCGGTCCCAGGCGGGCGGTCCCGAGCGGCCGGTGCGGTCAGGTGGGGTCAGGTCGGGTCAGGTCAGCTGACGGCGCACCAGGTCGTGCAGCCGGCCTCCGGTGTCGGCGAGGAGTTCGGCCGGGGCGCCCTGTTCGACGATCCGGCCGTCCTCCATGACGATCACCCGGTCGGCGTCCATGACGGTGGAGAGCCGGTGGGCGATCACCAGCCGGCTGGCGCTGAGCTTGCGGGTGCTGTCGATGACGATGCGCTGGGTCTCGTTGTCCAGGGCGCTGGTGGCCTCGTCGAAGAAGAGGATCCGCGGCCGCCGGACCAGGGCCTGGGCGATCATCAGGCGCTGCCGCTGCCCGCCGGAGATGGCGCCGCCGCCGGAGATCATGGTGTGCAGGCCCATCGGCATCCGCTTGATGTCCTCGGCCAGGCCCGCCATCTCGGCGGCGGCCCAGGCCTCCTCCTGGGTGAAGGACTCGGCGCCGCAGATGCAGTCGAGGATGGAGCCGGTGAGCGGCTGGGCGTTCTGCAGCACGACGCCGCACTGGCGGCGGACCGCGGCCTGGTCGAGGGCGGCGAGGTCCTGGCCGTCGTAGAGGACGCTGCCGGAGGTGGGTTTGTCGAAGCCGATCAGCAGCCGCAGCAGGGTGGACTTGCCGCAGCCGCTGGGGCCGACGACGGCGACGAATTCGCCGGGGCGGACCTGGAGGGAGATGTCGTCGAGGACCAGCGGGCCGTCGTCGGTGTAGCGGAAGGAGAGCTTCTTGGCCTCCAGGGCGCCGGTGAGGGCGCCGGGCTGGGCGCTGGCCCCGCGTACCTCCGGTGCCTCGTCCAGAACCGGCCTGATCTGTTCGAACATCGGCAGGGCGGCCGCGGCCGAGACGAAGGCGCCGGTGATCTGGGTGACCGAGGTCAGCAGCATGGTGACCGAGGTGTTGAAGGTGAGGAACGCGCCGGCCGACATGGTGCCGCGGGCCGGGCCGGCCAGCAGCATGAAGAGGGCCAGCGAGCACAGCGGCAGGTAGACGGCGTTGAGGACGGTGGTGAGGTTCTTGATCCGGCCGGCCTTCTGCTGGAGCTCCCGGGACCGGGCGAACTCCCGGGCCCAGGCGGCGTAGGCGAAGCTCTCGGCCGCGGCGACCCGCAGCTTGGGCAGTCCGCGCAGGGTCTGGAACGCCTGGTTGTTGAGCTTGTTGGTCAGCTTGATCAGCCGCCGCTGCCAGCGCAGTTCCCACAGGCCCATGGTGAGGAAGACCGCCCCGATGACGAGCAGCATGCCGAGCGCGGCGAGCGCCAGCGGCACGCTGTAGACGAGGAGCAGCGCGAAGTTCATCGCGCCGACGGTGGTGGACTGCACGGCCACCGGGCCGATGCCGGACAGCACCCGGCGGATGGCGCTGATGCCCATCGCGGCGCTGGCGAGTTCGCCGGTGGAGCGTTCGGTGAAGAACTTGGTCGGCAGCCGCAGCAGCCGGTCCCAGACGGCCGGTTGCAGCACGCTCTCTATTCGGCCCTCCATGCGCAGCACGGTGAGGCTCTGCAGCAGCATGAAGGCGGCGGCGACCACGCTGCTGATGATGACGGCCAGCGCGACCTGGACGATCAGGCTCTTGTCTGCGGCCGGGACGTACACGCCGAGGACCTTGCCGGTCGCGATCGGGACGAGGGCGCCGAGGGCGACCGTCACCAGGCCGCTGAGGGCCAGGTTGCGGACGTCGGTGCGGGTGCCGCGCAGGCTGAAGCGCATCAGCCGCCACATGTTCATCGGCCGCTCGGGCAGCGGGCGGTAGAACATGACGGCGCGGGCCTCGAACTCGTCGGCGTTGTCCTTGCCGATCCGCATCCGCAGGCCGGAGACGGGGTTGACCGCCTCGTAGCGGCCGCGGCGCCACAGCAGTGCCACGGGGGCGCCGGACTTGGCGCGGTGGCCGACCAGGGGGCCGGTGTCGGTCCGCCACCAGTTTCCGGTGAGGCGGACCGCGCGGGTGCGGATCCGGGAGCTGACCGCGATCCGTTCGACGGGCGTGATGCGGTCGTTGACGGCGCCGCCCCTGGGGGGTTCGGTGAGGGTGATCCCGGCGGCCTCGGCGACCGTGCGGCAGACCGCGAAGGTGGTGTCGTCGCCGGTCCGGTCCGTCCCGGCGCCGCCCCGCCCGGCCCGGTCCTGGCGGCCGATGGAGGCCAGCAGTGCCTGGTCGGCGCGCTCGCGGACGGCCTCACCGGCCTTGATGCCGGCCGCCGTACGGTCCTCGTGGGCGCGCTCCAGCTGCTCGATCCAGCGGTCGACGGCGGACAGCAGCCGGTACTGCTGATTGACCATCCGCTGCCACAGCTCGGGGTCGAGCAGCAGGTCGGCGGCCGCCTCCGCGCTGTAGGAGGCGCCGTACTGGACGCTGCCGGGCGGCACCGGCATCCACAGCACGTCGTCGTCGGCCACCGCGTCGTCGCCGGGCCGGCCGTCCAGCGGGGCTTCGAACAGCACGCCCAGGCTGCGGGCGGTGCCCAACGCGAAGGCGTGCTCCAGCGGTCCGTACGCCGCGGCGTGGCCGTAGCCGCCGGGGGCGCCGTACAGCGGCTGGGCACCGGTGTCATGCTCCTCGCCGTACCCCCCGTACTCCCAGCGGGGCAGCTCGCGCAGCGGGATCCGGCGCACCGCGCAGTCCTGCGAGGGGCGGCCGAGCAGGGTGTGCTGGGGGCCGTCGACCGGGCCGAGGAGCAGGGCGCCGGGTTCGAGCCGGCCCAGGAAGTGCCAGTGGCCCTCCGCCGCGGCGTCGACCGCGAACAGGTCGAGCGCGCCGGCGGTGACCAGCCACAGCACGTGCGGCCCTTCGAGGGGGACGCTGCGCAGTCCGGCGCAGTCGACGGGCGTGCCGAGGCCGCCCAGGGCCTGCGTCACCGCGTCCGTCTCGCCGGGTCCCGCGTGCGGGATGGGGGGCAGGGCTGACACCTCAGTGCTCCTTGACCAGCTCGGCGTACGCGCCTCCGGCGGCGACCAGGTCCTCGTGCCGGCCGCGTTCGACGACCACGCCGTGGTCGAGGACGACGATCTCGTCGCTGTCGCGGACGGTGCTGAGCCGGTGGGCGATGACGACGCAGGCGCAGCCGCGCCGCCGCAGGTTGTCCATGATGATCTGTTCGGTCTGTGCGTCCAGGGCGCTGGTGACCTCGTCGAGGACCAGGATGCTGGGGCGCCGGACCAGGGCGCGGGCGATTTCCAGGCGCTGCCGCTGCCCGCCGGAGAAGTTGCGGCCGTCCTGGTCGACCCGGGTGTAGATGCCGTCCGGGCGGCGGGCGATGACGTCGTCGTAGAGGGCGGCGTCCTTGAGGGCGGCGATGACCGCGTCGTCGGGGATGGACGGGTCCCACAGCGCCACGTTGTCCCGGACCGTTCCCTCGAAGAGGAAGACGTCCTGGTCGACGAAGGAGACGGAGGCGGCGAGCGCGCTGCGGGAGAGGTCCTCCAGGCGGTGTCCGTCGATGCGGATGGTGCCTTCCCAGGGGCTGTAGAGGCCGGAGATCAGCCGGGAGACGGTGGATTTGCCGCTGCCGGAGCCGCCGACCAGGGCGACCTGGCGGCCCGGCCCGACAGCCAGTGAGAAGCCGGTGAGCAGCGGTTTGTCCAGCGGGCTGTAGCCGAAGGTGATGTCCTCCAGCGTCACATGGCCCTTGAGCCGGCGGGTGTCGCCCTCCGAGCCGGGCCGGGTGTAGAGGGTGTCGGCGGGGAAGGACTCGACGTCCTTGAGGCGGGCCACGTCGGCGGCGAAGTCCTGGATGCGGCCGGCGACGCCGTTGAGCCGGGTGATGGGCGCGGTGAAGCGGGTGACCAGCGCCTGGAAGGCGACCAGCAGACCGATGGAGATGTGGCCCTCGACGGCCCGCAGTCCGCCGATCCACAGGATCAGGGCGCTGTTGAGGGTGGCGAGGGTGGGCGCGACGACGGCCAGCCAGGCGCTGGGGACGCCGAGCCGCTGCTGTTCCTCCAGGGTGGCGGCGTGCTGGCCGGCCCAGCGGCGGAAGTAGCCGTTCTCCCCGCCGGTGGCCTTCATGGTCTCGATGAGCTGCAGGCCGGTGTAGGCGGTGTTGGTGAGCCGGGCGGTGTCGGCGCGGAGTTTCGCGGTGTGGGTGGCGCGCAGCCGTATCACGATCCGCATGGCGACGACGTTGAGCAGGGCGATGCCCACGCCGATGACGGTGAGCTGGGGGTCGTAGGTCCACAGCAGCACGGCGTAGAGGACGACGACGATGCCGTCCACGCCGGCGGCGGCGAGGTCGCGGGCGAGGGTTTCGGCGACCGCGTCGTTGGACTGCAGGCGTTGGACCAGGTCGGCCGGGCTGCGCTGGGCGAAGAAGGTGACCGGGAGCCGGAGCAGATGGCGCAGGAAGCGGGCGCTGGTGAGGGTGGAGGAGATGATCCGGCCACGCAGCAGGTTGGCCTGTTGCAGTCCGGTGAGGACGGCGGTGAGCGCGACCATCGCGGCCATCGACGCGAAGAGCGGCCCCAGCAGCGAGGTCTGGTTGCCGATCAGGAACATGTCGATGTACGTCCGGCTGAGCGCGGGCACCGCGGCGCCGACCGCGACCAGCAGCAGGCTGGCGAGGAGGGCGGCGAGCAGGGTGCCGGTGGTGCCGCGCATCCGGGCCGGCACGGCGCCGAGGACGCCGGGCTTGCGGCCGCCCTTGCGGAAGGACTCGGACGGTTCGAAGACCAGGGCGACGCCGGTGAAGCTGGTGTCGAAGTCCTCCATGGGCACGAAGCGGCGGCCCTTGTCGGGGTCGTTGATGTGCACGCCGCGGCGGCCCATCCGGCGGCCCATGCCGTCGTAGACGACGTAGTGGTTGAACTCCCAGAAGAGGATGGCCGGGCCCTGGACCTCGGCGAGCGCGGTGGCCTCCATCTGCATGCCCTTGGCCTGGAGGCCGTAACTGCGGGCGGCCTTGAGCAGGTTGCTGGCGCGCGAGCCGTCGCGGGAGACGCCGCAGGCGATCCGCAGCTCTTCCAGGGGTACGTGCCGTCCGTGGTGGGCGAGGACCATCGCCAGGGAGGCGGCGCCGCATTCCACGGCCTCCATCTGGAGGACGGTGGGGGTGCGGACGGTCTTGACCTTCTTGGGGGGCGCGGGCGGGGCGGCGCGCCGGCGTCGGGCGCCGGGCGCGGGTTCGGGGCGGTGCCGGCCGCGGCCGGGGGGCGGCAGCCGGTCCTGCGGGGGTGCGGAGTCCTGGGATGCGGTCACGGCAGCAGCCAATCGATCGGGTGCTGCGCGGCGAGGTGGACGGCGCCGCTGGCCAGCGTCATGGAGTCGACGGTGTAGGGCGGGCCGTCGGAGGTCGACCAGGCGTAGCCGGACCTGTTCCCGGGGGCCCGGTCGAGCCGGACCAGGACGGCGACCGGCGGGCCGGCCTTCGAGAACTGCTCGCCGAGCTGGCTGCTGCCCAGGTAGGCGCCGATCCGCTGGCGCGTCTGGGCGGTCCGGCCGACCGCCTTGACCCGGCCGCGCAGCACGCCGTACTGCTGGTTCGGCACGGACTGGACGGTGAGGTCGACGGAGGCGCCGACGGGGACGGTGGCGCCGTTCTCGGCCGGTACGTACAGCGTCGCCGTCAGGGGGTCCCGGTCGTGTGCCACGCGCTCGACGGAGGCCACGTCCGCGCCCGTGGTGACGACCGAGCCGATGGTGGCGACCATCGTGGTCAGCCGGCCGGCGGCGATCGCGCGGACGACGGTGGTGCCCTGGGCGGTGCGGACCTTGAGGACCGGGGCGCCCGCGGCCACCCGCTGCCCTTCTCGGGCGAGTACGGCGGTGACCTGGCCAGCGACCGGGCTCTGCAGGACGTAGCTGCCCTGGCCGTGGGTGAGGATCCCGGGTGCGGTGAGGGTGGAGGAGACGGTTCCGGTCACCGCCCATACGGCGGCGGCGAGCACGCTGAGGACCGTGACGATCAGGACGAGAAGTCCCTGCGGCCGGGCGAAGCGCACCGGCAGATCGATTTCCTCGGGCGACTGCAGCTTGGAAAGGGCCTGTTGGCGGAACTGCACGACACTCTTCCCTCAACTGCAAAGGACTGTCAGGACACCACGGACGGGGCGGCTCGCCCCGCCGCGGTGGGACCGAGCGTACGGTGGCCGGTCCGGGGTACGGCAGCCGGGTGCCCCGGAACCCGGCGAAGGCCTGGCGGTTCCGGGGCAGCCGGCCGGCATGTCGGCAAGGAGGGGCCGCCGACCTGCCGTGGGTCTTTAGAGACCGGCGACGAGGCCCGTGACCTGGCTGGTGTTGACGCCGGTCAGACCCTCGACGGTGCCGGTGGCGGTGCCCAGGGTGCCGCCGACGTTGAGGCCCGTGGCGCCGTCGAGGGCGGAGGTGGCGGTGCCGGCCAGGCTGCCGACGAGGCCGCCGGCCACGTTGTCGAGCTCGCTGTCGGCGATTTCCTGGGTCTGAATCTCGCGCATGATGATTCCTTTCGGATGCATATCTCAAATAGCTGCGGCCGCGCCCTCCGGAAGGGCGGTCCAGCCGCGACAGCGGTCGCCGAAGGTCCCCAAATCGAGACCTCTGCGCGACTCCTGCAGTGCGAAGGATCAAAGCATGCAGGCGGGTTGTGCTGCGAATCGGACTACGGCCGATCCGGACCGCTTCGAACCTCTCAATTACCTGACGTGGACGCACGTCCATGAATTGGTGGCAGCTTCTTCACAACTCCTGCGGTTTGCGTTCCCGTCGTTCGCTGAAGGCCCGTCAGACGAACAGGACATTCCCGCATCAATCTGCTTACCTGCAGGTCAGCGCCTGAAGAAAGGACGGAAGGGGGTGCGTCGGCTGCGCAATCGGTGTGCAGATTCCTTGAAGACACACAGTTTTTACGGCACCGATCGACGGGGCCCCGCAGAACTCGGCCGAGCGCCCGAGGAACCCTCCGCCGAATGTTGCACAAGCATGGAACACGCCCGATTTACCCGGAGTTACCGCGAGTGGCCGCACACCCTTCGAACACCTTGCACGGATTCATCGGCACCATCCGTACGGCATTCCCATGGAATCGGATCCACCGCCCCGAGAACGGACATAACCGCATAACGCCACGCCGTCCGACTCGGCGGGAATGGGCGATTTACCGCCGGTCCCGCCCCGGGATGCGGCGCGGCGGGCGGGCCCGGTGGCAGCCGGTACCCGGTTGCGGCACGGTGAGAGGGACCCGCGGGACCGGCGCACCCGGAAGGAGCCGCACGTGGAGCCCGTCGACGCGCTGGAGCGGATCGCGTTCCTGCTGGAGCGGCAGGGCGCGGCCACCTACCGCGTACAGGCGTTCCGCGGGGCCGCGGCCGCCCTCGGCGCGCTGTCCGACGAGGAGCTGCACGAGCGGGCCCGGCAGGGCACGCTGGTCCGCCTCAAGGGGCTGGGCCCCAAGACCACCCGGGTGGTCGAAGAGGCGCTGGCGGGCGTGCGGCCCACCTATCTGGCGCATCTGGAGGACGAGGCCGGCGCCCCGCTGGTCGAGGGGGAGCAGGGGCAGCGACTGCGGCAGGCCCTGCGCGGCGACTGCCATCTGCACTCCGACTGGTCGGACGGCGGCAGCCCGGTCGAGGTGATGGCCCGGGCCGCCCGCGACCTGGGTCACGAGTGGTGCGTGCTGACCGACCACTCCCCCCGGCTCACCGTCGCCCGCGGGCTGTCCGCGGAACGGCTGCGGGAACAGCTGGAGCTGGTGGCACAGGTCAACGAACGGCTGGCGCCGTTCCGGCTGCTCACCGGGATCGAGTGCGACATCCTCGACGACGGCTCCCTCGACCAGGAACCGGAGCTGCTGGAGCGGCTCGACGTGGTGGTGGCCTCGGTGCACTCCAAGCTCCGGATGGACCGGGCGCCGATGACCCGGCGGATGGTGGCCGCGGTGCGCAATCCGCTGGTGGACGTCCTCGGGCACTGCACCGGGCGGCTGCTGACCGGCCGGGGCCGCCCGGAGTCGGAGTTCGACGCCGACGAGGTGTTCGCGGCCTGCGCCGAGCACCGCACCGCGGTGGAGATCAACTGCCGCCCCGAGCGGCTCGATCCGCCGCGCCGGCTGCTGCGCCGGGCGCTGGAGGCCGGGACGCTGTTCTCCATCGACACCGACGCGCACGCACCGGGCCAGCTGGACTGGCAGATCTACGGCTGCGCCCGCGCCGAGGAGTGCGGCGTACCGGCGGAGCGGGTCATCAACACCTGGACGGAGCGCCAGTTGGCCACCTGGACGGCCACCGGCCGCACACCGCGCTGAACGGACGCCCGGTCAGGCGGCCGACGGCGCCGCGGTGGTGCGGCCCGGCGCGGCGGGGGCCGGGGTGAGCCACAGCGTCACGACGTACCCGACCACGACGGCGACGATCACCAGGGGCATCACGGTGAGTCCGCTGCGGCCCATCAGCAGCGTCGCCATCAGCACCGACGTCATCGGGAGCCGGAGCATGGCCACCGCCATCGCCCCGACGCCCATCGCGAACGCCGGGGTGAGCGACAGGCCCGGCAGATGCGACAGCACCACCCCGCCCGTCCCGCCGAGGAACAGCGCCGGGAAGATGGGCCCGCCCCGGAAGGCGCTCAGCGACGCGCAGTACGCCAGGCCCTTGCCCAGGAGGAGCAGCAGCAGCGCCGCCATCGAATACCCGGCGCTGTCGTGGAACAGCGTGCCCAGCGCCGACTGGCCCGAGAAGAGCAGTTCTTGGGCGGGCTTGCCGGTGGCCGCGGAGAAGCCCACCGCCAGGGCGCCCACCACCAGGCCCATCAGTACCGTCACCGGCACCCGGTGGCGGACCACCCGGCCCTTGAGCAGCAGCGCCAACCACCGGACCCCGGCACCGGCGAACGCGGCGGCCACCCCGATGACCAGGGCCCAGCCGAACTCCGGGACGGTGGGTTCGGCGGCCCGGGGGACGTCGTGCAGCGTGAGGGAGTACGTACCGAGCCCGGTCCAGTCGCCCAGCCCGGTGAAGACCAGCGCCCCGATGCCCGACGCGAGCAGGCCGGGCACGAGCATCATCCCCAGCATCGGGCCGGCCAGCCCGGAGACCTCCATCAGCAGGAACGCGCCCAGCAGCGGCGACCCGAGCAGCGCGCTGATCGCGGCGAAGCTGCCGGCCGCGCCCACCGCGGCCACCGCCCTGGCGTCCGTCCACCGACCGGTCAGCCGGGCGGCGCCCGCGGCCAGCCCGCCGCCCAGGGCGATCAGCGGTGCCTCCGGGCCGAGCACCGCGCCGAAGGCGAGCGAGGCCAGGGACGCGAGCGCGACGCCGGGCAGTGCGGACAGCGCGGGCGGGCCGCCGAGCGCCAGCCCGTCGGCCGGTTCGTGGCCGCCGTTCCCGGGGAGGTGGCGGATGGCGAGCCCGGTCAGCAGCCCGGCGACGGCCAGCATCGGCAGCGGCCACCACAGCGGCGCGCCGGCGAAGCCCAGCGCCCGGGGCAGGTCGTCGTAGAGCAGCGGTGCCAGGGCGTGGACGATGGCGAGGAAGCCGAACGCGATCACACAGACCGGGAACCCGAGCAACGCCGCGGCCAGCAGCAGCTTCGCGTAGCCGCGGGTGCGTACCGGTGCGTAGGGGTCGGGGGGCGCGACGGCCGGCGGGGTGCCGTCCGGGCCGGTGGGACCGCCAGGGCCGGTGGGACCGCTCTGCCCGGTGGGGCCGACCGACATCGCCTCGCCTCCTCGCCGCAGCCGGGACGAGCCTGCCACGGCCGGGACGGGCGGCCCGGAAGGACGCCGTCCGCGGCGGTCCGAAGCACCCGAACGCCGCTCAGCCCTGCGCGGCCGCCGCCTCCTGGAGCGCGGTCAGGACCGGCCGGAACAGCGGGTGCTGCTCGGCCCCGCGGCGCACCGCGGCGAAGACCCGGCGGGTGGGCGCGACGTCGTCGAGGGGGCGGACGACGACCCCGGTCAGGTCCATGTCGCGCAGTGCCGAGCGGGGCACCAGCGCCACGCCGGCCGCGGCGGAGGCGAGCGCGACCACCGCCCGGAAGTCGTCCGAGGAGTGTTCCAGCCGGGGCTGGAAACCGGCGTACTCGCAGGCCAGGACGACCACGTCGTGGCAGGGGTTGCCGGGGTAGGGGCCGATCCAGGGGTCCTCGGCGAGGTCGGCGACGGCGACCCGGTCGGCCTCGGCGAGGCGGTGGCCGGGCGGGAGGACCGCGTCGAAGGGTTCGGCGTAGAGCGGGACCCGGGTCAGCCGGGGGTCGTCGGCGCGGGGCGCGCCCCGGTATTCGACGGCCACCGCGACGTCGACCTGCCGGTCGAGGACCATCCGCAGGCTGGCGTCGCCCTCGGCGTCCTGGACGCGGACCCGTATGCCGGGCGCGCGGCCGGCCAGCGCGGTGAGCGCGGGCGCGACGACCAGGCCGATGCCGGTGGCGAAGGACGCGACGGTGACCGTGCCGGCCTCGCCCGAGCCGTACGCGGCGAGCTCGGACTCGGCGCGTTCCAGCTGGGCGAGGACGGCGTGGGCGTGGGTGAGCAGGATGTCGCCCGCGGGGGTCAGCCGGACCCCGCGGGCGCTGCGCTCCACCAGGCGGTGGCCGGTCTCCTGTTCCAGGGCGGCCAGTTGCTGGGACACCGCCGAGGGCGTGAGGTAGAGCGCGGCGGCCGCGGCGGTGACCGTGCGGTGGTCGGCCACCGCACGGAGGATGTGCAGCCGGCGTGCTTCGATCATGCCCCCAGTGTCCCAGGATGCGGACGGAGGGGCCGGGTCACTCCCCCGTGCCGGCTGCCTCGGCGTCCGTCGCGGCCCGCGTCTCGGCGTCCATCGCGGCTCGCGCCGCGACGAAAGCGTCCACCGCGCGGTGCACGTCCTCGGTGGAGTGCGCGGCGGACAGCTGGACGCGGATCCGGGCCTGGCCCTGCGGCACGACCGGGTACGAGAAGCCGATCACGTACACCCCGCGCTCCAGCAGCAGCTCCGCCAGCCGGGCCGCCCGGGCCGCGTCGCCGATCATGACGGGGGCGATGGCGTGGTCGCCGGGGAGGACGTCGAAGCCCTCCTCGGTCATCCGGGAGCGGAACAGCGCGGTGTTGGCGTGCAGCCGCTCGCGCAGGTCACCGGCCGACTCCAGCAGGTCGAGGACCGTGAGCGAGGCCGCGGCGATCACCGGGGCGAGCGAGTTGGAGAAGAGGTACGGCCGCGAGCGCTGGCGCAGCAGGGCGACGATCTCGGCGCGGGCCGCCACATAGCCGCCCGAGGCGCCGCCCAGTGCCTTGCCGAGGGTGCCGGTGATGATGTCGACGCGGTCCATCACGCCGTGGAGTTCGGGGGTGCCGCGGCCGCCGGCTCCGACGAAGCCGACCGCGTGCGAGTCGTCGACCATCACCATCGCGTCGTAGGTGTCGGCCAGGTCGCAGATCTCGCCCAGCGGCGCCACGTAGCCGTCCATGGAGAAGACGCCGTCGGTGACGATCAGCTTGCGGCGCGCGCCGCCCTCGGTGGCCTCCTTCAACTGCCGTTCCAGGTCGGCCAGGTCGCGGTTGGCGTAGCGGAAGCGGCGGGCCTTGCACAGCCGGATGCCGTCGATGATGGAGGCGTGGTTGAGGGCGTCGGAGATGACCGCGTCGTCCGGGCCGAGCAGGGTCTCGAAGACGCCGCCGTTGGCGTCGAAGCAGGAGGAGTACAGGATGGTGTCCTCCTGGCCGAGGAACGCGGACAGCCGCGCCTCCAGCTCCTTGTGCACCTCCTGCGTGCCGCAGATGAAGCGTACGGACGCCATGCCGTAGCCCCAGCGGTCCAGCGCCTGGTGGGCGGCCGCGATGACCGCGGGGTGGTCGGCGAGGCCGAGGTAGTTGTTGGCGCAGAAGTTGAGGACCTCACCGGGGTTGCCCCCGGCGGTGACGTCGACGGTCGCCGACTGCGGTGTGCCGATGACCCGCTCGGGCTTGTGCAGGCCGGCGGCGACGATCTCGTCGAGGGTGCCGCGCAGTTCGTCGCGTACGGAGTCGAACATCAGAAAGTCTCCAGGAGGTGGGGTGGTGACGGGCGGAACGGGCGCGGTCAGGCCGTGCTCAGGCGGTCCAGTCGAGGATGATCTTGCCGCTGCGGCCGCTCGCGGCGTCGTCGAAGGCGGCCTCGAAGTCGGTGTACGCGTACCGGCCGGTGATCACCGGGGCGAGGTCCAGTCCGCCTTCGAGCAGGACGGACATCGCGTACCAGGTCTCGAACATCTCCCGGCCGTAGATGCCCTTGATCGTGATCATGGAGGTGACGATCCGCGACCAGTCGACCGGGAAGTCCTGGGCGGGCAGGCCGAGCATGGCGATCCGGCCGCCGTGCGTCATGTTGGCGATCATGTCGCGGACCGCCTCGGGCCGCCCGGACATCTCCAGCCCGATGTCGAAGCCCTCGCGCAGACCGAGCGCGCGCTGTCCGTCGGCGATGTCCGCCTCGGCGACGTTGAGCGCCAGGCTGACGCCGATCTTGCGGGCGAGCACCAGGCGTTCCTCGCTGACGTCGGTGATCATGACGTTGCGGGCGCCGGCGTGCCGGGCCACCGCCGCCGCCATCAGGCCGATCGGCCCGGCGCCGGTGATCAGGACGTCCTCGCCGACCAGCGGGAACGACAGCGCGGTGTGCACGGCGTTGCCGAACGGGTCGAAGACCGCGGCGATGTCGAGGTCCACGGGAACGCGGTGCACCCAGACGTTGGTCGCGGGCAGCGCCACGTACTCCGCGAAGGCGCCGTCCCGGCCGACGCCGAGCCCGACCGTGGCGCGGCACAGGTGGCGGCGCCCGGCGAGGCAGTTGCGGCACTTGCCGCAGACCAGGTGGCCCTCGCCGCTGACCAGGTCGCCGGCCGCGACGTCGGCCACGTCGCGGCCGGTGGCGACCACCTCGCCGACGAATTCGTGGCCGATCGTCAGCGGGGTGGTCACCGTCTGCTGAGCCCAGCCGTCCCAGGCACGGATGTGCAGGTCGGTGCCGCAGATGCCGGTGCGGAGCACCTTGATCAGTACGTCGCCCGGGCCGATGGCCGGTTCCGGCACCTCCGTGAGCCAGAGTCCCGGCTCCGCCTTCTGCTTGACCAGTGCCTTCACCGCGACGGCTCCCGTACGTAAGAGTGCATGACGTGTCGGGGGCGGTCATGTTCCGGCCACCCGATCTCCGCCGGAAAATCTTCCGTACGACGGGCGCCGGGTCCATCGAGGTTTTCTTAAGCGCGGTGACAGCTGATCTTCACACCCCGCCGCGGCTCTCCCGGCGGGGCAGGGCCTCGGCCCGGGTCAGGAGAAGATCGCGTGGACCTGGTCGACCGCCTCGGGCCCGTACCCGACCGTGCCCACCGGGACCGCGCCGTCGATCGCGTCGATGATCCGGCCGGCCCAGACCGGCCCGAAACCACCGCACAGCTCGATCAGTTGCACCCCGTCGGCCACCAGCTTGCGGGCCGCCTCGATGCCCTCCTCGGGCTTGGTCACCCCGATGAACACGCTGCGGCACGCGCCGGTGTCCACCGTGCTGACCTCGCCGCCGTCGGCGCTGCCGGCCGCCGTGTAGATGAATCCCCAGTGGGTGAGCGCCATGGCGTGGACCTCCCGTGGTCGTGGTGATCGCCCGGTCGTGGTGATCGCCGAGGGCACCAGCCAAGCAGAGCCGGGGCGGTGAGGGCACGGATTCGGTCACTCCCGGCCCGGTCCCGCGCGGGCCGGGCGCGGGAGTGTAGGGCGTCGCGCGGGTGGCCGGCGGAATTCATCACAGGTTGAGCGGGCCTGAGTCCGGGGTGCGGCGGACTCCGTAGGACTGGATGCAACCACACACGGGGCGCGCCGCGCCGCACCACGGCGCTCCGTGTGCTCCGTTCCTGTGCGGCCTGGAGGTCAGTGAAGTGAGCCACCGACATGTGAACAAGCGGACCGGCGTCGTCATCGGCGCCGCCGCGGCCGCCGTCATGGGCGCGGCGATCCTGCTCCCCAACGCCAACGCGAGCACGGACCGTCCGCCGGCCCCGCGCACGTTCAGCGCCTCCGCGGCGACGCAGCTGGCAACGGCCCTGAAGTCGGACCTCGGCGCGGACAACGCCGGCTGGTACCTGGACGGCGCCAACGGCCACCTGGTGATGAACGTGCTGTCGCAGGACGCCGCCGCTCGGGTGCAGGCCAAGGGCGCGGTCGCCAGGGTCGTGCACAACAGCATGACGGCGCTGAAGGCCGGGACGAAGACGCTGCGCGAGACCGCCTCGGTCCCCGGCACCGCCTGGTCGATCGACCCCCGGACCAACAAGATCGTGGTGGTCGCCGACAGAACGGTCACCGGCGCGAAGATGGCCACGCTCACCAAGGCCACCCAGGGCATGGGCGCGGGCATGGTCACCGTCAAGCGGTCGCAGGGCGAGTTCCGGCGGTTCGACGGCGGGGGGATGAGCGAGGACCCGGGGACCCCGCCGGGTGGCGGCAACGGCCAGAACGGGGGCCAGGGGGCCAACGGCGGCCAGGCGAACGGCGGTCAGCAGAGCGGCGGCCAGGGGGCCGGTGGTCAGGACGGCGGGCAGGGCAGCGGAGGACAGGGCAACGGCGGGCAGGCAGGCGGCGGTTCGGCTGCGGGCCCGATCGGGGGCAGCGCCATCTTCGGCGGCAACGCCCGCTGTTCGCTGGGGTTCAACGTCACGGTGAAGGGCGCGCCCGCGTTCCTGACGGCCGGTCACTGCGGCAACGACTCCCCCACCTGGTCCGCGGACCAGGGCGGCAGCCAGCCGCTCGGCAGCGTGCAGGACTCGCAGTTCCCCAAGACCGACTTCGCGATCGTCACCTACGACGACAAGAACGCGCAGCCGCAGAGCGCGGTGGACCTGGGCAACGGCTCCACCCAGCAGATCACCAAGGCCGCGGAGGCCGCCGTCGGCATGAAGGTGCAGCGCTCGGGGTCCACCACCGGGGTGCACGACGGCACCGTCACCGGGCTGGACGCCACCGTCAACTACGGCAACGGCGACATCGTCAACGGCCTCATACAGACGGACGTCTGCGCCGAGCCGGGCGACAGCGGCGGCTCGATGTTCGCCGGTAACGCCGCCGTCGGGCTGACCTCGGGCGGCAGCGGCGACTGCACCCAGGGCGGCGAGACCTTCTTCCAGCCGGTCACCGACGCGCTCAAGGCCACCGGCGCGGAGATCGGCGCCGGCGGGGGCGACGGCAGCGGAGGCGCCGGGAGCGCTGCGGGCGGCGACCAGAGCGCCGGCGGCGACCAGAGCGCCGGCGGCGACCAGGGCGCCGGCGGCGAGCAAGGTGCCGCGGGTGACCAGAGCGCGGGTGCCGACCAGGGCGCCGGCAGCGACCAGGGAGCGGGGGGTGATGCGCTGACCGATTCGCTGAACTGATCACGGCGTCCGACAAGGACGACCGGCAACGGCGACCGGTTACGACGAACCGGTAACGACGACCGACGACAACGTCTGACAGCGACGTGGGAGAACCACGTCGGACGACACCATCGACGGCGCAGACGACGCCCCGCCCGCCCCCCATCCCCAGGGCGGGCGGGGACGTTGGTGGCGACGGGGTCCTTGAGTACCGGCGGAACCGTAGCGACCGCCTGGGACGCGGTGCCAGAATTACCGGCCCTACTCCGACCCGTCCTCTCAGGGGCACCATGGCGTCGAACGAACTCGATTCCCAGATCCCCGTCTTCCGCGGAGCCGGCCATCTGCTCCGTCTGATCGCCGACCTGATCCGCAGGCCACGCCGCCGGGAGTGTCCGGAACCGGTGCGGCACCGAGGAGTGGCGCAGGGCCGGGAGGGCCTGCCGGTGCTCTGTCTGGTGGCCGGCCCGGACCACACCCCCCTCGCCAAGGGCATCGGATACTTCCTCAGCCACGCCGATCCGCGCCGGGTGCCGCACGTGCTGTACGACCTCGCGGCCGACGCGCCGCGGTCCGAACCGGAGTCCGTCGAGGCGGTGCGGCGGACCCTGGAACGCCTCGCCCAGGGCTTCGCGCGGAGCGTCAACGGCAGTGACGGCCGCGTCCGCTTCCGCCGGTTCGGGCTCGTCAACTGGCTGACCCAGGTGGGCACCGGCAACCGCCCCGACGACCTGGGCGACATGGAGGGCACCGACCACACGCTGTTACAGGGCCTGCGGGAGCGGGAATTCCGGCGGCGGCGGATGTTCGGGCTGCTGCGCTCCCCGGAGACCGAGCTGGCGGTCGACGGCAAGGTGCCGTGGTGGGTGTGGCTGTTCGCGGTGCACGTCTTCCCGCTCGCCTGGTTCCGGGTCCGCCGCGGCCTGGGCCGGGAGTACCGCTGGCTGCTCAACCAGCCCTATCTCGCCCCGCGCGACCCGGGCACCTTCGTCGGGTTCGCCGAGCGGCTGACCGCACCGCACAACCAGGTCGAGGACCCGGAGCAGTTGCGGAAGCTGATGGTCAACGCGTTCCTGGAGGATCTGCGGGTCGCCTTCCGCCGCCGCCCGTGGCGTCCCCGTACGGCCCGGCGCACCGCGTACTGCGTCGCGCTGCTCGACGGGATGGGCCCGGACAACTGCGGCCATCCGCTGCTCCAGGCCGTCATCGACGTCCGCAACGAGACCGGCGCCTTCGACCCGCTGCTGATCATCGCCTGCGGTGCGGAGCCGCCGCCCGAGGGCAGCCGGGTCCGGGCGGACTGGGGCCGCAGCGAGCTGTGGGAGCTGACCGACCGGCTCTACGGCGGCTGGCGGGACACCTTTCTGCACCAGGGCCGGGCCCGTAACCGCGCCCCCTGGTACCTGCCGGTCAGCGTGCCGCGGCTGATGCCGCCGTCGGAGGAGAGCTACGAGCTGACCCGGCGGCTGGAGGTGGCGCAGGACGCCCGGCTGCGGATCCCCGCACCGCCGTTGTGGGCGCGCCGGATGGTGTCCGTCGTGGCGGTCTGTGCGGTCACCGCCGCCCTGCTGGGGGCGGGCGGCCTGGTGCTGGGCGCGGAGAGCCGGTACCGGCAGGCGCACTGCGGGCTCGGCCGGTTCAACCCCGACGCGGAGACGCTGCGCACCGCGGAGACCGGCGAGTGCATCGGGGTGGCCCGGCACGGCTTCACCTTCCACTCCCCCGATCCGTCGCTGGACCGGACCCTGCAGAAGATCTACGCCCAGAACGCGGTCGCCGAGCAGGAGCACCGGGCGGCGCCGGAACGGCCGTTCGTCACGCTGGTGCATCTGTCCGCGCTGCTCAGCGTCTCGGGCAAGCTCACCGGCCAACTCGCCTACGGGCGCGAGGCGTTGCAGGGGGCGGCGAGCGCGCAGTCCCGGCAGCTGCGGAGCAGCGGGGCCACCGAGCCGATCCTGCGGATCTTCCCGGCGAACGCCGGGTCGGGGATGCGGTTCGGCCCGCGGGTGGTGGAGATCCTGGACCGGCTGAGGCAGCAGGACCCGTCGTTGGTCGGGGTCACCGGGCTGGACCAGAGCCGGGAGGCGACCAACCGGACGATCCGGAGGCTGACCGCGGTGGGGCTGCCGATGGTGGCCACGACGCTGTCCGCGGACTCGCTGGTGCGCCAGTCGCCGATGTACTTCCAGGTGTCGCCGCAGAACACCCGGGAGGCGGAGGTCGCCGCGGCGTACGCCGACCACGTCGTACGTACCGGGGCGGGCCGGCCGGGCCGGCGGGTGCGGATCATCGCGTCCGCCGATCCCAGCGACACCTACAGCAGGACGCTCAGCGACGACGTCGAACGGCGTTTCCGGGCGCGGGGGTTCGCGGTGGAGCGGACGTCGTTCACCCCGCCCCCGCCGCCCGGCCAGGAGCCCTCGTCGGACGCCCCCGGCCCCGGCACGGTGGGGCAGCGGAGCTGTTCGTACCCGGGGGTGGTGTTCTTCGCGGGCCGCTCGGAGGACTTCGAGTCGCTGCTCGGCGGGGTCAACGAGTCCTGCAACTCGGATCCGCCGGTGCTGATCGGCGGTGACGACGTGGCCCGGCTGGCGGCGGACGCGGACCGGCGGGGGCACTATCCGGGGATCCCGTACGACTTCCTGGACTTCACGCTCGGTTCGGCGCACTGCGACGGCACCAGCGAGTTGTACGCGGAGCTGAGCCGGCTGTTCCCCGAGGAGTGCGCGAAGGTCCCCAACTCCTCGCTCGACGGGCATGCGGCGCTCGGTTTCGACGCCGTGAAGCTGTACGTCAACGCGGTCAAGCAGCTGCGGGAGGATGCCGCGCAGATGCCGTTGACGCCGCCCGCGGTGTGGCACGCGATCAGCGGGGTGCACGGCGACGAGGCGCTCGACGGGGCGAGCGGGATCATCAGCTTCGGCGGTGAGGTGGACCGCCAAGTCCCGCTGGACAAGCTGCTGTCGGTGCAGCGCATCGACAAGACGGGGCGGCCCGTCCAGGCGGGGTTCTGCGGCCGGGTCGGCGGGCGGAAGCAGGCGGCGTGGTGTCCCGCACTGGAACCGGAGAAGGGCCGGTGAGGCACCGGCCGGCCGCGGGCGAGGTCCGGCGGGGGTCAGGGGGCTTCGGGTGAGGTGACGGTGAACAGGCCGCCGTCGGGGTCGCGGATGACGGCCTGGCTGCCGTTGCCGTCGGCGGTCGCCGTCACCGGGGTGACGGTCCCGCCGGCGGCGACCGCGGCGGCGGTCACCTTGTCGATGTCGTCGACCGGGAAGTGCACGTGCCAGCGGGGCCGCACCCGCGGGTCCGGGGCGGCCTCCACCGCGCCGCCGCGCAGGGTGGCGACGGTGTGGGTGCCGTCGTGCACGACGACCTGGTCGTGTTCGTAGGTGACCTCGCAGCCGCCGGACCGGTCGGAGGCCCATTCGAAGACCTCGGCGTAGAAGATGGCGGCCTCGAAGGCGTCGCGGGTGCGCAACTCCAGGCAGGCGGGGGCGCGGCCCTGCCCGACCGACCAGGCGAGCGTCTGGCCCTCCCAGAAGCCGAAGGTGGCGCCGTCGCGGTCGGCGGCCAGCGCGGCGCGTCCGGGGCCGAGCTTGAGCGGGCCGACCGCGACGGTCGCCCCGCGCTCGCGGATCCGGTCGGCGGTCAGGTCGGCGTCCTCCACCGCGAAGTACGACGTCCAGGCCACCGCGACCTGGAAGCTCTGGGCGAGCGCGCCGATGCCGGCGACCGGCTGCCCGTCGGCCATCGCGACGGAGAACTCCTGGCCGAGGCTGGCCGGGCGGAACCGCCAGCCCAGTACCGCGGAGTAGAACTCCTGCGCCGTTTCCAGATCGCGGGCCATCAGGCTGACCCAGCACG
The DNA here is from genome assembly GCF_040640655.1 of Streptomyces sp. NPDC021749. Taxonomy (NCBI): domain Bacteria; kingdom Bacillati; phylum Actinomycetota; class Actinomycetes; order Kitasatosporales; family Streptomycetaceae; genus Streptomyces; species Streptomyces sp. NPDC021749. The sequence goes on along the minus strand of NZ_JBFACE010000004.1, from coordinate 99,504 downwards.
GAGCGCCGCGCACCGGGGTCGTGGGGCCATGGGCCGACATGACATCTGCCTCCTGTCGCTTCGCCCCCTCCCACTGTGCCAGCGACGCAGCGGGGCCGCACCGGGGCGCCCGCCGCGGGGCAGCGCAGTTGTGCCGGTCTTGATCAGGCTCGATGCTGTAGGTACTGAACCGGGCTGGGTTGATGCCATGAACGCATGGAACGCGGCGGAGAGCGCCGACTTCCGTGGTCCCCTCGACGTCACCAGGGCGGCCACAGCGGTGCTCGACGCCCGGGACCTGGTCATCGGGTGGAGTCCGGCGGCCCAGCGGCTGCTCGGCTACCGGCCGGAGGAGGTCATCGGGCGTCCCTGCGAGGCGTTCTTCCCGGCCGCCGAGGCGGCCGGTGGCGCATGGCCCGGTGCGTCCGAGGGGGCCTCGCTGAGCAGCGGCCGGCCGGGGACGGCGCGGCACCGGGACGGCCGGCTGCTGCCGGTGGCGGTCACCACCTGCCCGCTGGGGACCGCGTCCGCCGACTTGGGGCCGGGCGCCCCGGCCTGTGTCCTGGTGGCGGCCGGGCTGGGCGCGCAGCAGGAGTGGGAGTCGCGGCAGGCGATGCTGCACGGGCTGGCCACGCAGTCCCCGGTGGGGCTCGGCATCTATGACACCGATCTGCGGGTGACCTGGGGGAACGCCGCGTTCGTGAAGGAGATCGGGCTGCCGCTGCGGGAGTTCCTCGGCACCCGGGCCGAGGCGCTGTACCCGGACGGCGAGTTCGTGACGGAGGGGTACCCGCGCACGCTCGACGCGGTGATGCAGCAGGTCCTGGAGACCGGTGAGCCGGTCCTCGACCTGCACTTCGTCGGCCAGCAGCCGTCCGAGCCGGGCCCGGACCACGTCTGGTCGTGCTCCTACTACCGGCTGCACGACGCGCACGGGGAGGTCCTCGGGGTGTGCGAGGACGCCTTCGACATCACCGACCGCTATCAGGCGCAGCGCCGGCTGAACCTGCTGGTGGCGGCCGGTACCCGGATCGGGACGACACTCGACATGACGGTCACGGCCCGGGAGATCACCGAGGTCGCGGTGCCGGACTTCGCGCGGACGGTCACCGTGGACCTGGTGCGTCCGGTGCTGGAGGGCGAGGAGCCGGCGCCGGGGGACGGTACGGTGCCGCCGCTGGTCCGGGTGGCCACCCGCAGCGCCGGTGACCCGCCGGACGCGGTGCCGCACGGCCCGTACCGGATCGAGTATCCGCCGGGGTCGCTGCCGTACCGGAGTCTGTCCTCCGGGGGGAGGGTGCGGGCGGAGGACTCGATGGTGGTGCCGCTGCGGGCGGGCGGCGCCCCGATGGGGCTGGTCACCTTCACGCGGGGGACGCATCCGTCGGTGTTCGACAAGGGCGAGATCGAGCTCGCCGACGAGCTGGTCACCCGGACCGCGGTGTGCCTGGACAACGCCCGCCGCTTCACCCGGGAGCACACCGCCGCGCTGGCCCTGCAGCGCAACCTGCTGCCGCAGCACGTACCGGAGCAGTCCGCGGTGGATGTGGCGTACCGCTATCTGCCCAGCGACGACCGGGCCGGGGTGGGCGGCGACTGGTTCGATGTGATCGGGCTGTCCGGGACCCGGGTCGGGCTGGTGGTGGGGGACGTGGTCGGGCACGGCCTGGAGGCGGCGGCGACCATGGGGCGGCTGCGGACGACGGTCCGCGCGCTGGCCCAGCTGGACCTGTCGCCCGACGAGCTGCTGAGCCGGCTGGACGACCTGGTGGGGCAGCCCGGCGAGGAGGGCACGGGCCAGGTCGGCACGCATACCGGCCCGGACGATGTGGCCACCGGCGTGACCTGCCTCTACGCGGTCTACGACCCGGTGTCGCGGCGCTGCACCATGGCCCGGGCCGGGCATCTGCCGCCGGCCGTGGTCGATCCGTCGGGCACCATGTTCTTCCCCGATCTGCCGGCCGGGCCGCCGCTGGGGCTGGGCGGGCTGCCGTTCGAGTCGCTGGATCTCGAACTGCCGCCGGGCAGTCTGGTCGCGCTGTTCACGGACGGGCTGGTGGAGTCGTCGCACCGGGACGTCGACGAGGGGCTGGCGATCCTGGGCCGGGTGCTGGGCGAGAACCGCCGGCCGCTGGAGGAGCTGTGCGACTCCGCGATGGCCGAGCTGCTGCCGGACGGGCCGGCCGCCGACGACTCGGCGCTGCTGCTGGTGCGCACCCGTGAGCTGGACGCACGGCAGGTGGCGGCCTGGGAGCTGCCCGCGGAACCGGCCGCGGTGGGTGCGGCCAGGGAGCTGGCGACCGCGCAGTTGCGGGACTGGGGCCTGGAGGAGCTGTCGTACGCGACCGAGCTGGCGGTCAGCGAGCTGGTCACCAATGCGGTGCGGCACGCCTCGGGGCCGCTGCATCTGCGGCTGCTGCGCGATCTGACCCTGCTGACCGAGGTGTCCGACACCGGGCACACCTCGCCGCACCTGCGCCACGCGGCCAGTGAGGACGAGGGCGGGCGGGGGCTGTTCATCGTCGCGCAGCTGGTGCAGCGCTGGGGCACCCGGTACACGCCGTACGGCAAGACGATCTGGACCGAGCAGGCGTTCCCGCCGCGGTATCCGGGGGCGCCCCGGCCGGTGGACTGACCGGCCGCGGAGCCGCGGCCCGGCGTACGCCGTGCGGGTGTTCGGTGGCCGCCCCATCATGGAACCAAGCGAGGTCCCGGCGACCCGGCGGGCGCGGACGAAGGAGGACCTGTGACGACCAACGGCAAGGAGCAGCCGGCCGAGCACCGGCCGGCCGAGCTGTACACCGGCAGCGAGCGGCCCTACGACCCGGAGGACCTGGTGCGGGCGTCCGGGCGCGAACCGACCCCGTCGAGCCTGGCGTGGGCCAAGCGGCTCATCGACGAGGAGGGGCCGGGCGTCATCGAGCGGTATCTGCCGTGACGGCCGCGCGCTCCGGGGGACGCTCCTGAGGTCTTCTTCCGGATCTCCCCGACGGCCCCGCGCCGGCCAGGCCCGGCGCGGGATGCGGAGGCGCAGGGATGGACATCGAGGTCCTGGCGGCCGGTGCGCTCGGCGGTGTCCTGGCCGAGCGCTGGGCGCGGGCGCTGTCCGCGCCGGGCGGCCCCGCGCACCCGGTGCTGTCCCCGGACTTCGCGGGGGCGGTCGGCGAGGTCCGCCCGGCCGCCCGGGTCGCGGTGCTGGAGAGCGACGGGCGGTGCGGCTGGCTGGGTTTCGAGGAGCGCGGGCACGGCGTCGGGGAGGTCATCGGCAAGGGCTTCACGGACGTGGGCGGGCTGCTCGGTGAGCCCGGGCTGCCGCGGCCCGACTACCGTGCCGTGCTGGCCGCCTGCGGGCTGGCGGTGTGGCGGTTCGTGCAGGCCGAGCCGGCCGGTCCGCCGCTCGGCGGGGCGGGCACGTCGGTGCCTCCCGGGGTCCGGCTGCTGGGCCGGGTGCCGAGTCCGCTGGCCGATCTGAGCGAGGGCTACGAGGCCCACCGGGCGGCCGTCCGGCGGCGCTCGCCCGCCTCGGCGAAGACGCTGCGCAAGCACGAGAACCGGCTGGCGCGCGGCGAGCTGCCGGTGCGGTACGTCTTCGACGAGCGCGATCCGCGGCTGCTGGGCACGATGCTGCGCTGGAAGTCGGCGCAGTACCGGGCCAGCGGCTGGTCCGATCCGCTGGACGCGGAGCGCGGTACGGAGCTGGCGCACGTCCTGGCGGGCCTGCGCACACCGACGTGCACGGGCGCGCTGTCCGTGCTGTACCTCGGTGACGATCCGGCGGCGATGCAGCTCACGCTGCGTTCGGCGACCGTGATGACGTGCTGCGCCACCGCCTTCGACCACCGGTACGCGGCGCATTCGCCAGGGACGGTGCTGCTCGGCCGGGTGATCGCGACGGCGGCGGAGCTGGGGGTGACCACCGTCGACCTGGGCACCGGCGACTCGGAGTACAAGCAGGCGTTCACCACGGAGCAACGCACCCTGCCGCAGGGGCTGTTGTGGCGGCCGACGCTGGTGGCGGGCGGCTGTCTGCTGCACGACGCGGCCGAGCGCACGGCCCGGGACTTCATCACCGCCCGGCCGTGGCTGCGGTCCCGGGTGCGCGGCGCGCTGCGGCGCTACGGGACGCTGCGCGGCTGAAGCGGCGAGAAGCGGCGGGCGGCGAAAGGGAGTCGACCGGGGCGGCGGGGCGGGCGGGTCAGGCGGCGCCGGGCGCGTCCTCGGACAGCAGGAACGCCGTGTTCACCAGCGCGACATGGGTGAACGCCTGGGGGGTGTTGCCCAGTTGGCGGCGTTGCGCGGGGTCCCACTCCTCGGAGAACAGGCCGACGTCGTTGGCCGCCGACAGCACCCGGGAGAACAGTTCCCGGGCGGCGTCCCGGCGGCCGGTCGCGGCCAGCGCGTCGGCGAGCCACAACGAGCAGGCGAGGAAGGCGCCTTCGGTGCCGGGCAGTCCGTCGGCCGCGGTCCGGGCGGCGTAGCGGCGGTGGAAGCCGGCGTGGTCGAGTCCGTCGCGCACCGCGTCGACGGTGCGCACGACCCGCGGGTCGTCGGGCGGCAGGAAGCCGGTCTTGGCGACGAACAGGGTGGCCGCGTCCAGTTCGCGGCTGCCGTAGTGCTGGACGAACACCCCGCGTTCCCGGTCGTAACCGTGCGCGCAGACGTCGGCGTGCACCGCGTCGCGCATCGCCCGCCAGCGGTCGACGGGTGCCGGGAGGCCGGCCAGCCGGGCCATCCGGACCGCCCGGTCCGCGGCGACCCAGGACATGACCTTGGAGTGCACCCAGTGCCGGCGGCCGCCGCGGCCCTCCCACAGGCCCTCGTCCGGGTCCTGCCAGTGCGCCTCGATGAAGGACATCAAGGTCCGCAGCAGGCCCCAGACATGGCGTTCCATCGGGATGCCGGCCCGCAGCGCGAGGTAGAGGGTGTCGACGACCTCGCCGTAGATGTCGAGCTGGAGCTGGTCGACGGCGGCGTTGCCGAAGCGGACCGGGACGGAGTGCTCGTAGCCGGGCAGCCAGTCGGCGTGGGTCTCGGGCAACCGCCGTTCGCCGGCGACGCCGTAGACGCTCTGCAGGTCCCGCGGGTCGCCGGCGATGGCCCGTACCAGCCACTGGCGCCAGGCGGCCGCCTCCTCGCGGAAGCCGCCGCGCAGCAGGGCGGACAGCGTCATGCTGGAATCGCGCAGCCAGCAGAAGCGGTAGTCCCAGTTGCGTACCCCGCCGAGGTGTTCGGGCAGGGAGGCGCTGGCGGCGGCGACGATCCCGCCGGTCGGCCGGTAGGCGAGCGCCTTGAGGGTGATCAGGGAGCGCAGCACGGCCTCGCGCCATTCGCCTTCGTAGCGGCAGCCGGCCGTCCAGCGCCGCCAGGCGTCGGTGGTCTCCCGCAGCGCCCGGTCCGGGTCGATCCGGTGGGCGTTGGGCAGGTGGGAGGGCTGCCAGGTCAGGACGAACGGCACCCGCTCGCCGGCCCGTACGGTGAACTCCGAGCGGGTGCTGGTGTCGTGGCCGTAGGTGTGGACGCCGGGGGCGAGCCGCAGCCAGGCGGAGTCGGGGCCGGCGACCGCGATGCGGTGGTGCTCGGTGCGCCGCACCCAGGGCGCGATCCGGCCGTAGTTGAAGCGGAGCCGCAGGTCACCGCGCATCTCGACGGTGCCGCGCAGGCCCTCGACGAGGCGGACCAGCCGCGGTGACTGGTCGCGCTGCGGCATGAAGTCCAGGACCCGGACGGCGCCGTCGGGGGTTTCCCAGGTGCTCTCCAGGATCAGGGTGTCGCCGCGGTAGGCGCGGCCGGTGCAGGGTCCGCCGGAGAGCGGGGCGATCCGCCAGTGGCCCTGCCGCTCGTCGCCGAGGAGGGCCGCGAAGCAGCTGGGCGAGTCGAAGCGGGGCAGGCAGAGCCAGTCGATCGAGCCGTCCCGCCCCACCAGGGCGGCGGTCTGCAGGTCGCCCAGCAGGGCGTAGTCCTCGATGCGTCCGGGCATGGCGTCCCCTCGGAGGTTTCCATTCTGCGCGCGGCGGCGGCGGTGCGCGCGGTCCGCCCGTTCGGCACACACCGCCTTGCTTCCGATTAGCCCGCTTGCGGTGGATATGAGATCGTAGGAGGCTTTTCCTGCAGCGTGGGATCCCTCTCGCGTGGGGAGGAGGGACGCTCCATGACGCGGCGACGGTGGGTGCCCGAGGGCACCGACCAGGACGTTCCGAACGTCGCCCGGGTCTACGACTGCTATCTGGGCGGTTCGCACAATTTCGCGGCCGACCGTGAGCTGGCCCGGGAGGCCATCGAGATGTGGCCGGACCTGCCGCTGATCATGCGCGCGAACCGGGCCTTCCTGCGGCGGGCCGTGCAGTTCCTCGCCGGGGAGGGCATCACCCGCTTCCTGGACATCGGTTCCGGACTCCCCACGTTCGGCCCGGTCCACGAGGTCGCGCGGGTGGTGCAGCCCGAGGCGCAGGTGGTGTACGTGGACATCGACCCGGTGGCCGTGCAGCACAGCAGGCTGCTGGTGGCCGATGACCCGCTGTGTGCGGTGGTCGAGGCCGACATGCGGGAAACGGCGGGGCTGCTGACGCGGCCCGCGGTGACGGAACTGCTGCGTCCGTGCGAGCCGGTGGCGGTGCTGCTGCTGGCCGTGCTCCACTTCGTCACGGACGAGGAGGGCCCGGAGCGGATCGTGCGGGAGCTGTCCGCCGCGCTGCCGTCGGGCAGTGCGCTGGCGCTGTCGCACGGGTCGCGGGAGGGCCGGCCCGACCTGGTGGAGAAGCACGAGGACCTGTACGCACGGGCGTCGGCGCCGCTGACCATGCGCACGCGGGAGCAGATCGTGGCGCTGTTCGACGGCTTCGAGCTGCTGGAGCCGGGGGTGGTCTACCTCCCCGAGTGGCGTCCGCAGGATCCCGCGCTGGTGGGACCGCATCCGGAGCTGATCAGCGGCCTGGCGGGAGTGGGGCGGAAACCGTGAGCTTCCTGACCGGGGGGCGTCTGGACGCCGCCGCGGTCCGCTTCCGCGACTCCTGGTCGCGGCTGTTGCGGCAGGGCCACGGCGCCGCGGTGAGCCCGGGGGTCCTGGGGCCGCTGGTGTACCGCACGGCCGAGCTGCTCAGCCGCGCCCACACGGAGGACCCGTTCGACCCGGGGGCGGCCGAGCGGGCCGGGGCGCTGCTGGTCGACGCCCAGTTCACCGATCCCGTGGTGCTCGCCCGCGCCGTCGAGCTGCTCCAGGAGTGGCCGGCGGCGGACGACCGGGGGCCCGCGCTGACCGGGGCGTTCGCCGCGGGCTGGTCGGCCGCGCTGCGGGACCGGACGCTGCGCGAGCAGGAGGCGATCCGGCGTGCGGTGGACCTGGCGCGGCGGGACGCGGAGCGGGCGCTGTACGCGTCGGAGGCCCGGTTCCGGGCGATGTTCGAGCGCGCGGCGATCGGCATCGGCTTCGCGGACCTGGACGGGAACCTGATCGCGGTGAACGGCGCGCTGCAGGAGATGTTCGCGGCCACCGCCGCGGAGCTGCGCGGGCTCAACGTCGAGTCGCTGGTGCACCCCGACGACTCGGCCGAGGTGTGGGAGACGTATCACGAGCTGGTGGAGGGCGGGCGGGAGAACTTCCAGTGCGACAAGCCGTACTACCGGCGGGACGGCGAGGTGATCTGGACGCATCTGACGGTCTCGCTGATCCGCGACGAACAGGGCACGCCGCGTTACCAGGTGGCGATGCTGGAGGACATCACCGACCAGCACCGGCTGCAGGAACGGCTGCGCCATCAGGCCACCCACGATCCGCTGACCGGGCTGCCGAACCGGACGGCGTTCTTCGAGCGGCTGGAGGCGCTGTTCGACGATCCGGGGCCGGGGGCGCGCTTCGGGCTGTGCTCACTGGACCTGGACGGCTTCAAGAACATCAACGACAGCCTGGGCCACGACGCGGGTGACCAGCTGCTGGGGGCGGTCGCGGACCGGCTGCACGCCGGGGTGGCGCCGCTGGGTCACCTGGTGGCGCGGCTGGGCGGGGACGAGTTCGCCGTCCTGATGGAGCGGAGCCGGGGACCGCAGGAGGGCATCGCGGTGGCCCAGCGGGTGCTGGGGACGCTGGCGCCGCCCTTCCTGATCGGCGATCAGCAACTGGTGGTACGGGCCAGCATGGGGGTGGTGGAGCAGCCGGTCTCCGCGACCACGGCGAGCGCCGCGATGCGCAGTGTGGACCTGACGCTGTACCGGGCGAAGAAGGAGGGCCGGGGCCGCTGGACGCTGTTCGATCCGCAGCGCAACGCGGTGGCGGTGAGCCAGTACGCGATGTCGGTGCGGATTCCGCTGGCGCTGGACCGCGGGGAGTTCTTCCTCGACTACCAGCCGCTGTGCGCGCTGGACGACGGGGCGATGGTGGCGGTGGAGGCGCTGGTGCGCTGGCGCCATCCGGAGCTGGGGGTGCTGGGCCCGGACGAGTTCATCACCACGGCCGAGGACAGCGGGCTGATCATCCCGCTGGGCCGCTGGGTGCTGCTGCACGCCTGTGAGCAGGCGGCGCGCTGGGCCGCGCGGTTCGGTGACGCGGCGCCGCGGATGAACGTCAATCTGGCGGTGCGGCAGGCCCGGAACGCCGGGCTGATCGCGGACATCGACCGGATCCTGCGGTCGAGCGAGCTGGATCCGGCCCGGCTGCAGCTGGAGATCACCGAGAGCGCGATGCTCGGCCCGCGGGACCCGGCGCTGCAGGCGTTGCACGAGCTGGTCGGCCTGGGGGTGTCGCTGACGGTGGACGATTTCGGCACCGGCTGGTCGAACCTGGCGTACCTGCGGGACCTGCCGGTCTCCGGGCTGAAGATCGACGGGTCGTTCGTGTCCGAACTGGAGGCGAACGGGGAGGATCCGGTGGGCTGGCGGATCATCGGCGGCATGGTGGCGCTGGCGCATTCGCTGGGGCTGTCGGTGACGGCCGAGGGCGTGGAGACGGCGGCGGACGCCCAGCGGTTGCGGTCGATCGGCTGTGACTGCGCGCAGGGCTGGTACTACGGCCGTCCGGTGCGGCCCGGCGAGATCACCCGGCGGATCGTCGAGGCCGCGGGCGGTACCCGCGCCAACGGCGAGGACTGAACACCCCACCACCCCCCGAAGATAATTTCTCCGACATTTTGGACATTTCCCCTTGACGCGTCGCCGCGGACCTGCCCATGATGGGGCCCTGGCACCCGTAGGCAGCGCGGGCACCGCCCCGCAGCCCCGACGGACAGCACATTTGCCAGTCGTGGTGGTCGACGCTTCCAGCGTCCGAGAACGACCGGCGTCTCATCGCCCGGGCACAGCGACCGAGTTCCTCCGCGAGGCCCTCCTGCGTCGCGTCCCCGCAGCTCGTTCTCCTTCGGTTCGCGGGCGTACCGCGCCTTCTCGAACAGGCCCCGGCGGCCGACGCCGCCGGCGTACGCCCCTCACCCTCCGGTACGCCCTGCGGCTTTCCGGCCCGGGCGTCCGTTGCCGTTTCGTGAGGCACGCTCATGAGTTCCCCCCTGCCCTCGGGCACGATCCAGCGCACCGTCAACGGCGGCCGCCCGCTGCGCCGCTCCAGCGACCGCATCACCAGTCCGCTCCCGATGCGACGCGCCAGCGATCTCCCACCGATCTCACACACCGTCAGTTTGGTGATCCCGGCCCACAACGAGGCACGCAACGTCCCCTGGGTGTTCAACCAGATCCCGTCCTCGGTCGACGAGGTGATCCTGGTCGACGGTGCGTCCGACGACGCGACCGTGCGGATGGCCGCGCACTGCTTGCCGTCGGTGCGCGTGGTCCAGCAGACCGGGCACGGCAAGGGCGATGCACTGCGTACCGGCTTCCTGGCCGCGACCTGCGAATACATCGTCATGATGGACGCCGACGGCAGCATGTGGCCCGGCGAGATCCCGCATTACGTGCACTTCCTCGAAAACGGCTTCGACTTCGTCAAGGGCTCCCGCTTCATCGCCGGCGGCGGCTCGCTCGATCTGACGGCGGTCCGCTCGCTGGGCAACCATGCGCTGCTCACCGTGGTCAACCGGCTCTACCACGCCACCCTGACAGACCTGTGCTACGGCTTCTGCGCCTTCCGCCGCAGTTTCCTCGACGACCTGCACCCGCAGGCGCCCGGATTCGAGATCGAGGCGGAACTGATCGCCCACGCACTGCGGCTGGGACTCCGCGTCGCCGAGGTGCCCAGCCTGGAACTTCCCCGCCGTAGCGGGCGCTCGCACCTGCACGCCGTCTCCGACGGCCGCCGGGTGCTGCGGACGCTGCTCGCCGAACGCCCCGGTGGCCGGCGCTCGGCGCCCCTGGGGGCGGGGAAGCGATGATCGGCCTCGGCCCGCGCACCCCTGCGGCCTGCCCCGGACTCGCCGCCCGCGATTCGCTCTACACCCCCGCCCATGTCGTCGAGCTGGACCTGGCGGCGCCCGGTGAGCTGCGCTCGCCCGGCGGCGCGCCGGCCGCCGCCCCGGGTGGACGCGTGTTGGCGTTGGTGCGGCTGCAAGGACACCCGCTCGGGATGGTCAGCGCCCACGGTGTCCTCGGGGACACCACCGGCCTGTACCAGGCGCTGGCCGAAGCCGCGCATCGCCAACTGACCACACCGGCCGCCCCAAAGGCACCCCGGACCGTTCCCGGCCGTCCGGTCCGGGCCCCGGGAGCGGCCGCGCCGCCCGCGTTCACCGTCATCGTCGCCACCCACAACCGTCCCGGGTTGCTGCGCCAGTGCCTGGAATCGCTGCTGCGCAGCCGGCATCCCTCGTACGAGATCGTGGTGGTCGACAACGCGCCGCGCGACGACGCCGCCGAGCGGCTGGTGCGCGACCGCTATCCGTCCCGGGTCAGGTATGTGAGGGAAACCATGGCGGGCCTGGCCCGGGCGCACAACCGCGGACTGCTGGCCGCCCGCGGCCGGATCTGCGCCTTCACCGACGACGACACGCTGGCCGACCCCGGGTGGCTGGACGCCCTGGAGCACGCCTTCGACGGCGGGGCCGCGGGCGACGGCGGGGCGCCGGTCGGCTGTGTCACCGGGCTGATCGTGCCCGCCGAACTGGCGACCGCGGCGCAGTCCGCGCTGGAGTTCCACGGCGGCTTCGGCAAGGGGTTCGCCCCGCGCAGCTGGTCGCTGGCCGACCCGCCCGCCGATCCGCTCTTCCCGTTCACCGCGGGGCAGTTCGGCTCCGGCGCCAACATGGCCTTCCGCACCGACGTCCTGCGGCAGCTGGGCGGCTTCGACCCGTCGACCGGCACCGGCACCCCGGCGCACGGCGGCGACGACCTGCTCGCCTTCTTCCTCGTCCTGGCCGCCGGGCACCGCATCGTGTATCAGCCCGACGCCGTCATCTGGCACCGCCACCGCCGTGAGGCGGACGCCCTGCCGGCCCAGGCGTTCGGCTACGGCGCCGGGTTCGGCGCCTTCCTGGCCGCCGCGCTGCGGCACCGTCCCGGGGCGCTGCCCGCCCTGCTGCGCCGGCTGCCGGGCGGCATCCGGCTCGCCGTCGGCCGGGCCCGCGACCGCTCGGCACCGGCCGGCGTCTGGCCGGCCCGGCTGACCCTGCTGGAACTGCGCGGCATGCTCTACGGGCCGGTCGGCTATCTGCGCAGCGTCCACGCCACCCGTCACGCCGCCACCGCCGGTACGGGCCCGTCATGACCCCGCACACCGCTCCCCCGGGCGTCGCGGACCTGCCCGCCGCGCCCTATCTGGTCGTGCTGCGCCGGCGGGTCGGCTCCGCGCTCCACTACGAGCCGCTGCTGCGCAACGGGCACGTCCTGGTGGCCAGTTCGCTGATGACGGCCGCGGTCGGCGCGTTCTACTGGGTGCTCGCCACGTCCTGGTACCGCCCGGACACCGTCGGCCGCTCGTACGCGGTGATCTCCGCGGTGACCCTGCTCGCCGGCTTCGGGCAGCTCAACCTCACCGACGTGCTGGTGCGGTTCGTCCCGTCGGCCGGCCGGCACACCCGGCGGCTGCTGCTGCGCAGCTACGCCGCGGCCGGCCTCTGCGCCGGGCTGCTGGCCGGTGCCTTCCTCGCCCTGGTGCCGCTGCTCGCCCCCGGCCTGGGCTTCCTGCGCGGCCCGCTGATCGCCCCGTTCTTCGTGGCCGGGACGATGGGCTACGCACTGTTCATCGTGCAGGACGGGGCGCTGACCGGCGTCCGCCGGGCCCACTGGGTGCTCGGCGAGAACGCGGTGTTCGCGGTGGTCAAGGTCCTGGTGCTGACGCTGGCCGCGGGCTGGGCGGTCAGCTCCGGCATCCTGCTGTCGTGGGCCGGGGCGCTGGCCGTCTCGCTCCTCGTCGCCAACTACGTGCTGCTGCGGCGCGCGGTGCCGGCCCATGAACGGGCGCACGCGGACGGGCGGATGCCGCCCCGGCTGCTCGGCTACGCCGCCACCGACTACGGCGGCGCCCTCTTCCGGCTGTCCGCCTACAACATCGTGCCGCTGATCGTGCTCGACACCCTGGGCGGTGCCCGCAACGCCTACTTCTCCCTGTCGTGGGTCATCGCGTACACCCTGTACCTGGCGACCTACAACATGGGCAGTTCGCTGCTGGTCGAGTCCGCGCACGACCCCGCCCGGATCAGCGAGCTCGGCCGCCGGGTGCTGCGGCACACCGGTCCGCCGCTGACCGTCGCGGTGGTCGTCCTCGTCGTCGTCGCCCCCTGGCTGCTGTCGGTCTTCGGTGCCGACTACGCCGACCAGGCCACCGGTGTGCTGCGGCTGCTGGCCCTGTCCGCCCTCCCCAACCTGCTGCTCAACGTGGCCATCGACGTGGCCCGCGCCCGCCGCCGGCTGGCCTGGGCCGTCGCGCTGCAGGCGGCGCTGTGCGCCCTGGTGCTGGGCCTGACCGTCCGGCTGATCCCGCTCTTCGGCATCACCGGTGTCGGGGCCGCCTGGCTGCTGGCCGAGTGCGCACTCGCCCTGCCGCTGCTGATCACACTGCCGCGCTGGCTGCCGTCCCCCGCAAGGAGCCCGCGATGAACACGCTCCGCTTCCGCCTCGCCGGCACCGGTCTGCTGCAGGCGCTCCGCTTCGTGCTCGGCATGCTGTGCGGCAGCGGACCGGCGACCGTCGCGGTGCGGCCGGCGCAGTCCGCCGCCGGAGCGGCCCGCACCGAGCCGAGCCTGAGCGTCGTCATCTGCGCCTACACCCTCGACCGCTGGGAGCAGTTGCTGGACGCGGTCCGCTCGGTGCAGCGCCAGCACCACCCGGCCGACGAGATCCTGCTCGTCGTCGACCACTGCCCCGAGCTGGCCCGGCGCGCCGAGTGCGCGCTGCCCGGCGTACGGGTGCTGCCCAACGCCGAGGCCCAGGGGCTGTCCGGCGGCCGCAACACCGGGGTCCGGGCCGCGCACGGCGAGATCGTGGCCTTCCTCGACGACGACGCGGCGGCCGACCCGGACTGGACCGCCCGGCTGCTCACCGCCTACCACGACCCGCGGGTGCTCGGCGTCGGCGGGCTGGTCCGGCCCCTGTGGGAGACCGGCCGGCCCGCCTGGTTCCCCCGCGAGTTCGACTGGGTGGTCGGCTGCTCGTACCGGGGCCTGCCCGAACACCGGGTGCCGGTACGGAACTTCATCGGCGCCAACATGTCCTTCCGGCGCGCCGAGGTACTGGCCGCCGGCGGCTTCCGCACCGACCTGGGCCGGATCGGCACCCGCCCGCTCGGCTGCGAGGAGACCGAACTGTGCCTGCGGGTCGCGGCCCGCAACCCCGGCGGGAAGCTGCTGTACGAGCCGGCCGCCGCGGTCCGCCACCACGTGCCCGCCGCCCGCACCACGCGGACGTACTTCCGGGCCCGCTGTTACGCGGAGGGGCTGTCGAAGGCGGCCGTCGCCCGGCACGCCGGTGCCGGCCCGGCGCTGGCCAGCGAACGCACCTATCTGCGCCACACCCTCCCGGCCGCGGTCGCCGACGGGCTGCGGCCGGGCGGCGGGGCGCCGCCGCGCACGGTGCCGGCGCTGGCGACCGGGGTGAGCGCGACCGTCCTCGGCTACGCCGTCGGCCGGCTGCGCCGACCCGTGGAGCGCACCCGCCCCCAGGCCGCGCTGCACACCCTGGCGGTGCTCGCACTGCCCGCCGCGCTGCTGCTGTGGCTGTTCTCGCTGCGCGGGGTGGACCTCGGCGCGATGAGCGACCTGGGCCTGGTGCAGGTCCTGCCGGTCACCTACTGGACCGGGCTGGCGCTGCTCGGCATCGGGTTCTGCGCCGCGCTGACCGACCGGCGCACCCACGGTCTCCACCACGCCGGTTACGTGCTGGCGCTGATCACCTTCCTGCACGCCACGCCGCTCGCGCTCTACCCCGAACTGCGCTACTCCTGGGCCTGGAAGCACGTCGCGGTCACCGACGTCCTGCTGGACACCGGCACCCTGCCCACGGCGGCCGGCCGGCTGTCGGTATACGCCCGCTGGCCCGGCTTCTTCTGGGCCAACGACCTCTTCGTCACCCATATGGGCCTCAAGTCGCCCGGTTCCTACGCCAGTTGGTTCCCGCTGCTGATCAACGTGGCGCTGGTGGTCCCGCTGCTGGCGCTGTACCGCTCCTTCAGCCGGAGCCGGCGGCTGGTCTGGGGCGGCGTCTTCCTCTTCTTCAGCTGCTCGTGGGTGGGCCAGGACTACTTCTCGCCGCAGGCGTTCGCCTTCCTGCTGTACGTGTGCGTGATGGCGGCCGTCGTGCACCGCCTTCCGCGGCCGGGCCGGCCACGAGCGGGCCCGCCACCGCTGGGCTGGGCGGTGCTGGTGCTGCTCGCGATCGCCACCATCGTCGTGTCGCATCCGCTCACCCCGATGATGCTGGTCGGCTCGCTGCTCCTGCTGTCCCTGCCCCGCCGCAACCGCCGGGTGGCGGTGCCGGTCCTGCTGGTCGCGCTGGCGCTGACGCTGGCCTGGGACCTGACCGCGGCCCGGCCGTTCCTGGAGGAGAACCTCAACGACCTGATCTCCGGCCTGACCACGCCCGAGTCGAACGCCGGGTCCGGGCTGCTCGGCCTCTCCGGGGCCACCAGCGGCCAGGTGATGGTCGCCTGGGCCGACCGGATCCTGTCCGCGGTGGTCTTCCTGTTCGCCGGGCTGGCGGTGCTGGTGCGGCCCTCCCTGCGGCGCAGCGCCCTGCCGTGGCTCGCGGTGGCGCCGCTGCCCTGGGCCGTGGCCAACAGCTACGGCGGCGAGATGATCTTCCGGGTGTACCTGTTCGCGCTGCCCGCGACCGCGTTCGGCGCCGCGGCGCTGCTGCTGCCCCCGCTGCTGAGCCCGTCCCGCGGCCGCGGCCTGCGCCGGGCCCTGCGGCGGGTACGGGCCGCGGCGGTGCCGGTGGTGCTGGTGGCGCTGTTCGGCGCGCTCTCCCTGGCGTACTTCGGCAAGGAGGACGTCAACTACTTCACCGTGTCGGAGACTTCGGCCGCCAAGTGGCTGGCCACGCACGCCCCGGAGGGCTCGCTGATCGTCGGCGCCTCGGACAACTTCCCGCACGCGTACCACGATTACGAGTACCACGACCGGCTGTGGCTGTCCGAGGCGGCGCCCGGCGACCAGTGGCAGGTGCGCCGTGATCCCGCGGGCGAGCTGCACGTGCTGTCCGGCTCGGGGCCGCGCCCGGTCTACCTGATCCTCAACCGGGCCCAGGACGCCCAGGTCACCGCCACCGGAGCGCTGCCGCCGGACACCCTCGCCCATCTGCGGAGCGTACTGGCCCACCGCTCCGACTACCCCGTCGTCCACCGCACCGCCGACGCGGTCATCTATCGCATCCTGCCGGAGCGCACCCCAGGAGGTTCCTGAGAGCACTACCGGTCCCGCACGGGGGTCCTGAAAGGACATGGTCATGAGCGCCGTGCCCGTCTTCCTCTACCACTCGGTGACCAGCGACCCGCCTCCCTGGATCGCGCCGTACACGGTCACGCCACGGGCGTTCACCGAACAGCTCGACCGCATCGCGGACGCCGGACTCACCGTGATCCCGCTGCGGCGGCTGGTCGCCGCGATCCGGGGCGGGCCCGCTCTGCCCGCCCGCTGCGCCGTGCTGACCTTCGACGACGGCTTCGCGGACTTCTACTGGTCGGTGGCCCCGCTGCTCACCGAACGCGCCCTGCCCGCAACGGTGTTCATCACCACCGGTGCCGTGCATCCGCCCGGCGGCGCGCCGGAGGGCAGTCTGCTGCCGCCCGCCCCCATGCTGAGCTGGCGCCAGATCGCCACCCTGGACGCGCTCGGCATCGAGATCGGCGGCCACACCGTCACCCACCCCCAGCTGGACACCCTGCCCGCGCAGCGCGTCTGGCACGAGGTCGTCGACTGCAAGCGACGGCTGGAGGACGCGCTCAGCCACCCGGTCTACGCCTTCGCCTATCCGCACGGCTACTCCAGCAGCGGGGTCCGCCGCACGGTCCGGGAGGCGGGCTGGACCTCGTCCTGCGCGGTGCGCAACGCGCTCGCCACGGCCGACCGCGACCCGATGCGCATCCCCCGCCTGATGGTGCGGGCGGACACCCGGCCGGAGCTGTTCACCCAGTGGGTCCACGGCGGCGGCGCGCCGGTGAATCCCCCCGGGGAGTCGTTTCGCACGACGGGCTGGCGCCTGTACCGCCGTACCCGTGCCCTGCTCGGCCACCCGGTCGGCGGGCCGTCGGCATCCGGCACCCTCCCTCGGGGCACGGGGTGACGCGCCGGACGGGGTGACGCGCCGGACGGGGTGACGCGGCTGACCCGCCTCGTCTCCCCGGCCCGTGGGGTCGCCGGGCCGGACCCGTGCGTCCACCGGCTCAGTGCTGCCAGACCCGCACCCAGTCCACCGACATCCGGGCCGTGTGCACGTCCGGCGGCGGGAGCCGGGGATAGCCCACCGCGAGGGTGAGCAGCAATTCCATCGGCACATGCGGGATCTTCTCGGGATCGGTCACCCGGAACCCGACCTCGCCGTCGACGTACCAGGTGAGCGCGTCACGCTCCCACTTCAGCGCGAACACGTGGTAACCGGCCGGGAAGTCCACCGGCCCGAAACTCCCCGCGGTCGCCCGCTCCCCGCCGTCCGGCCCCCGCCAGTGCACCGTCATGTCGATCAGCCGGGGCGTCTGCAGCACCTCGGCGATGTCGATCTCCGGGGGCGTGAACCGCGAGGCCGGCATCAGCCAGAAGGCCGGCAGCATGCCGCCCTGCCGGGGAATGCGCATCGCCGCCTCGAAGTAGCCGTAGGTGAAGACGGCGCGCGGGCGGGCGTTCCAGGAGCTGCGGCCGCTGGAGACCATGCCGGAGGTCCAGGGGTAGTCGCGGCCGTCGGTCCCGCGGGTCGTCCGCCGCCGGGCGGTCAGGGTGAGCCGGCCGCCGCCGACCGAGACCTGTCCGGGCCGGTACCACTCCAGCTCGTCGTTGCCGCGGTTGGTGCATCCGCCCTGGTTCCAGTCGTAACACGTGGTCCACTTGGCGGTGTTGAGCCGGTCGCCGCGGAAGTCGTCGGCGAAGACCCGGTGCCAGGGACCGGGACCCCGTGGGCCCGCCCGCGGGACGGGTGGTCCGCCGTCCTGGCCGCAGCCCGCGGCGGCGAGCGCCAGAAAAAAGCTTGCGGCGGCCCGCACCACTCGGGAAGATCCCATCGGCCGCCTCCCCGGCGCGCTACGGAGCACTCCCGAAGATCGTCCCCCAGACCAGGACGGTCCGCTACTTTCCCGCTCCGCCGCCCGGAGGCCTCCGGCCGCCTCACCTTCCCTTTCTTCCCAAGGACCGGCATGACCACCGAACGCATCTCCCCGCCCGTACGCGCCGGCGAACGGGAGAGCCTGCGGGCCTTTCTCGACTTCCACCGCGCCACCCTCGCCATGAAGGCCGAGGGCCTGACCGACGAGGAGCTGCGCCGCCGCTCGATGCCGCCCTCCGCGCTCACGCTGCTCGGCCTGGTACGCCATATGGCCGAGGTGGAGCGCACGTGGTTCCGCCGGGTGATCAACGGCGAGGACCTCCCGCTCGTCTGGTCCGCCGAGGGCGACTACCAGGCGGCCTACGACCCGAGCGGCTCCACCGGCGCCGAGGCGTTCGCCGCCTGGCAGGAGGAGGTGGCGCACTCCCGCCGCATCGAGCAGCAGGCCCCGTCCCTCGACGTCACGGGCTACCAGCCCCGCTGGGGCGAACACGTCTCGCTGCGGCTGGTCATGCTGCACCTCATCCACGAATACGCCCGCCACAACGGCCATGCCGATCTCCTCCGCGAGGGCATCGACGGCACCGTGGGCGCCTGAACCGTCCGGGCGCCCCCGCCGGGGCGCCCGGTGGACGGTCGGTCAGCCCAGTTCCAGGCTCGTTACGCCGTATGTGCGGTGCTGGTCCGTCGGGGGGACCGGGCCGGTGTACATGCGGACGGTGTGGGAGCGGGGGGCCAGGCCGCGGCCGGTGGCCAGGGCGTGGGCGCCGGAGCGGGGGCCGGGGACATCGAGCCAGACCTCGTCGGCGGGGGCGAGGGTGGCCACCAGGGCGTCGAAGAGCGCCTCGGCGACCCGGTCGGTGTCGGCGAGGAGCGGGCCGATGCGGTGGCCGGTGCGGGCCGGGCGCAGCACGCCGTAGCCGGCGATCTCGCCGTCGCGCAGGTACGCCAGGGCGGTGTGCCCGGGGGCGGTGAGCCAGCGGGTGAGGAAGCCCCGCCGGTCGGCGGGGAAGCAGCGCCGGTCGTAGGCGGCGAGCGCGTCGAGGTGGGAGCCGGTGACGGGGACGACCTCGGGTGACGGCGGGGTGCCGGGACGGCCGGGGCGCCCGCCGTAGCGGATGGTCTCGTGGGCGGGGGTGAATCCCGCCCGCCGGTAGGTGGCCTGCTGGGCCGGGACCGCGTCGAGGCCGACGGTCCGGGCACCGGCGTGCGGGAAGGCGGCGCGCCAGGTCGCCAGGCCCAGCCCCTGTCCGCGGAGGTCGGGGTGGACGAGGTAGTAGCCGAGGAAGGCGTAGGACGCGGAGTAGTTGACGACGGAGACCGCGGAGACGGTCCGGGTGCCGCGGCGGCCCAGGAAGAAGCCGTCCGGGTCGGTGGGGTGGAAGCAGGCGGTGTCGTCACGGCCGGGGTTCCACTCCTCGTCGGCGGCCCATTGCACCACCTGCTGCCAGTCGTCCGGCGTGGCGGTGGTGACGGTGAGTTCGTCGATGGCGGGCATGACGGGTGATCGGGTCCTTCCGGTGGGGGCAGCGGGAGTCGGGGGCGGCGGGGCGGAGGTCCCTCGCGTCCTAGATGAGGTCCATCGCGGCGACCTCGTCCGGGCGGCCGTAGCTGACCGGGCCCTGGAAGCGCCGGCGGGCGGTGGCGAACCACCAGACGGTGGCGATGACGAGCACCACGGCCAGCGCGAGGGGTGCGTAGTTGAAGGAGGCGGGGGTGATCGGGGACGCCTGCGGGAGCATGAACAGCACGTTGCTGATCAGGATCCAGATCACCGCGATCGCCGCGACCGGCTTGCCGTAGCGGCCCAGGTGCCAGGGCCCGGCCTGGAAGTCGTCGAGCCGCAGCCGCAGGAAGATCGGCACGGCGTAGGCGAGGAACAGACCGACGACGTTGACGCTCACCACCGCGGTGAAGGCGGTGTGCGACCACCAGCCGGGCAGCACCAGCACCAGCGGGCAGGCCGCCGCGAGCCAGACCGCCTTGACGGGGGTGCGGGTGCGGGCGGACACCGAATGCCACCAGCGGGAGCCGGGCATCGCCCCGTCCCGGGAGAACGCGAAGATCTGCCGGGTATTGCTGGTCATGTTGGCCAGGCCGCAGAACAGCATCGCGCCGATGACGATCAACAGCAGGAACTTCGCGGTGCTTTGGCCGAGCGCGTCGATGAGAATCTGCACCGGCGGCGCCTCGGCGCCCGCCGCATGGCCGTAGTCACGAATCGCATAGACCAGGGCGAGCATGAGGAGCAGCCCGGTGATCGCGGAGCAGGTGATGGCCCGCATGATGCCGCGGGGCGCGTTGACCGTTGCCTTCACGGTTTCTTCGGACATGTGGAAACTGCCGTCGAAACCGGTGAAGGTCCAGCTGGTGACGAGCAGTCCCAGCATTCCGCCGTACATCGCGTTGGTGAAGCCGGTGTTGTTGACGAAGTGCGTGGCGAACGAGGGCGATTGGTGATGGTCCGGAACAAAGGTGAGCGCACCGACGATCACCACCATGCCGATCAGCAGCCACCAGACGGAAATCCGGTTCACCAGTGCAACCAGCCGGACCGTGTACGTGTTCGCCAGCGCCTGGACGAGCAGGATGGCGGCGGTGATGACGACGGTCTGCTGCGGCGTCGGCTTGTAGGCGGGCCACTGCATCGCGACGAACGCCTGGATGAAGGTGGCGGCCGCGAAGTTGGTGGCGGCGGTGCCGCCGACCTGGCCGACGAAGTTCAGCCAGCCCGTGTACCAGGACCAGGCGCCCTGGTGCCGCTTGGCCAGCTTGCCGGCCGAGAAGTAGAGCGCGCCGCTGGTCGGGTAGGCGGAGGCGATCTCACCCATCGCGGCGCCGACGAACAGCACCATGACCGACACCCCGATCCAGCCGAAGATCAGGATCCGCGGGCCGCCCGCGTTCATGCCGAATCCGAAGGACGAGAAGATCCCGGAGATGATGTTGATGATGGTGAAGGAGATGGCGAAATTGTCGAACGCGCGGAATCTTCGGGTGAGTTTCCGCGGATAGCCCATGGCGTGCAGAGTGGCATCGTCATCGAGGGTGACCGGCTCGGCCGGGCGGGGGGATTTCGAGCGGGTTATCGACGTGCGCTCGGACACAACCGCAACCTTTCTGGGGGGAATTTACTGCATCAGGTGTCGTGCGGTACCGGGAGGCCGCAGGAACGCCTCGCCTTCGACAATTGCTCCGCGGGGTCGCCGAATGCGCTCCAGGGCATGCGGGAGGCGTACGGCCCCATCGCCGTGAGGACTTCGCGCGCCTCGAATTCGTGTTTCGCCATGTACAACGCGTGCGCCAGATAGGCCAGATCGAGCACCGGGGTGAAACGGTGGCCGGGCACCTGCGGCAACCAGTTGCGGTAGATGTTCAGCGCCGCGCTGATCCACTGCGGCTGTTCCCAGGTGCGGTCGGCGAGCGGTGCCGCGGGGTTGTAGTCCTCGACCAGGGCCACCAGCGGCAGCAGCCGCAGCGGCGAGGTGACCGGTGCCCGCTGGCTGAGGAACGCGGCGACGTCCCAGCTCGCGCTGGACGAGCCGCCGTAGCGGGGGAAGAAGAAGGACAGGAAGCGGTGGTGCGCCTCGCGGTGCCAGGGGTCGAGCCGGAGGATGTGGGCGAAGAGGTACCAGGGGCCGGGCGGCGCGGTCAGCAGCCCTTGGGGCGCGGGGTCCAGGGGGCGGTCGAGGCGGGTCAGCGCCAGCTGGGCGACCCAGGGGGTGGGGTCCTCGGGCAGCAGTTTCGCGGCCCGGTCGCACGCCGTCCGGGCGATCCGCGCCAGCGCGCCCTGCCGCCGGTCACCGGCGTCGGCCATGCGCAGCGCCCGGACCATGGCCACCCGGGCCCACAGCAGCGCGGCCTCCGGACCGGGCTCCTCGGCCAGCCAGCGCTCGGCGAGGTCGGAGTCGGCGGCGACGGAGGCCAGGACCAGCGAGCGGTGGGCGCGCACCTCGAAGTCGTCGCGGGCCTCCTTCAGGACGTCGTGCGCGCTCAGGTACCGCCCGGCGGTGACGTCCATGCAGGCCCGGGCCAGTGCCCGGTCGTCGGCCGCCGGACTCCACACGTACTGCCCCTCGAAAGAGCCGGCCGCCATGGTCCCCTCCCGGTCACGAAGGCGTCATCCGCCACACCGCATTCCAGCCGCGCCGAATTCAGCTGGTCCTGCCACCGGTCGAGCAGCAGCGGGCCACACCCTACTCATCATCAACTCGCCAGGAAAACAGTCGCCTGGAATATCTGGTTCCGCACCCTTTTGCTCTGACGAAGAGAAAGAGATTGAAGAGGAAACCACTTTCCGGCCAACTACCCCGGGAACCCTTCACTTCGAGCCCCCCGTCCGGCCGCTGCGCATTTAATTGGCATATTCAGGCGTTCACGCACCCTCCACAAGTGGAGGCCGTTGGCGCCCTACCCCTCCGCATCGCGCACCACTCGCCCGCCCGACACCCCGCGACGGCCGCCGGCCTTGCCGGACGGGACCCCTCCATGCACCCGACGCCTCCCACGTCTCGGCCAGTTCGCCCGCGATTTCCGGCCATGCCGAACGGGGACCGGTTCCCGGGCCGAGAAGTCACCGCGCACGGGGTGCGGACACCGCTCCGAACGTCTTCGCGGCGCACTTCCAGGCGCAAACGACTGTCACGCTGATGACGCCCGCTCAGCTTCCGGCGGTTTTTCGCACCTTCGTTGAACGAAACGACGTCCCGGGGCCGGTCACAACACGGCGGACCCACGCGGGAGTCGGCAGGCCGCAAGCACGGATTCGACTCAAGAGCAACCGAAATTAGCGGAAGCTACTTTCCGGAACCGCGCGATCACATGTAGCGTTCGTTCCGACCGGCGGCCGTGGCCACGCACCACGTCATGGCCGAAGTACGGGCATGGGCGCGAACGTTCTCGTGGCACGGACGGAGCGATTGCCCCCGTTGGGCGCAGCCGCCTCCCACGTGCCTGTTCGCCACCACGCCCCACCACCGGATCAACGTCGCGATGGCTGCACAGCACCTCAGCACCCTTCGAACGTCGAGCACCGCCATGTCTGTCCGTACACGCCTGCTTTGCAAGAGGAATGGGCCCAGATCATGTTTATGAACTCCTCGACGACCCCGCTTGCGTTGCGACCGGACGCCGACTTCGGCCGCCCGGTAATGGCCGGGCCCGGCGAAGGGCCACCCCTGGCGGTCGACC
The DNA here is from genome assembly GCF_040640655.1 of Streptomyces sp. NPDC021749. Classification (NCBI taxonomy): domain Bacteria; kingdom Bacillati; phylum Actinomycetota; class Actinomycetes; order Kitasatosporales; family Streptomycetaceae; genus Streptomyces; species Streptomyces sp. NPDC021749. Next base: position 76,722 of record NZ_JBFACE010000004.1, on the reverse strand, counting down.
GTCTCCCGGACGGCACCTGGCAACTGACCCTGCATTCCCTGGAGCCGGTCTCGGTGCACCGGCTGCCCTCGGACGAGGTGCACATCATCCTGGCCCCGCCGGGTGACGCCCCGCCCCGTCCCGAGGAGCCGGCGGCCGGACCGGCCCCCCGCCCGGAGCCGATCCAGATCGACAACGCCGCCCGCACGGTCTTCATCAAGGGCCGCCAACTCGGCCTGCCCAAGCTCGAATTCGACCTGCTGGCGCATCTCGTACGGCATCCCCAGCGGGCCTTCACCCGGGAGCAGCTGATGGCCGCGGTCTGGCCGAGCTGCCAATCGAGCACCCGTACCGTCGACGTGCACATCGCCCGGCTGCGCAGACGTCTGGGGCCGGGCCTGCGCGATTCGATCCGCACGGTCTTCGGTATCGGATACAAGTACCAGCCCGCGCCCTGACGACGGCCGGCGCCCTGCGCCGCGCCTCAGGCCCCCGCGGAAGCACCCGGGTTGAGGTGCGTGGGGGTGCCGGCCGGCAGCTCCTTGCGGACGAACGCGCGGCGCAGGGCGTGGTACGGCTGGTCCGGATCGAAGAAGATCTCGTGCATCCGGGCGAGTTCGTGCTCCCGGTAGGCGGCGAGCGGCCGCTGTGCCTCGTCCCGTTCCCGGGCGTCCTTCTTGGCGGCGATCCGCGACTGGACCGCCGGCGAGGCCGCCAGCCGCCGCGCCAGTTCGGTGGTCCGGCGCGGGAAGTCCTGCGCGGGGCACTCGACGGCCTCGTCCACCAGGCCGAGCCGCCGCCCGGTCGCGGCGGTGACCGGCAGGGCGCGGGCGGTGAGCCGTTCGGCCGCCTCGCGCCCGGCCCGGCGGGGCAGGGTGTAGGTCCAGTACTCCGAGCCGTAGAGCCCCATCAGCCGGTAGTGCGGGTTGAGCACCGCGGCCGAGCGGCACCACACCTCGTCGGCGGCGAGCGCCAGCATCACCCCGCCGGCCGCGGCATTGCCGCCGAGCGCGGCGACCACCAGTCGGTCGGTGGTGGTCAGTACGGCCTCCACGAGGTCGTCCATGGCGTTGAGGTTGGCCCAGGACTCCTCGGCGGGGTCGGCCGCGGCCTCGATCACATTGAGGTGGATGCCGTTGGAGAAGAAGTCCCGGCGGCCGCCCAGGACCAGCACGGAGGTGGGCCGGGTGCAGGCGTGGCGGTAGGCGGCGAGCAGCCGCCGGCAGTGGTCGGTGCTCATCGCCCCGCCCGGGAAGGAGAACTCCAGGAAACCGGCCGGGCCGTCCTCGCGGTAGCGGATGTCGCTCCAGGTACGGGGCGCGTCGCCCGCGTCGAGCGGGGCCGGGAGCTCGGGGAGCGGCGGCAGACGGTCGCCCAGCGCGAGGGTGGCGGGGAGCTTGACGGTGCCGGGCTCCCCCGCCTTGCGCGGCGCCCGGAGTTCGGGGATCCACACCGCGCCGTCGGCCGTCGCCCGGCAGATCGCGCCGCACCGGGTGGCGAGCAGTTCACCCGGCCGGCCGCGCAGGGTGTCCTCGGGGTGCCCGCCGTGCAACATCCAGGTGCCGCCGAGGAGTTCGTCGCGCACGCCGGGCCGGGAGTCGGCGGCGCGGAGGGTGCGTACGACGGTGGCGGTGGGGTCGGACCGCCAGTCGATCCGGCGCAGGTCCTGACGGAACGGCGGCCGGGGACGGCCGGTTCGCGCGCCCTCGGGCAGGGTGGCCTGGGGCTGCGGGCGGTGGGTGCCGGAGGCGAAGCGCTCGACGGCGGTGAGCACCGCCTCGACGGCCGCGTCGGCGATCTCGTTGCGGTACAGGTCGCTCTTGCCCACCTCGGGGACCGGGCAGCTCGCCGAGGCCCAGATGTCGCCGGCGTCCATCTCGTCGTTGGCCTGCAGGACGGTCACGCCCCAGGTGTCCGCGCCCAGGTGCACCGCCCAGTCCACGGAGGACGGGCCGCGGTCGCCGACCGGGCCGGGGTGCACGATCAGACAGGTGTGGGCGGACCACACCTCCCGGGGGACGGCCGTGGTGAGCATGGGCGCCACGATCAGATCGGGGGCGTGCCGGCGTACCACGTCGAGCAGCGGGGTGTGCGCAGTCACCAGTTCCACGCCGACCCGGTGTCCGCGGTCGCCGAGTTCGGCGTGGACGCGCTGGGTCAGGCTGTTGAAGGCGCCGGCGATGAGCAGAATGTGCACGGCTTCACTCCCCTGGTGCGGCAACCGGTGTGCGACGGGCCTGGGTGGCCGGTGGTGAGCGTTCCCCGGGTACGGCCGCGCGCCGCGCGCCCGCCCGGCAGGTCCCCCGATCGGCGTCGGCCGGATGGCGCAAGGCGCCGACCGGACCCGGCCGGGCGGGACCGGGCAGGGCTGACTGCCCGTCAGGTAGTTCCGGTCGCGGGCCATCTCGGCGGTATCCCGCCAAAGTTGGCGCGCCGAAGCCGCTTCAGACCGCCCCCGCATTGCCTTTCATTGACATTTGCTTGGCTAGCCTTTTACTTTCTGTGTGCGGCATCGGCGCAGGTCAGCGCCGATGCCGGACCGTCTTCCGCACTCTCACCGGAGGTTCCCATGGAGCAGCTCATCAAGAAGATGGCCCAGGACGACGTGTGGCGCAGCTGGCTGGCCGCCAACTCCGCCTCCCAGGCGGCGAAGGAGGGCTGCATCAGCGCCGCGCCCAAGGCCGGCTGCATCAGCGCCGCCCCCAAGGCCGGCTGTATCTCCTGACCGTCCTCCGGCACTCCCCGGCGCCCGGGAGCGAGCGACGGCCGCGGCACTCCCCCCGCCGCCGCCGGCCCGCCCCCGGGCGCCGCGCCCCGTCCCCGCGGGCACTCCCCTTCTCCTCCGAGCCATGACGAGGGTTCCATGGATGGTCAGCCGACCGCCGAGGTCATCGAGCAGATCCGCGACATACCGCTCTACCGCGCCTCACTGGCGAAGGGCTATTTCCCGGTCCTCGACAAACCGGACATCGCCCGCGGCTTCCCGGAGAACTGGATGACCCCCCGGCTGGCCGCGGCCCTGGAAGCCGGCGAGGCGGAATACGTACTCTCCACGGGCACCAACCACGCCCGGATGCAGCTGATCCGGCCCCCGTACTTCCTGCTGCACTCCTACTACCGGCTCTGGAGCGAGCATCCGGACATCGCCGGGACCTGGGAGTCGGGCTGCCGGCGGGTCTCGCTCACCACCGTGCTGGCGACCGAGCACGTGGCCCGGGTCGGTGCGGCCCGGCGCGGCGTACCGCCGGCCCCGGTGCCCTCCTTCGAGGACCGGTGGCTGGACGACCGCACCTGCTACCTCAACCTGCGGCTCGACCCCGCGCGCTGGGAACGCGACGAGGTGGTGCGGATGCTCCAGGAGATCGAGGCGGCCCGGCAGTCGCATCCGCAGGGCTCGTACCACCTCGACTGCTCCGGCTACCACCTGGCGCATCTGCTGCGGAAGGTCGCGGAATGGAGGCTGTGGGACGCCTTCCCGCCGCCCGCCAGCATCATCCACGCCTACGAGTACACCCCGCTCAACGTCCGCCGCTTCCTGGCCCAGCACTTCGACTGCCCGGTCATCGACCTCTTCGGCAGCACCGAGCTCGGCTACCTCTACTACAGCGACCGGCGCGGCAGGTACCGGCCGTACCTCGACGGGATGAGCGTGGAGCTCCATCCGGTCGCCGCGGGCAGCACGATCCACGAACTCGTCGTCTCCAGTGTGCGCAACCCCTTCATGCCGCTGATCCGCTACCGCTCGGGCGACTGCGTCCGCACCCTGGACGGCACCCCGGACCCGGACCGGATCACCCAATTCTGCGGCCGCCGGAAGGAATTGCTGCCGACACCGAACGGGCCGGTCGCCCAGGGCGACCTCGACCGGTGCATCGGCGAGATCTCCCCGGACGTGTTCGTCTACCAGCTGCAGCTGACCGGCCCCGGCGAGGCCCTGCTGGCGTACACCACCTTCCACGGCGTGCCCGTCGGGGGCGCCGAGTCCGCCGCGCTGGAGGACGCCGTCGGTGAGCTCACCGGGCGGCGCTGCCGGCCGGTGCACCAGGCCCACGTCCCCATCGGGAAGTCGGGGAAGTACGCCTGGCTCGTCGACGCCGACTGATCCGCACCCCCCTCTCCACCCGCCCGTCCGCACCCGCACAGGAGACCCATGACCAGCCGCCCGCCGATATCCGCCGACGCCCTCCGGGACCTGCTCGGTCAGGCGCTGCACACCGAGGTCATCGACCATTTCGCCGCCCGCAGCGAGGCCCCGCGGGAGTTCGTGGCACGGCAGGTCACCGAATGCCTGCGGTACCTCTACCTGGTCTCGCGCTACCGCGACCGGCTCGGCGGACTGTTCCTCCCGGTCGAGCAGGACATCGACGAGATCTGGCACTACCTCATCCTGCAGACCCGGGAGTACCGCGAGCTGTGCGAGCAGCGGCTGCCCGGGCGGTACTTCATCGAGCACCGCAGCATCGCCTACGAGGACTACCAGCGCGAGCCGGGGCGCGAGCAGGTCATCGAGGAGGCGCTGCGCTGGATCCCGCTGTACTGCGCGGAGTTCGGGCCGTTCGACGAGGGGGCACTGCCGCACTGGACGATCGTGCGCTTCCTGCACCGACAGCTGGACATGCCGCTCGCGGACATCGCGGCGCTGAAGCCGCCGGCACCGGTATAGGGGTTCGCAGGTCATGCACGAGAGACCGGAACAACGGCGCGTCCTGGCCGTCCTGGTGGCGGCCCAGATCCTCAGCGGGGCCGGGCTCGCCGCGGGCATCACCGTCGGCGCGCTGCTCGCCGAGGACATGTTCGGCTCGACAGGTCTGGCGGGCGTGCCCAGTGCGCTGTTCACCGCCGGGGCCGCGTTCGGCGCGGCCGGGATCGGCCGGCTGTGCCGCCGCTGGGGCCGGCGCCCCGGGCTCGCCCTCGGGTACGGCGCCGCGGCGCTGGGCAGCCTCGGGGTGGTCGTGGCGGCAGCCGTCGGGAGCGCCGCGCTGCTGTGCGGGGCCCTGCTGGTCTACGGGGCGGGCACCGCGACCAACCTCATGGCGCGCTACGCGGGCGCCGATCTGGCCTCCCCCGCGCGGCGCGGACGCGCGGTGAGCACGGTGCTGTTCGCCACCACGCTCGGCGCGGTGGCCGGCCCCAACCTGGTGACGTGGACCGGCGACCTGGCGCACGCCTGGGGCATCCCCCGGCTGGCCGGGCCGTTCCTGCTGGCCTTCGCGGCGTTCGCCGCGGCGGCGGCGGTGCTGGCCGCGCTGCTGCGGCCCGATCCGCTCCGGCTGGCCGCGAGGCTCGCCGCCGAGCCGGAGCGGGCGGACGCCGCACCGGACGAAGTCCCCGCGCCGGGGCTTCCGTTGGGCGGTGCGCAGCGGCGCGGCCTGGTGGCCGGCACCGCGGTCATGGTCCTCACCCAGCTCGTGATGATCGCGGTGATGACGATGACGCCGGTCCACATGCTGGCGCACGGCTCGGACCCGCAGGCCGCCGGGCTGGTGATCGCCCTGCACGTGGCGGCCATGTTCCTGCCCTCGCCACTCACCGGACTGCTCGTCGACCGGTACGGCCGGCGGTGGATCGCCGCCGCGTCGGGCCCGCTGCTGCTGGCGGCCGGCGTGCTCGCCGCGACGGCGCCGCCGCACTCGGTCCCGCTGCTCGCCACCGCGCTGGTGCTGCTCGGCCTGGGCTGGAACACCGGGCTGGTCAGCGGCACGGCCATGGTCACCGACGCCCTGCCGCCCGAGCGGCGCGCCGCGGTCCAGGGCCTGGTCGACGTCGGCATCGCGGGCGCCGGTGCGGCCGGCGGACTGTCGTCGGGGCTGGTCGTGGCGGCGGGCGGTTACCCGGTCCTGGCGCTGGCCGGCGGGGTCCTGGCGCTGGCGGTGCTGCCCGCCGTGGGCTGGTCGGCCCGGACGCCGCGCACCGACCGCGCGCAGCGAGCGGCCGCCCGTACCGAAGCCGGCCGCACGTGAACGCCCGTGCGCCCGGCGGACGGTGCACGGGTACGCCCGGCGGACGGTGCACGGATACGCCGGGCGGATGGTGCACGAGTGCACCAGGAGAAATCTCGAAACATGGCGTCATTTCTCGTTTTCATGCCGGAAACCTGGATGCTGCACTGTGAGGAGAAGCTGTAGGCCCATGGACCTGCGACGGGGGGCGAGGATGCGGAAGGACCGCGGCACACCCTGCATACCGGTGCGCGGCCTGCTCCGGGGCGCCCTGATCGCCGTCGCCGTCGTACTGGCCTTCCTGCTGGGCGCGGTGGGCGCCGGCGCCGGTGCGACCGCCACGTTCGCCGCCCCCGTCGCCAAGCCCGCGGGCGCCCCGCCTGCCGTCAAGCCCGGCTCCGACTCCGACTCCGACGAGGAGAAGACCAAACGGGACGCCGAGCGCGGTGCGCCCCGGGGCAGCGCGCGCACCTCCGCCGGCGTGCCCCGGCACGCCGGCCGCCCGCTGCCGCCGTCCGGCGCGGACGCCCCGCCGGTGATGTCGTCCGCCGGCGGGTCCGGCGGTCCGGCCGCGGGCAGTTCCACCCGGGCCGCTTCGAGACCGGCCCCGTTCCCCGTCCTGCACTGCGTCTTCCGCTGCTGAGCGCGGCCGTGGTGGCCTGCACCACCCGCCGCACCTCGCACGTTCCCGCCACCACCCCCACAGTGGCACCACTCACCAGCAGGAGACCTCCTCGTGGAAACCTTCATCCAGCATGCCCGGAGCCTGACGGCCCGTATCGCCGAGCGACGTGAGGAGCAGGAGACCTACGGCCGGCTCGCGTCCGGCCAGTCCCCCCTCGCCCTCTTCATCACCTGCTCCGACTCCCGGGTCGTACCGTCCCTGATCACCGGGGCGCGTCCGGGCGAACTGTTCGAACTGCGCACCGCCGGCAACGCCGTGCCCGTCTACCGCGACGACATGGCGGCGTGCGCGGAGGCCGCCACCATCGAGTACGCGATGCGGGTGCTGCGGGTCGCCGACATCGTGGTCTGCGGTCATTCGCACTGCGGCGCGGTCGGCGCCAAGGCCCGCGGCGAGGACCTGACCGGTGCGCCGGCCGTTCGCGACTGGCTGGCCCAGGCGCTCTCCGACGAACTGCCCGAGGACCCCGAGCCGACGGTCGCCGCCGCGGTCCAGCAGCACGTGCGCCAACAGGTCGCCCGGCTGCGCGAGTACCCCTGTGTGCAGGAGCGGCTGGCGGCCGGCGAGGTGAACCTGCACGGCTGGTTCTACGAAGTGCACACCGGCCTGGTCGTGGCCCATCACCCGGCCTCCGACCTGTTCCTTCCGCTGTGAGCGCGGGGACGACGATGAAGCGACTGCTCTCCTCCCGCGCGGCGTCCTTCCGCGCCGACTTCACCGCCTCCCTGGTGGTCTTCCTGGTGGCCGTCCCGCTGTGCGTCGGGGTGGCCGTCGCCTCCGGCGCACCGGCCGAACTCGGCCTGGTCACCGGTGTCGTCGGCGGTCTGCTCACCGGGCTGCTCCCCGGCAGCAGCCTGCAGGTCAGCGGCCCGGCCGCGGGTCTGACCGTGCTGGTCTTCGAGGCCGTCAAGGAGTACGGCATCGGGACGCTGGGTGCCCTGGTGCTGGCGGCCGGGATACTCCAACTGGCCATGGGCGCACTGAAGTTGGGCCGCTGGTTCCGGGCGATCTCGGTCGCCGTCGTCCAGGGCATGCTGGCCGGCATCGGCCTGGTGCTGATCGCCGGTCAGGTCTACGCCCTCACGGACGCCAAGGCGCCGGGCAGCGGACTGGCCAACCTCGGCGGCGTACCGGCGCTGGCCGCCGCCACCGTCGGCTCCGGCACCGCGCTGTCCGCGCTCGCGGTCGGCGCCGGGACCGTCGCCGTGCTGATCCTGTGGCCGCGCTGGCGGCGCGGCGCCCGGGTGCTCCCGGCGCCGCTGGTCGCGGTGGCGCTCGCCACCACCGCGGTCTGGGCGCTGGACCTGCCGGTCGCCCGGGTCCGGGTCAGCGGGCTGCTGGACGCGATCCAGCCACCGGGCATGTCGGATCTGAGCCGGCTCACCGAGGTCGGCGTGCTGGGCACGGTCCTCGCCTTCGCACTGATCGCCTCCGCCGAATCGCTGTTCAGTGCGGCGGCGGTGGACCGGCTGCACGACGGGCCGAAGACCGACTACGACAAGGAGCTGATGGCCCAGGGCGCCGGCAACACCGTGTGCGGCCTGCTCGGCGCGCTGCCGATGACCGCGGTGATCGTGCGCAGTGCCGCCAATGTCCAGGCGGGGGCCCGCACCAAGGCGTCCCGGGTGCTGCACGGGGTCTGGCTGCTGGTGTTCGCCGCGGCCTTCCCGGCCGCGCTGGGCATCGTCCCGGTGGCGGCGCTGGCGGGCGTACTGATCCACGCGGGCTGGAAGTTGCTGCCGCTGAAGGCATGGCGGCCGCTGTGGCGCGAGCACCGCGGGGAGGCCGTGGTGCTGCTGGTCACCGCGCTCGCCATCGTCACGGTGAACATGTTCGAGGGGGTGCTGATCGGTCTGCTGCTGGCGATCGCGAAGACGGCCTGGGAGACCTCGCACGTCCACCTGGACATCGAGACCCCGGAGGACGAGGAGCAGCCGGTGCTGGTGCGCGCGGTCGGCAACGCCACCTTCCTGCGGCTGCCCAAGATCCTCGACCAGCTCGAAACGCTGCCCGCCCACCGGGACGTGGAGCTGGACCTGAGCGGGCTGCGCCATCTCGACCACGCCTGTGAGGCGGCGCTGACCAACTGGGCCGAGCAGCACCGGAGGAGCCTCAGGGCGGTTGCGCTGGTGTCCTGACCTCCGGCCGTCCTCGCGGGGCCCGGTTCCGCGCACCGAACGGTGCGCGGAACCGGGCCCCGGTCGTTCCACCTCCGCCGCCCGCCGGGACACGACGGGGCGGCCGGGATGATTGCGTCCGCCACGGTGGTTGAGCGAAGGTCAGGGGCGGCCGCGGAACCGCGGTGCGCCGCTGCCGGTGCCATGACCGCCGTACAGCAAGAGAGGACGGGCGGATGCCTCTTCAGGGTGAGTACGAACCGAGCCCGACGCCGTGGGTCCGGGAGCAGGTCGAGGAGTACGAGAGCTCCGGCGGGACGCGGGGCACGACGATCCGTGGGCTGCCGGTCGTGGTCCTGACCACCCGCGGCGCCCGGAGCGGCAAGATCCGCAAGTCCCCGGTGATGCGGGTCGAGCACGAGGGGACGTACGCCGTGGTGGCGTCCCTGGGCGGCGCGCCCAAGAACCCCCTCTGGTACCACAACGTCGTCGCCGACCCCCGGGTGGAGCTCCAGGACGGCCCGGTCCGCCGGGACATGACGGCCCGTGAGGTCAGCGGCGAGGAGAAGGCCGTGTGGTGGGGGCGGGCGGTGGAGGCGTTCCCGGATTACGACGCCTATCAGAAGAAGACGACCCGCGAGATCCCGGTGTTCGTGCTGGAGCCGGCGGCCGCGGAACACCGCTGAGGCAGCGGGACCACGGTCGTCGGCTAGAGCGTCACCAGCGAGACCTCGGTGGCCTTGATGCCGGTCCACACCGGTACCCCGTCGGCCAGGCCGAGTTCGAGGGCGGCCGAGGGGGTGATCTCGGCGACGAGGTCGGGGGCGTGCGGGGAGGTGATGAGGATCCGCAGCCGGCTGCCCGCCGAGGTGATTTCCCGTACGGTGCCGGGCCAGACGTTGCGGGGGCTGCCGGCGGGTTTGTCGAGGTGGACGGAGACCGCCTCGGGCGCGATCACCGCCAGCGCCCGGACGCCCTCGGGCAGGCGGTCGGCGACGACGAGGTGCCCGCCGCCGGCGAGCGCGAGGCCGTCGCCGGTGGCGGTGCCGGGCCAGGCGTTGCGGCCCAGCATCCGGGCGACCCAGGGCGAGCGGGGATGCCGGGTGACCTCGGCGGGCGGGGCGTCCTGGAGGGCGCGGCCGTCGTCGAGGACGAGGACCCGGTCGGCGAGCGAGACCGCCTCGACGGGGTCGTGGGTGACGAGCAGGCAGACCCCGTCGAAGCCCGCGAGATGGCCGCGCAGCGCATGCCGGACGTGGGCGCGGGTGGTCTGGTCGAGGGCGGCCAGCGGTTCGTCGAGCAGCAGCAGGCGGGGACGGGCGGCCAAGGCCCGGGCCAGCGCGACGCGTTGGGCCTGGCCGCCGGAGAGCTGGGCGGGCCGGCGGTGGGCGAGGTGACCGACGCCGAGCCGGTCGAGCCAGCCCTGGGCGGCCCGGCGGGCCTCGGCGCGCGGGACACCGTGCGCCCGCAGGCCGTAGGCGGTGTTGCTCAGGGCGCTCAGGTGCGGGAAGAGCGCACCGTCCTGGGGGACCCAGGCGACCCCGCGGTGGTGCGGGGGCAGGGCGGTGACGTCGGTGTCACCGAGGCGCAGGGTGGCGTGGGCGCGCCGGGTGAGTCCGAGCAGGGCGCGCAGCAGGGTGGTCTTGCCGGCGCCGTTGGGTCCGACGACGGCGATGGTGGTGCCGGGTCCGGCGTCCAGGGTCAGTGCGGTGAAGCCGGTGACCTCGGCGTGCAGCGGCCAGCGGTCCCGGTGCGGTTCCGTGACGGCTGGCTCCTGACGGTCCGTCACCACTGGTGGGTCGCCGCCGGTGGTTCCGGGCGGCTCGGTCTCGTCGGCGGCCGGCGCGGTGCGCGGCGTACGGCCGGCGGGCGTCGCGCCGGTCCAGCGGCCGCGCAGGCAGATCAGCACGGCCATGGCGATGACGAGCAGCAGCAGGGAGACCGAGGTGGCGGCCTCCGGGGAGTCCTGGAGCAGCAGGTAGACCTGGAGCGGAAGGGTCTGGGTGGTGCCGGGCAGGTTGCCGGCGAAGGTGATGGTGGCGCCGAATTCGCCGAGTGCCCGGGCCCAGGTGAGCGCGGCGCCGGCGGCCAGGCCCGGGGCGACCATGGGGAGGGTGACGGTGGTGAAGACGCGGACCGGGGACGCGCCGAGGGAGGCCGCGGTCTCCTCGTAGCTGGGGCGCAGGCCGGCGAGCGTGCCCTCCAGGCTGATGACCAGGAACGGCATCGCGACGAAGGTGGCGGCGACCACCGCGCCCGAGGTGTGGAACGGCAGGACGACGCCGAAGGTGCCCTCCAGCCAGGGGCCGAGCAGTCCGCGGCGGCCGAAGCCGAGCAGCAGGGCGACACCGCCGACGGTCGGCGGCAGCACCATCGGCAGCAGCACCAGCGAGCGGACCACTGCCTTGCCGGGGAAGTCGACCCGGGCCAGCAGCCAGGCCAGCGGCACGCCGAGCAGCAGGGACAGGCCCAGCGCCCAGAAGGAGACCAGCAGGGAGAGGCCGAGCGCCTCGGTGACGCCGGGACTGGTCAGATGGGTGCCGAGGTCGCTCCAGGTGGTGCGGGCGAGGATGCCGAGCAGCGGCATCAGCAGGAACGCGACGGCGAGCAGCGCGGGCACGGCGAGCGCGACGGGGGTACGGGCGCCGGGCGTGCGGCGCCGGGCGGCCGCGGGCCGGGCCGCTGCGGGCGTGGCCGGGGTGCGGGAGCGTCTCATCGTCGGTCCTGGGGTCGGTGCGGGGCGGGCCGGCCGGGGCGGGCCGGCCCCGGTGGCGCGCACGGGGCCGTCCGCTGCCCCGAGCCGGGCAGCCCCGTGCGCGCGGAACCCCGTCACGGCTTCTGGAAGCCCGCGTTCTGCAGGATCTTCTGGGCCTCGGGGGTGCTCAGCCACCTCACGAAGGCGGCCGCGGCGGCGGCGTGCTGCGAGGTCTTCAGGGTCGCGGCCGGGTAGGCGGCGACGGCGTTCTGGTCGTCGGGGATGTCGATCGCGTCGACCTTCTTCGGCGCGGTGGCGGCGTCCGTCTTGTAGACCAGGCCGGCGTCCGCCTCGCCCATTTCGACCTTGCCGAGGACGGCGCGGACGTTGGGCTCCTGCGAGACCGGGGTGACCTTGAGCTTCTGGGCGTCCAGGACCTGCTTGCCGTAGCGGCCGACCGGCACCTCGGGGGCGGCGAGCACGACCTTCAGCTTGCGGTCGGTGAGGTCCTTGAGGGTGTGGACCTTCTTCGGGTTGCCCTCGCCGGTGACGATGACCAGGCGGTTGTGGGCGATGACGGTCGGGCTTCCGGCGTCCGCCTTCAGCCCGTCCATGGTCTTGGTGTCGGCGGTGACCAGCGCGTCGGCGGGGGCGCCCTGCTTGACCTGGGCGGCGAGCTCCTGGGAGCCGGCGAAGGAGAAGTTCACCCTGGTGCCCGGGTGGTCCTTCTCGTACGCCGCGCCGGCCTTCTTGAAGACGTCGGTGAGCGAGGAGGCGGCGAGCACGGTCAGCTGCGTCTCGGCGGACTTGCCGCCGGACTTCTCGGCACCCTTGTCCGTCTCGGCGTCGCCCTTGCCGCAGGCGGCGAGCGGGACGAGGAGGGCGGCGGTCACCACCGCGGCGGCGGCGCGGCGGCCGGTGAGGAACGGGGACATGGGCGGGACTCCTTGTGACGCGGGACGAGGGGGTCGTCCGAGCGGACGGGAAAAGCCGCGCCGTGGACGGGCGACGCCGCTGGGAGGAGCAGCCGGCCGGTGGGGACGGGGCGCGGTCCGGCTGTGGTGCTGCCGCGGTGGACGGTGGGGAGCCGGCCTGGTGCTGCGGGCGGACGCCACCGCGGGGGTACGGGAGCGGTCGGGGCCTTCAGGAGCGGTCGATGTGCACGCTGGTGGACTTCACGCGGGCGGTGGCCTGCATGCCGACCTCCAGTCCCAGTTCCTCCACCGCCTCCCGGGTCAGCAGGGAGACCAGCCGGTGCGGACCGGCCTGGATCTCGACCTGGGCGGCGACATCGCCGAGTTTCACGGCGGTGACGATGCCCGGGAAGGCGTTGCGGGCGGAGGTGTACGAGGCGTCGTCCTCACCGGTGCCGGTCTGCGCCACCTCGACGGAGAAGGCGGCCAGATCGCGGCCGTCGATGAGGCGGCGGCCGCTGTCGTCGCGATGGGTCGCGACCCTGCCGGCGTCCGCCCACCGGCGGGCGGTGTCCGGGCTGACGCCCAGCAGCCGCGCCGCCTGGCCGATTGTGTAGGACTGCATGTGCGACAAGATAGGCAGCCCGGCCTGGCAGATGCAATCCACTGGAAGGATCTCCGTAGCAAATGCCAGCCGACTTGGAGGAAGGGACGACGTTCCTCGCGATGCGCGGCCGGGCGGCAGCGCGCAGGGTGTGGGGCATGAGCCTGAGCATCCGCAACCAGCTGTCCGGGACCGTCCGCTCCGTCTCCCCCGGCGAGGTCATGGCCCTGGTCAGGGTCGGGCTGGACGGTGGGCAGGAGATCACCGCCGCGGTCACCCGCGAGGCGGTCGGACAACTGGGCCTCACGGAAGGTACAGCGGTGCGTGCGCTGATCAAGTCCACCGAGGTCGCGCTGGCCACCGGTGAGGTCGGCGGGCTGAGCATCCGCAACCGGCTGCCCGGCACGGTCACCGCCGTCTCGGCCGGCGGTGCGATGGCCGGGGTGAAGGTCGCCGTCGCGGGCGGCGAGCTGACCGCCGCGATCACCAGGGACGCGGCCGAGGACCTGGGGCTGGCCGCCGGTTCCGAGGTGACCGCGCTGGTCAAGTCCACCGAGATCGCGCTCGCCGCGGCCTGACCGCACCGGCCCCGGCGCCGCTGGTACCGCCGGCGTCACCGAGGTGGTGAACCGGTACCGCCGGCGTCACCGAGGTGGTGGACCGGTACCGCCGGCGTGCCGCGCCGTCGCGGTGGCCGTAGTCCCTTCCCCGCGCAGCTGACCGCGGTCGGCCCACCGCCGGACGGTCTGCGAACTCACACCCGGCCGCTGCCTGACCAGTGCTGTACGTCGGCACGCTCGCACTCTAGGGCAGCCCGCCACCGCGCCGCCCGCGGCCGCCGGGCCGCCCCTCACGGCACCCGGTGCCATCCGAACGGAGCAGCGAAATCCGCCATCGGTGCCAGCTGATCACCCGTGGAGCGCCCGGGGAGCACCGCCGCAGGGATGCCGCACGAAGGTCCCAACTTCGTGGATCCGCAGGCATTTTGAGCTGGGGAACGGCCTCTGAGCCGACGTCAAGAATGCGAAGTTCGCGGCGTTTGGCGGGTTCTCTCCCGTTGCGTCCCAAAAATCCCGATGTGAATCTGGTATCCCATTCGTCAAAGGAGTTGATCGCATGGTTACGGATCGCACAGCGCCGGTCGAGACGGCCACCCTGGCCGCCGAGGTCGAGGGACTGCTTGAACCCGCCGAGGCCGACGGCGTCTTCCGCGACACCCGCGAGTGTGGAGGTGCGCTGCTGCTGGCCGCGCTGCTCCTGATCTCGCCGCCCACCCCCCGGCCCAAGACCGACGTCCGCTGAGGGGAAAGCGTTGGCTGAACAGACGCAAGGAGCAGTCCCGCTCAGCGCTGTGATCGCCGATGCCGCAACCGGGGTCGCCCTCGCCCTGCGGGGTGAGGGCGACCCTTATGCGCTGTCCGGCATGCTGCGGCACGAGGATGCGCTGACCCCGGCCGCGGTACGGGTGCTCGGCGCCGATGCGCTGGCGCCGTACGCCGTGGAACACCGGACGGCACCGGCCGGCGCGGACGACGAAGCGGTGGTGCGGCAGGCGCTGACGGCCTATCCGCCGGGCGACGGCGCCTCGGAGGTGTCGGTGTGGAGCTACCGCGGCCTGGTCGAGGCCGCGCACGCGTTCCTGCCCGCCGGCGGCCGGCCGTGGCCGCCGGCACCGGAGGCCGGCACCGCGTGGGTCGGTGACTCCCCCTGGCCGAAGCTGTCGCACCGGGTGTCCCAGCTGGCCGCGCTGGCCCTGCCGGGGCTGGTGTCCGGCCTCGCCGAGCAGCTCGCCGCCCGTACGGACGACCTGGCCCGGGGCTTCGTCCGGGCGGTCCGCCGCCGGGACTGGCCGCAGGCGGCCGGTGTGGGCCGCTGGCTGGCCCGGCTGCCCGACGTGCCGGGGACCCTGGGGCTGGACAGCGGGCTGGCGTTCGTCCACCAGATGGGCGGCGCCGATCCACGGGTGGCGCTGCACGTCGCGGCCGCCCGGCGGTTCTACGGGCGGGGCGGGTGAGCGGCGGGCACGGCGACCCGGGGCTGCTGGACCACCTGGTCCGGACGGGCCTCGGGTGGCTGGACGGGGCGCGCGGGTTCTTCCGCCTGCCGCCCGACGTGACGACCGACGCCGACCCCAACCTGACCCTCAAGCCGCTCGGCGAGCTGGCCGAACTCACCCAGCTGATCGGGGCGGTGCACCCGCGGGAGGAGATCCGCCGGACGGCCCGCGGGCTCTTCGCGTTCGCCTGGAACGAGACCCGGGACGGGGAACTGTTCGCCGAGCTGATCCGCGGCGAACCGTTCGCGACCTACCCGGTGGAGCTGTACGGGGTGTTCGCGCAGGCCGGGCTGCGCCATGCCGAGGCCGACGAGCTGGTGCGGACCACCACGCGGCTGCGCGGCTGGCGGGTGGCGCGCGAGGACCACACCCGTACGCTCGGGGTGCTGAACGCCGAGCGGCGGATCGGGCTGCGGCAGCACGCCGACTTCGCCTCGGTGCTGGCGCTGACCGGGCTGGGCCGGCTGCCGGAGCCCTGGGCGCTGGACCGCAAGGCGGCCTACGGCATCACCCATGACGTGTTCCACCTGACCGACTGGGGGCGCAACCGGCAGCGGCTGTCCCCCGAACTCGCCGGCTATCTGCGGTTGTGGCTGCCCTCCTGGCTGGAGAACTGGCTGGAGGAGCAGCTGTGGGACCTGGTCGGCGAGCTGCTGGCGGTGACCGCGTGCCTGCCCCGGGCCCCGTACGATCCGGTGGCCTGGCAGCGGCTGGCCGGTGCGCAGGCGGCCGACGGCAGCGTGCCGGAGCTGGGCGCGGCGCCCGCTTCCGGCGACCCGGGCGAGATGTTCACCGCCTGCTACCACTCCACCCTGGTGACCGCGTTCGCCGCCACCCTGGCCCGGATCGCCGCCGACGAGGCCGAGGCCGGCCCGCGCGGCGGGGACCCGGTGCTGGTGGGCGGCCGGACGCCCGGCGAAAGCGAGAGTGCCCCGTGACCGTGACGGCCGCGTCCCCCGCCCTGCTGCACGGTGTCGGCGACCGGGCCCTGTCCTGGCTCGACGACCACCGCGAGCACTTCCGGCTGACCCCCGAGGACTTCCGCTCGGGCGGCGCGGTGGTCGAACGGCTCAAGCCCATCGGGGAGCTGGCGCTCAACATGCACGTGCTGTTCCGCGAGGGCGTGGCCGGCTCCCGGCAGAAGGCCCGGGCCGGGCAGCTGCTGGACTTCGCCTGGCGGGAGCTGCTGGACGGCGGCAACGTGCTGGCCCGGCTGCAGCACGACGAGCCGCTCTCCCCCGTACCGCTGGAGGTCTATGCGACCTTCCACGAGCTGGGGCACCGGCATCCGGGGCTGGAGGCGGCCGTGACGGTGTGCCGGCGCACCGCCACCTGGAACGCGCTGGAGATGATGCCCAACCGGCGGCTCGGGGTGCTCAACGCCGAGCGCAAGCTGGGCCTCGCCCCCAGCAGCGACTTCGATCAGGCGGTGGCGCGCACCTGGCTGGGGCAGCTGGCCGAGCCGTGGACGGTGCAGCTGCACATCGCCTACGACCTGACCCACACCGTCTTCCACCTCACCAACTGGGGCGAGGCGCCCGAGCGGATCCCGCCGGACATCGCGGACTACCTCACGCGGTACCTGCCGGCCTGGATGGAGGACTGGGCGGACCTCGAACACTGGGACCTGCTGGGCGAGCTGCTGGTCGTCGACGCGTGTCTGCCGCGGCCCACGCTGGACGCGGAGCTGTGGGAGCGGTACGCCGCCGCGCAGTCCGACAGCGGCGCGATGCCGGTCCGGCGGGGGATGCCGGAGGGCGATCCGGCGCGGGTCTTCGACCTGGTGCACCACCCCACCCTGGTCGCCGCGTTCGCCTCGGCGATGGCCACCTCCCGGGCCATGTCCGCGGTCTGATGGGTACGGTCTGATGGCCGCGGCACGCGGCGCCCCGCCGGCCGACCGCCTGGCCGACGCGGTCACCCGGATCGACGCGCCGGACGTGGTGCTGGCGGTGACCCGGCGCGGCCTGCGGACCGTGGTCACCGGCGGCACCGCGCTGGCCCCGCCCACCCCGCGGCAGGCCCTGCGCTACGAACTCGGCTCGCTGTCCAAGACGTTCACGGTGCTGCTGCTGGCCGAACTGGCCCGGTCCGGGGTGCTGTCACTGGACGATCCGCTGGTCGCCCATCTGCCCGAGCTGCCGTTGCGCCACCCGCACTCGCGCCGGATCACCCTGCGGCACCTGGCCACCCACACCTCGGGACTGCCGCGGATCCCCGCTGCCCTGATCGCCGGTGCGCTGGTGCACCCGTACGCCAACGGCTACGCCCGCTACGACACCGAACGGCTGCTGCGGACCTTCGCCCGCACCCGGCCCCGGAACCGGCCGGGCGCCCGCTGGCGGTACTCGAACTTCGGGCTGGCGCTGCTCGGTCCGGCGATGTCCCGGGCCGCGGGCGAGGACTATCCGGCGCTGCTCGGCGGCCGGGTGCTGAAGCCGCTGGGGCTGTCCGGGACCACGCTGGCGCCCGGCGCCACCGGCACCGACGCGGTCGGGCACCGGACGAACGGGGTGACGCCGGTGGCCAGCGCCGACATGGGCGCGTTCATGGCCGCCGGATCGGTGCGGGCCACGCCCGGCGACCTGCTCACCTATCTGGAGGCGCACCTCTCGCCGGACGACACGCCGCTGGCCGGGCCGCTGCGTGACGTCCAGGTCCCGCTGCTGCGGCGCGGCTGGCGGCGCCGCACCACCCACACCCTGACGTGGTACCAGCACCCGGCACCGCGCGGGCCGCTGCTCTTCCACGTCGGGGCGACCTTCGGGCAGCAGGCGTTCCTCGGGTTCCACCCGGCGACGCACACCGGTCTGGTGGCGCTGGCCACCCGGCGCGGCCGTACCTGCCGGATGATCACCACCGCCTACGAGACGCTGTACGCGCTGGCCGGTGAGCCGCCCGCGTGAGCGCGCGCGGGCCGGGCGGTCACAGTTCGCCGGCCAGGATCAACGGCAGGGCGGTGCCCGGGCGTTCCTCGCTGGCCTGCCGGAAGACCTCCGTGTACGCCCGGTCGCCGATCGCCGCGCGGGCCCGCCGCTCGCACTCCTCGCGGACCGCGCGCAGTTCCGGGGTACCCCGCTGCGGGTGGCCGACGGTGCGCCAGAGGGCCTGGCCGCTGCCGTAGACCCGGGCGGCCGCGGCGCCGGCGCCCTGCGCGGCCAGCGCGGCGGCGAGCAGGTCCAGGCCGAGGGCGATGCCGAACTTGTCGCCGATGCCCTGCTTGGCGGCGAGCATCGCCCGGGCGTGGCCGGCGGACTCCTCGGGCCGGCCCTGGAACAGCGAGATCAGGGAGAGCTGGTAGTCGGTGTAGGAGCGGGTCCAGTACTCGCCGCGTTCGACGCAGCCGCGGCGCAGTGCGGTGGCCTCGGCGCGGGCCTCGGTGAGCTCGCCGAGGCCGGTGAGCGCGAAGATCCGTACCAGGTGGCAGCGCAGCCGTCCCGACGAGCCGAAGGGGGCGTCCGGCGGCGGGCCGAGGACCTGGTCGATGACGGTGCGGGCGGACATCGGGCGGCCGGCCATCAGGTGGGTGAGGCCGATGAGGTAGCCGGCCTCCAGCACCGCCTCGGCGTCCCGGGACGCCCTCGCGGCCCGCGCGCATTCCCGCCCGAGGGCGTCGGCCTGCGGCAGATCGCCCTGGAGGAGCACGGCGACGCCGAGCGCCCACAGCGCCCGGGTGCGGGCGCGGCCGGGCCGGTCGTCGGCGGCGAGGGCGCGGGAGAGGTAGTCGCGGGCCTCGTGCAGATGGCCGCAGCAGCTCCAGAAGAAGCCGATCGCGGCGCTGAGTTCCCGGGCTCCCTCGGGGGCGGTGACCAGCAGGTGGTCCAGTGCGGTGCACAGGTCGACGTGCGCGTCGGCGATCCTGCGGTACCAGCCGACCTGCCCGGGGCCCAGCCAGGCCTGTTCGGCGCGGCGGCCGTGGTCGACGAAGTGTGCGGCGTGCCGGTCGGCGAGGGCGGGTGCCTCACCGAGCTCGCCGAGCCACATCCGGCCGTACTCGCGCAGGGTGTCGAGCATGCGGAAGCGGCCGCCCTCACGGGTGAGCACGGACTTGGCGGCCAGTCCGGTCAGCGCGGTGTGCACCTCGGGCCCGGTGAGGGGCCCGCCGGCGCACACCGCCTTGGCCGACTCCCTGTCGAAGGTGCCGCGGAAGACCGAGAGCCGGGCCCACAGCAGCCGCTCCAGGGGAGTGCACAGTTCGTGGCTCCAGCCGATGGTGCAGCGCAGGGTGCGGTGGCGGGGCGGCAGCGACCGCCCTTCGCCGGTGTCGAGGGTGTCGAAGCGGGTGGCCAGCCGCTCCGCGATCCCCTCGACGGTGCTGGTGGCCAGCTGCGCGCCGGCCAGCTCCAGGGCGAGCGGAATGCCTTCGAGCCGCCGGCAGATGCCGTCGGCGGTGGCCGCGTGGGCGGGGTCGGTGAGGACGAGGCCGGGCGCGGCGGCGCCGGCCCGGTCGGTGAGCAGGGTCAGCGCGTCGTTGTCGCCGGTGCAGGGCAGCGGGCCGATCTCGGTGACGCGTTCGCCGTCGAGGCCGAGCGGCTGCCGGCTGGTGACCAGTACGGTCACGCCGGGCGCCGCGGTCAGCAGGTCGCCGAGCAGGTCCCGGCAGGCGGCCACGAGGTGCTCGCAGGAGTCCAGCACCAGCAGCAGCCGTTTGTCGGTGAGCCAGGAGCACAGCGCGGCGGCCGGGGCGCGCGCGGTGTGGTCGGCGAGCCCGACGGCGTCGCAGACGGTGGCCAGCAGCAGCCCTTCACCGTGTAACGGCCACAGATCGGCCCATCCGACTCCGTCGGGGAACCGCGGTGCGGCCGCCCGGGCCGCCCGGACGGCGATCCGGGTCTTGCCCACGCCACCGGGCCCGGTCAGCGTGACCAGCCGGTGTGCCGTCAACTCCTGGTCGATCCGCTGCAGTTCGCTCCGCCGTCCGACGAAGCTGGTCGACTCCTCGGGAATGCTGCTCGCCACGGGGCCAGTGTGCCCCAGCTTTGCGCCGGGTGGCGTGGGGTGGCGTGGTGGTCCGGGGGGCGCGGGGTTGACGCCGGGCCCGCGCGGCGGCGGGGGTCAGGGGGTGACCACGGGGAACGCCGGGTCCGGGGTGGTGACGAGGGCGAGGAGCTGGCGGAGCGGGCCGGGTTCGGTGGGCGGGGCGGGTTCGGCGGGGGCGTGCGGGGTGAGGAGGTCGAGCAGCTGGGCCTTGGTCAGGGTGAGGGTGAGGTCGGGGGCGCCGTCGGCCGAGGGGGCCGGGGCACCGGGGGAAGCCCGGTGGGTGAGGGCGCCGTTGGACAGGGTCAGCCGCCAGGTGCGGTCCTCGTCGGGGAGGTAGAGGTCGAGGGTGAGCGCGGTGGACCAGGCGCGCGGGCCGTCGATGCGCAGGGCCAGCGAGTCCAGGAGCTGGTCGACGGTGAGCTCCCGGGTGAGGTCGGGGGCCGCCGTGGCGTCCCCGGTGTCGTCCCGGGCCGCGGGGGCGCCGCGCAGTTCGCCCGCACCGGTGAGGTAGACGTTGCGCCAGACGGCGTTCTCCGCGCCGTGGCCGAGCCATTCGTAGACCTGGGCGAGTGCGCGGCGGGCGCGGAGGTTGTCCGGGTCGGCGAAGACGGCGTGGTTGAGGAGGGTCGCGGCGAACCGCAGATCGCCGTCGGCCGCGTACTGCTTGCCGGCGTCCACGGTGGCCTCGACGCCGCCGAGGGCGTGGACGTAGCGCCGGGCAAGTTCGGCCGGCGGGTGCTCCCAGAGGTGGGCGGGGTTGCCGTCGAACCAGCCCAGGTAGCGCTGGCTGACGGCCTTGACGTGGTCGCTGACCGAGCCGTAGTAGCCGTGGTGGGACCACACCCGGGCAAGGGCCGGCGGCAGCCGCAGCTGTTCGGCGATCTCGGGGCCGGTGTACCCGGCGTTGAGCAGGCGCAGGGTCTGGTCGTGCAGATAGGCGTACAGGTCGCGCTGGCCGGCCAGCAGGGCCCGGATGCGGTCCTTGCCCCAGGTCGGCCAGTGGTGTGAGGCGAAGGCGACCTCCGCCTCGTCGCCGAAGAGGGCGAGCGCCTCGTCCAGGTACCGGGCCCAGGCCCGGCTGTCGCGGGCCGCCCCGCCGTACAGCGGCAGGACGGTGTGCAGGGTGTGGGTGGCGTTGTCGGCCAGGCAGAGCGCCCGGTGGGCGGGGAAGCCGAAGTTCATCGCGGCGGGGGCCTCGGCGCCCGGGGTGAGCTGGAAGACGAGGTGGACGCCGTCGAGGATCTCCTCCTGGCCGGTGCGGGTGATGTCCACGGTCGGCGGGATCAGGGTGCGGGTGCCGGTGGACCGGGTGGTGCCCAGCCCGCAGCCGATCTGGCCGTCCGGTCCCTTCGGCAGTGCGGTGCCGTACGTGAAGGCGGCGCGCCGGGACATCGCGGGTCCGGCTTCGAGGTGGTCGCCGACCGCGTGGGCGAGGAAGCCGGCCGGGGCGAGGACCGGTACGGGGTCGTGCCCGGCCGGGACGACGCCGCGGGCGCCGCCGAAGTGGCCGGCGTGCGAGTGGGTGTAGATCAGCCCGGTGACCGGCCGGTCGCCGCGGTACTTGCGGTAGAGCTCCAGGGCCGCCGCGGCGGTCTCGGCGGAGCCCAGCGGGTCGATGACGATGACGCCGTGGTCGCCCTCGACCATGGTCATATGGGCCAGGTCCAGGCCGCGGGCCTGGTAGATGCCGTCGGTGACCTCGTAGAGGCCCTGGCGGCCGATCAGCCGGCCCTGCCGCCAGAGGCCCTCGTGGGCGGTGTCGGGGCAGTTCTGGGCCAGGAATCCGTAGGCCGTGGCGTCCCACACCGGACGGCCGTCGTCCGTGGTGATCCGCGGCGGGTCGAGCTCGGCGATGAAGCCGCGGTCGGCGTCGGCGAAGTCTTCGTGGTCATCGACGGGTGCAGCGGTCACGGGGCGCTCCCTCTCCTGGGCGGCGGCGGGCCCAAGGCCCCTGCCCCACACGATCGATTTAACCGGTTTTGTCCGGATGACGCATGCCTGCCTCCGGGGCGGCCGGGGAGCGCCGGCGCGGCCAACGGCGTTACAGGCACGGCCGGGCAGGGCACAACCACGCAGGTGGGGTCGTCTCCGGGCGCGGCATTTCAGCCGGCCGGGGCGGGGCTCCGCCCCGATGCTCCGGGAGAGGAGGGACGCCCTCTGTCCCCGTACGACGACCATGCCTTCGGTGAGCTCGCCGAGTCGTTCCGGCACCGTGCCGTTCCGTACGCCCGCCCCCGCACCCCGCCCGCCGCCCGCCGCACCCGGTCCGGTGCCGGGCGCCGGGGCAGGGGCTGGCTGCTGCCCGCGGCCGCGGCCGGCAGTCTGGCCGCCGGGGTCCTGCTGGGCCATGCCCTGCTCCTCGCGGGCGGGCTGGTCCTGGCGGGACTGTCCGGGCACCTCGCGGCGGCCGGGCGCGGGCGGCGCCGGTAGGAGTCCCCGTCCGGGGGCGGGCACACGGCCGCCGGCCGGCCTGCCCGGGGAGGGGCAGGCGGGCCGGCGGTCACTCGTGCGGGCCCTGCGGGAGACGCCTAGGTGGCGCGGCGCCTCGATGCCGCGCCGACGCACAGGGCGCCCAGCAGGAACGTCAGAGCACCGATGACGATGTTGTTCCAGATGACGCCCGCGTCCGGGGCTCGGCCCACGATCCAGGGCGCGATGATCATCCACACGCCGATCGCGCACATCGCGCCGCTCAGGCCGTACATCCGCGCCGGGGTCGTGGTGAAGCCGACCGCCAGCAGGGCGATCGCGATCCCGACGATGAGGTTGTGCGCCATGAGGGCCGGCTGTGCCAGCGCGTAGTGGACGATCCACGGCGAGACGGCGCAGTACAGGCCGACGAGGAACACCGGACCGTCGACGAGGACCACGTCACGCCCGCCGAGCACCCGCTCGTACCGGGCAGCCATCTCTGATGCGTCGGGGTGACCTGCGAGATCTCCCCTGGGGTGTGAGACGTCGGCCATGCGACTCGCCTCCTTCGCTCGCAAGCCTGGCCGTTATCGCGTGGCATCGGGCCACGGCTTTATTCTGCGCTTATGTCGCCTTTATGTGTAGATGAAGCGACAGATGAATTTTGAAGGGGTACGGTCAGCTTCTCGCGGGTGCCGACGGCTCCTCGCAGGTCAGCCGCCCGCCCCGGGGCCCAGCGCCCGACCCAGCCCCAGATTCCAGCGGCCGCCCCGTCCGCTCAGCTCGGTCACGGTCAGCGGCGCCACGTCCAGCCGCCAGAACGCGTCGGCGGGCACCCGCATCGCACACACCGCGGCGGCCCGTACGACGTCCGGTTCCACGACCGCCACCACCCGTCCGGCGTCCAGCGCCATCCGGATCAGCCAGCCCGCGACCCGGTCGCAGAGCTGCCGCAGCGACTCCCCACCGTGCCCGGCGAAGCCCGGATCGGACAGCCAGGCGGAGACCGCGTGCGGTTCCGTTTCGGCCACCTCCGCCAGGGCCCGTCCACACCACTCCCCCATCGCGCAGCCCGCCAGCTCCGGCACCGGCCCGGCCGGCAGCCCGAGTTCCTCCGCGGTGCGCCGGCAGCGCACCGAGGGCGAGGTGAAGACCCGGTCGGCGGCCGGCAGCGCCCCCGCGGCGGCCCGGGCCCGTCGCAGTCCGGCCGCGTGCGGCGGGGCGTCGTCGTCGAAACGCACCTCGCGCTGGGCGTCGCCCGCGGCCGGTGAGACCAGTATCACCCGAGTTGTCATGCCCTCTTCTCTCTTTCGTTCCCGGAACGCCAACTCACGGCCTCATCAGGGGAGTTGTCCGGTCGGTGCGCCCCGCTCCGCACCCGTCCGCCCCCCGTACGGTCTTGGCCAGGTGGCCGGATCGCGGTACGTTCACGGGTGCTTGACGACGGCATGACGGAAGCCGGTGGGATCCCGGCGCGGTCGCGCCACTGTATGTCCGGTTTTTTATCAGCCCGCCAGGGGCCGGTACCGGACGAGCCAGACCCGCATGTCGTTATGCACTCCCATTTACCGGGGACGCGAGTTCCCCCCAACAGGAGGTCCTGCCATGGCTCAGACCATCGCACCGCCGGCCACCGGCGCCACCCCCGCCCCGCTCCCGCTCAAGGCCATCGCCCCCTGGGCGCTGTTCGCCGGTGTACTGATGCTGGTCCTGCTGTACTTCGTCGGCGCGGAGCAGGGCGCCACCTCGCTGCTGTCCGGTTCGGACGTCCACGAATGGCTGCACGACGGGCGCCACCTCCTCGGCTTCCCCTGCCACTGAGCGGGCGGCCGCAGCCATGAACTCCCTCACCGTCAGAACCCTGCTGATGCGCGGCATGCTCGCCGGCCTGGCCGCCGGCGGGTTCGCGCTCCTCGTCGCCTACGTGCTGGGCGAACCGCGGATCGACGCCGCCATCGCCTTCGAGGAGGCGCACAGCCACGAACACGAGATGGAAGTGGTCAGCCGGGGACTGCAGTCCACGGCCGGGCTCGCCACCGGCGTCCTGGTCTACGGCGTGGCGCTGGGCGGGATCGCCGCGCTGGCCTTCTGCTTCGCGCTGGGGCGGATCGGCCGGTTCGGGGCCCGCGCCACGGCCCTGCTGCTCTCCGGGGCGGCGCTGGTGGCCGGTTACGTCGTGCCGTTCCTGAAGTACCCGGCCAATCCGCCGTCGGTGGGCGACCCCGACACCATCGGCAAGCGCACCGCCCTGTATTTCCTGATGATGCTGCTCGGCATCCTGCTGGCCGTCGCCGCCACGCTCCTCGGCCGGCGGCTGGCTCCGAAGCTGGGCAACTGGTACGCGACGGTGGCCGCCGTCGCCGCCTTCGCGGTCGCCGTCGGGCTCGCGTACGCGTTCCTGCCGGCCGTCAACGAGGTACCGGCGGACTTCTCCGCCACGCTGCTGTGGCAGTTCCGGCTGTCGGCGCTCGCCGTCCAGCTGGTGCTGTGGACCGCCTTCGGGCTGGTCTTCGGGCATCTGGCGGACCGCGTCGTCGCGGCCCGGCCGGCCGCCGAGCGGGCCGAGGCGGTCTCCGTGGCCTCCTGATCCGCAGCATCCACCGCACCACCGGTCCGGGGCCCGCGAGTCGTTCCTCGCGGGCCCCGGACCGTCAGAACTGGTGGGGGATGCCGTCCAGGTGCGGCAGGTCGTGGTCGAGCCGCTCGCGCTTGGTACGCAGATAGCGGAGGTTCTCCGCCTGGGGCTCGGCCAGCAGCGGAACGCGTTCGGCGACGGTGATGCCGTGCCGCAGCAACGCGGCGCGCTTGCGCGGGTTGTTGGACAGCAGCCGTACGGCGCGGACGCCCAGGTCGTCGAGGATCTGCGCGGCGGCGCGGTACTCCCGGGCGTCGACCGGGAGGCCGAGCGCGATGTTCGCCTCGACGGTGTCCAGTCCCTCCTCCTGGAGCTGCATCGCCCGGAGCTTGGCCAGCAGGCCGATGCCCCGGCCCTCGTGGCCCTGGAGGTAGACCAGCACCCCGCGCCCGGCCGCGGCGATCGCACGCAGCGCCGCGGCCAGCTGGTCGCCGCATTCGCAGTGTTGGGAAGCGAAGGCGTCCCCGGTCAGGCACTCCGAGTGCACCCGGGTCAGCACCGGTTCGCCGGTGACCTCGCCGTGCACCAGCGCCACGTGCTCGGTGCCGCTGGGCCGGTCGAGATAGCCGACGGCCCGGAACTCCCCGTAGGCGGTCGGCAGCCGGACCGACACCACCCGCGCCACACCGGGCAACGGGCGGGCCGCGTCGGGAGCGACGGCGAGGTCATGACCGGGGCGGGGGCCGCACAGGGCGTCGGGGTCCGTCATGGCCGCGATGCTACCCACGGGGGTCGGAACCCGTCAGCGATCACTCAACTACATGACAAGTATGCTGCGGCACCCGCGTCCCGACCGGCTCCCGGCGAGCCACCGACGAAAGGCGGACCGATCCCGATGACCGCTCCCCCGCAACCGCCGCCGCCCGCCGGGCTGTTGCCGGCCGACACCACCGAGGACGTCCGCAGCCGGCGGCCGCGGCTGGCGGTGCTGCCCGTCGGCAGCTTCGAACAGCACGGCCCCTTCCTGCCGCTGACCACCGACACGGTCATCGCCTGCACCATCGCCCGGGAGGTGGCCGCCGCCCATGACGTCCTGCTGCTGCCACCACTGACCGTCTCCTGTTCGCAGGAGCACGCCGCCTGGCCGGGCACGGTCAGCATCTCGGCACGGACGCTGCACGCGGTCGTCACGGACCTCGCCGATTCGCTGCTCCGGTCCGGGATCGGGGCGCTGGTCCTGGTCAACGGCCACGGCGGGAACTACGTGCTGCGCAACGTGGTGCAGGAATCCGCCGGGCGCGGCATGCGGATGGCGCTGTTCCCCGGCACCGCCGACTGGGACGCGGCGCGCGACCGGGCCGGGATACGCACCTCCGCGCACAGCGACATGCACGCCGGCGAACTGGAGACCTCGATCCTCCTGCACGCCCATCCGGAACTGGTCAAGGACGGCTACGCCGGCGCGGACTGCGCGGCCGACGACCGCCGCCACCTGCTGACGCTCGGGCTGTCGGCGTACACCTCGTCCGGTGTCGTCGGCCGCCCCTCGCTCGCCTCCGCTCCCAAGGGCCGAAAGCTGCTGGCCGGGCTGACCGAGGCGTTCGCCGAGTACGTCGCGCTGCTGGATGCCGGGGCGGACGCCGATGACTGAGGTACTGGGGACCGCGGAGGCGTGGCAGCGGCTGCGCCGGGTCCGCACGGACGGGCAGGCCCGGGCCGCCGGGCTGGTACGGGACGGCGACGGCACGCCGCGCTGGGCGGAGCCCGCCTCGTCCGGCGCCGCCGAGCTCGCCGCACGCTATCTGCCGCTCTGCCTGGCCGGACCGCGGGTGGCGTTCGGGCAGTTGGGGCAGAGCCTGGACGGCTTCGTGGCGACCCGTACCGGCGACGCCGACTACGTCACCGGGACGGCCGACCGCCGCCATCTGCACCGGCTGCGGGCGCTCGCCGACGCCGTCCTGGTCGGGGCGGGCACGGCCGTGGCGGACGATCCCCGGCTGACCGTACGGGCCTGCCCCGGCGACAACCCGGTGCGGGTGGTGCTCGATCCGCGGGGCCGGGTGCCGTGCGGCAGCGGGGTGTTCACGGACCGGGCCGCGCCGACGCTGTGGCTGGTGGGGCCGGACGCCACGCTGCCGCCGGACGTCCCGAGCCCGGGGGTCGAGGTGCTCCGGCTGCCCGATGCGGCGGCGTTCGCACCGTCACGGCTGCTCGCGGCCCTGGCGCGCCGCGGCCTGGGCCGGGTGCTGATCGAGGGCGGCGGGGTGACCGTGTCGCGCTTCCTGCAGGCCGGTGCGCTGGACCGGCTGTACCTCACCGTCGCGCCGGTACTGATCGGGGACGGCGTGCCCGGCCTGCGGTTTCCCGGGACGACGGTGATGCGTGAGGCGCTCCGGCCGCCGCTGCGGCGCAGCCTGCTCGGGGAGGACACCCTCTTCGAGCTGGAGCTGCGGACGGCCGGCGCGGAGGGCGGCGCCCCACCGGACGCCCAGCACCACGGCGCCGGGCAGGCTCGCGGCGAAGGCGAGCACGCCGTAGACGACGGCGGTGGCCAGGCCCTGCTGCGCGCCCAGCCCGGCGGAGCCGAAGGCCCAGGCGGCGACGCCCTCACGGGGGCCCCAGCCGCCGACGTTCAACGGCAGCGCCATCGCGAGCAGCGCGAGCACCACCAGGGGCACCAGCTCGGCGGCCGGCGCGGTGACACCGGCGACCCGGGCGGCCAGCACGAACGTGGCGAGGTAGCCCGCGAGGACCACCACGGAGGAGAGCGCGACACCGGACCGGACACCGGGGGCGCCGAGGCCCTGGCGCGCCTCGGTCAGGAAGGTGGCGAGCGCCCGCCGGACGCGTGAGGTACCGCGGCGCCGCCGCAGCCACCGGGCGAGGACGAGCGCCGCGGCGCCCGCCACGGCGGCGGTCACCGCGGCGGTGGGCGAGGTGAGGGCGCGTACGGCCGGTGCCAGGACCGGGGACGGCCGGGCGAGCAGCACCACGGTCCCGGCGAGCACCAGCACCAGCT
The DNA here is from genome assembly GCF_040640655.1 of Streptomyces sp. NPDC021749. Taxonomy (NCBI): domain Bacteria; kingdom Bacillati; phylum Actinomycetota; class Actinomycetes; order Kitasatosporales; family Streptomycetaceae; genus Streptomyces; species Streptomyces sp. NPDC021749. The sequence goes on along the minus strand of NZ_JBFACE010000004.1, from coordinate 48,747 downwards.
GGCCGGCGGTGCGTTCCAGGACCACCGCCCGCACCCCGCGGCCCAGGTCGCCGGCGGCCCGGCCGTGCCCCACCGCGCGGTGGACGTCGCCCAGGACGCCCCCGGGCAGCGCCGCGTTGAGGAACAGCGCCCGGTAGTAGTCGGCGACCGCCCGGCCCCACGGCAGCCGCAGGCCCAGTCCGCGGGCCACCAGACACCAGCGCCAGGCGCTGCCGACCGTGGTCAGCAGGCCGAGGCCGAGGGCCGCGAGCAACGCCGGGGCGTCGATCCGGCGCAGCCCGTCCAGAAAGGCACCGGAACCCAGGTGCCACACCAGGGCGGCCAGGATGCCCGCGCCCGCGAGCAGCCGCAGCACCGCCCAGCCGCGCCGGTTCATCCCCCGTCCCCGGACGGCGGGCCGGGCAGGGCCAGCAGGTCGGTGTGGTCCACGGTCACGCCCAGCTCGCCCGCCGCGCACTCCTCCAGCCTGCGGCGCAGATACGCCGCCGCCTCCGGTGCCAGTTCGGGCCGCTGGGCGTGTGCGGCGCCGACCCAGCCGCGCAGCCATTCGGCGGTCAGCGCGGACTCCGCGCAGCCGAGCCGCCAGGGGCTGGTCCGCAGCTGCACCGTCCAGCCGTGCCGTTCGAACGCCCCGACCGCCGCCGCGACCGCGTCCGGTCCGAGCAGGGCGCGGCCCTCGTCCGTACGGCGCTGGTGGTCGTTGAAGGCGCCGGCCAGCTCGGCGTCGAGCGGATCGTGCGGGGTCAGCTCGACCCGTCCGGCGACCGACAGCGCCAGCAGGACCGGGCAGCCGGCACCGGCACAGGCCGCGGCGAGCGCCTCGATCTCGTCGCGGGTGAGCAGGTCGAGCAGGGCGGAGGCGGTGACCAGGGAGGTCCCGGCGAGGTCGGCGGCGGTGAGGGCGGTCAGGTCGCCGCGCTCGGTGCCGGCCGTGACGGGCGTGCCGTCGGCGGCCGTCGAGGGCATCCGGGCGCCGGCCTCGGCGAGCAGCGCGGGGTCGTGGTCGTGCAGGATCCAGCGCTGCGGGCCGGGCAGCCGGACGGCGAGCCAGCGCGCCATGGAGCCGGTGCCGCAGCCCAGATCGCGGATGACCAAGCCGGGCGGGCCGGCCCGTCCGGCCAGCCAGCCGCGCAGCGGGCGGAGGAGTTCGGGGGCCCGGGCCGCGGCGTCGGCGCGTTCGCGCAACTGCAGCCAGCGGGACGGGAATCGGGGACTGCCGACGGCGGTCAACGGCTGCTCCGGGGCTCGTGCCGAAGCCGTTCCAGCGCTTCGGCCAGGCTGTGCGACGTCATCTCCCACCCTTCCAGCATGGCACGCCGTCCGTGCGCGGCTTCCCTCAGGCGGTGCCGCAGCGCGCGGTCCGCGAGCCAGTCCCGCAGGGCGCCGGAGAGCGCCGCGGGCTCCCCGGAGGGGACGAGGAGGCCGGGCGGGGTGCCGTCGGGGGCCCGTCCGAGGGCCTCCGGTATGCCGTCGACGGCCGTGGCGAGGACGGGAATTCCGCGGGCCAGCGCCTCGGTGACGACCATGCCGTAGGGCTCGGCGTGCGAGGTGAGGACCAGCAGGTCGGCGGCGGCGTAGTGGGCGGCCAGCTCGGCGCCGGTCCGTGGCCCGGCGAAGCGGACCCGGTCGCCGAGCCCCAACGCGCCCACGTGGTCGTGCAGTTGGGTGGCGTGTTTGGGGTCGCCGCCGGAACCGCCGACGAAGGTGCACCGCCAGGGCCGGTCGGCCACGGCCGCCAGGGCGTCGAGCAGCCGGCGGTGCCCCTTGCGCGGGGTGAGTGCGGCGACGCAGAGCAGTGCGGTGCCGGCGTCGGTGCCGGGGGCGAGCGGTGCCGGGTCGGTCCCCGGCCGGGCGAGGTGCACACGGGCGGGCGGCACTTGGTGGTGGGCGGTGATCCGGCCGGCGGTCCAGGTGCTGGTGGCCACGACGGCGCCGGCGGCGTGCAGGGCACGGCGTTCCCGGGCGTCCAGTTCGGCCGCCGGAACGGGTTCGAGTCCGGTCTCGTCGGCCAGCGGCAGATGGACGAGGATGCCGAGCCGCAGACGGGCGGCCTCGGGCTCCAGGGCCTCGGGGACGCCGCAGCCGACCAGCCCGTCGAGCAGGACCACCGCGCCGTCGGGCAGCGCCGCCAGCCGCCGGGCCAGCTCCGCCCGGTCGGCGGCGCCCGGCCGTGGCCAGGCGCCGGGCAGGGTGTGCGGGTGCACCCGCCACCCCGCGGCCGCCAGGCCCCGGCACACCCGGCGATCGTAGGTGTTGCCGCCGCTGGGCGCCGCCGGGTCGTCGACACCGCCGGGCAGGACGAAGTGCACCGTCCGCTCCCCCGCCGGGGCGGTGCCGCCGCGGGTCACAGCGCGCGCTCGTAGCTGGCCCAGGCGATATGCGATTCGTGCAAGGTGACCGATATGCCGGTCAGTTCGCGGGCGCTCTCGCCGAGGTTGCCGGCGTGCACGCGGTCGGCGAGCCGGTCGGCGATGACCTTGGCCAGCGCCTCGGTCGAGGTGTTGGTCCCGGCGAAGGCGGGCTCGTCGTCGAGGTTGCGGTAGTTCAGCTCGCCGACCACACCGGCGAGTTCCTGGGTGGCCAGGCCGATGTCGACGACGATGTTGTCGTCGTCGAGCTCGGGCCGGCGGAAGGTGGCGTCCACGATGAACGTCGCGCCGTGGAGCCGCTGCGCGGGGCCGAACACGGCACCGCGGAAGCTGTGCGCGACCATCAGGTGATCGCGGACGGTGATGCTGAACAAGGCCGTTCCTCCGGTGTGATGTCGGTCTCAGTGACGGTGTGGTGAGGGGCGGATCCGGGGCCGGGCGCGGCGCCTACCGGCCGTCCGGCGGCGCGTACCGGATGCGGTGGCAGAGCGCCGGGAGGTCGCCGGAGGCGAGCCGGGGCAGCAGCTGCGGCAGCTCCTCGAAGGCGGATTCGCCGGTGATCAGTGCATCGAAGGCGGGATCGGCGAGGAGTTCGAGGGCCAGCGCCATCCGGTCCGCGTAACTGCGGCGGGCTCCCCGGGCCGGGGAGACGGTGCCGACCTGGCTGCTGCGCACGACCAGCCGGCGGGAGTGGAACGCCTCACCCAGCGGCAGGCTGACCCGCCGGTCGCCGTACCAGCTCAGCTCCAGGACGGTGCCTTCCGGCGCGAGCAGTTCGAGGGCCCGGGCCAGCCCTTCCTCGGTGGCGCTGGCGTGCACCACGAGGTCGCAGTCGCCCCGGGCGTCGGCGGGCAGCGCGAAGTCCACGCCGAGCGCCTCGGCGGTGGCGGCGCGGCCGGGATCGGCGTCCACCAATTGCACCCGTACCGCCGGATATCGGGCGAGGAGGGCGGCCACACTGCACCCGACCATGCCGCCGCCGATCACCGCGATCCGGTCGCCGATCAGCGGCCCGGCGTCCCAGAGGGCGTTGACCGCGGTCTCGACGGTGCCCGCGAGGACGGCGCGGGCGGCGGGCACGGTGTCCGGTACGGGGGTGACGGCGCGGGCCGGGACGACGTAGTGCGTCTGGTGCGGGTACAGGCAGAAGACCGTACGGCCGCGTAGCGCGGGGGGTCCCTCCTCGACGACACCGACGTTGAGGTAGCCGTATTTGACCGGCCCGGGGAAGTCGCCCTCCTGGTAGGGCGCCCGCATCGCCGTGTGCTGGCTCTCGGGCACCCCGCCGTGGAAGACCAGGGTCTCGGTGCCGCGGCTCACACCGGACCAGAGGGTGCGCACCAGCACCTCGTCGGGGCCGGGCGCGGGCAGCTCCGCCGGCCGGATCCCGCCCTGCCCTGGGGCGTTTGTCCAAAAGGCACAAGCGGCGCGCGACAACGGAATCCTCCTGGACGCTACGGCGAGGAGTCCTCGATGCTGGGGATCAAGGACGCCGTCACCCTACGCGGCGGCCCCCGACTCCGCCACAGGTCTTGAGGAGGCATGGTGGCCGTACAAGAGCACTACGACACAAGAGCCTTGGCCCCGGACACCACGGCGGGCATGGGCGTGCAGCTGCTGGTGCTGGAGGCGCTGTGCCGGGTGGCCGGGCTGGGTACCGCGGGGTGGCTGACGGGTTCGGTGTTCGCGGTGGTGACCTGGGCGGTGCTCACGCTGGCGCTGCGCCGGTCGTGGACCGGTCCGTTCGGGCCGGCGAACCGCGTCACGCTGGCCCGGACGATCCTGGTGGGCGGGGTGACCGCGCTGGTCGCGGACTCCTTCGACCACCGGGCCCCGGTGGCGGTGCTGACCGCACTGGCCACGGTGGCGCTGATCCTGGACGCCGTGGACGGCCAGGTGGCCCGGCGCACCGGCACGGCGACGCGGCTGGGGGCGCGCTTCGACATGGAGGTCGATGCGTTCCTGATCCTGGTGCTGTCCGTGTACGTCGCGATGCCGCTGGGCGTCTGGGTCCTGGCGATCGGTCTGATGCGGTACGCGTTCGTCGCGGCGTCCTGGGCCTGGCCGTGGCTGCGCGGTGAACTGCCGCCCAGCACGGCCCGGAAGACGGTGGCGGCGCTGCAGGGCATCGTGCTGGTGGTGGCCGGTGCCGGGATCGTGCCGCGGACGGTGGACGGCGTCGCGGTGGCCGGGGCGCTGGCGCTGCTGGTGTGGTCGTTCGGACGGGACGTCAGGTGGCTGTGGCGGGTCCGGCCGGGTGCGCGGGGAGCCGCCCCTACGTGCCCGCGTGCCGTCCCAGATAGACGACCAGTGCGAGGAAGAGCAGCAACAGGTTCGTGACGAGGATGGAGAGCAGGACCCGGCGCAACGGGCCGGTGCGCGGCGGCCGGTGGGTGACCAGTACGGCGCCGGGCAGCCGGGCCAGCTGGAGGCCCGGGCGGAGCGCGGTGTTGCCCGGCCGCCGGACGCCGCAGCGCGGGGAGGCGTGGTGACGGAGGGTCGGTTCGGGGCAGCCGCGGCCGTGTCCGCGGGGGCGGCGCAACGGCCCCCGGGCCGGCGGGCGCCCGCGGCAGGGGCGGCCGGCACCCGGGCCGGGGGGCGCCGGTATGCAGGTGCGGGAGCGGACCGCCCGCCAGGGCGGCGGTCCCTTGCGCCGAGCTGCGCCGGACATCCGCGCTCACCCGGTCCCGGCGTGGTGTGACCGGGCGCCGCTCACGTCCGCGCCCCTTCCCGGGTCCGCGCCCGGCCCGCACCGCGCGTCTGGTGTGCCCGTACCCACTCGGCGAAACCGCCCACGCATGGTCCTCCGCGTTCAGGCCGCACGGCCGTCGCGTCATCTGTTGAATTGCGGATTTCTGCAACTGTAGACGACGGGGGTGCCCGAGCTGAATGGGTGGGCCGGACAAACCGGGTCCCCCCGGCACGGAACCGGGTGGACAGCCCCGGCGCGTCCGCCGATAGTGACGCGCATGACCTCACTGATACGGCACATCACCGTCGACTGCACCGATGCCCACCGGCTGGCGACCTTCTGGGCCGCGGTGCTGGGCGGTTCACTGGCCGAGGACGACGTCCCGGGCGACCCGGAGGCCACGGTCAGCGCCGCGGCCGGTGCGCTGCTGTTCGTCGCGGTGCCCGAGGCCAAGGCCGGGAAGAACCGGCTGCATCTGGATCTGCAGCCGCAGGACCGCGGCCGGGACGAGGAGGTCGAGCGGCTGCTGGCGCTGGGCGCGACCCTGGTGGCCGACCACCGCCGGCCCGACGGGACGGGGTGGGCGACGATGGCCGACCTTGAGGGCAACGAGTTCTGTGTGGAGCGCAGCGCGGCGGAGCGCGCGGGCTGAGGCGGCGGTCAACACCCTCGCGCGCGGGCCGAGACGGCGTCCACCGGCCTATCCGGCGGACCGGCCGAGGTAGGTCCGCAGGTGACGGGCCGTCAGGGAGTCGCCGGTGGCGACGAGGTCGGCGGGGGTACCTTCGAAGACGATGCGGCCGCCGTCGTGGCCGGCGCCGGGGCCGAGGTCGACGATCCAGTCGGCGTGCGCCATGACGGCCTGATGGTGTTCGATGACGAGGACGGTGTTGCCGTCGTCGACGAGCCGGTCGAGCAGGCCCAGCAGCTGGTCCACGTCGGCCGGGTGCAGTCCGGTGGTGGGCTCGTCGAGGACGTAGACCGCGCCCTTCGCGGCCATGTGGAGGGCGAGTTTGAGCCGCTGCCGTTCGCCGCCGGAGAGGGTGGTGAGCGGCTGGCCGAGGCCGAGGTAGGCCAGGCCGACGTCGGCGAGCCGGTCGAGGACGGTGCGGGCCTGCCCGGTGGGGAAGAACTCCCGGGCCTCGGCGACCGACATCGCGAGCACCTCGCTGATGTTCTTGCCGCGCAGGGTGTAGGTGAGCACCTTGGGTGTGAACCGCCGGCCCTCGCACTCCTCGCAGACCGAGGCCACGCCGGCCATCATCGCCAGGTCGGTGTAGACCAGGCCGATGCCCTTGCAGGTGGGGCAGGCGCCTTCGGAGTTCGCGCTGAACAGTCCGGGACCGACGCCGTTGGCCCGGGCGAAGGCGGTGCGTACCGGGCCGAGCAGTCCGGTGTAGGTGGCCGGGTTGGAGCGCCGGGAGCCGCGGATCGGGGACTGGTCGGCGGTGATGACGCCGTCCCGTCCGCCGAGTGAGCCGTGGATGAGGGAGCTCTTGCCCGAGCCGGCCACGCCGGTGACGACGGTGAGCACGCCGAGCGGCAGGTCGACGCTGACGTTCTTGAGGTTGTGGGTGGTCGCGCCGGTGATGGCGAGGTGGCCGGTGGGCCGCCGGACCTGCTCGCGCAGCGGGGCGCGGTGGTCGAGATGGCGGCCGGTGAGGGTGCCGGAGGCCCGCAGGCCGGGGACGTCACCGGTGTAGCAGAGCCGTCCGCCGGCCGGTCCGGCGCCCGGGCCGAGGTCGACGACGTGGTCGGCGACCGCGATGGTCTCGGGTTTGTGCTCGACGACGAGGACGGTGTTGCCCTTGTCGCGCAGGCGCAGCAGCAGTTCGTTCATCCGCTGGATGTCGTGCGGGTGCAGGCCGACGGTGGGTTCGTCGAAGACGTAGGTGACGTCGGTCAGGCTGGAGCCGAGGTGGCGGACCATCTTCACCCGCTGGGCCTCGCCGCCGGAGAGGGTGCCGGATTCCCGGTCCAGGCTGAGATAGCCGAGGCCGATCTCGACGAGGGATTCCAGGGTCTCGCGGAGGGTGGCGACCAGCGGGGCCACCGACGGGTCGTCGATGCCGCGGACGAATTCCACCAGATCGCTGATCTGGAGGGCGGAGCATTCGGCGATGTTGCGGCCGGCGATGCGGGAGGCGAGGGCCGCGGGGTTGAGGCGGGCGCCGCCGCAGGCACCGCAGGCGGTGAAGGTCACCGCGCGGTCGACGAAGGCCCGGATGTGCGGCTGCAGGGATTCCCGGTCCTTGGCGAGATACGTCCGCCGGACCCGGGTCAGCAGTCCTTCATAGGTGATGTTCGAGGTGCCGCGCTTGATTTTGGTCGCGGGTTTGTGCAGGAAATCGTCCCACTGCGCGGGCGTGAAATCCGCGAGTTTCACATCCGGGTCGAAGAATCCGGAGTGCGCGAGGGTCTGCCAGTACCACGAGCCGACGGTGAATCCGGGGGCGCTGATCGCGCCCTCGTTGAGCGAGCGCGAGGTGTCCACGAGCTGGTCGAGGTCGATGGTGGAGACCCGCCCGAGCCCCTCGCATTCGGGGCACATGCCCTCGGCGCTGTTGAAGCTGAACGCGGTGGAGGTGCCGGCGTGCGGGGTGCCCAGGCGGCTGAAGATGATGCGCAGCATGGTGTGGGCGTCGGTGGCGGTGCCGACCGTGGAGCGCGCGTTGGCGCCCATGCGTTCCTGGTCGACGACGATGGCCGCGCTCAGATTGCGCAGGGCGTCCACGTCGGGCCGGCTGCGGGCCGGCATGAAGGACTGCACGAAGGCCGTGTAGGTCTCGTTGATCAGCCGCTGGGACTCGGCCGCGACGGTGCCGAAGACCAGGGAGGACTTCCCGGATCCGGAGACTCCGGTGAAGACCGTGAGACGGCGTTTGGGGATGTCCACGGAGAGGTCGGCGAGATTGTTCTCCCGGGCGCCGCGCACCTCGATCACCTCATGGCCGTCCGCCGCGTACCCGGTCCCGCTTTCCGGCTTTCCCACCTGCTCGGCCCCCATGTCAGCCGCCACCCCTCCTGATATCCTTACACCGTAAAGAGTTCGCTGGGCGACGTTACTTTATGGCGTAAGGAGACGGCAAGTGGTGGTATTCGCCGGCCAGGGCGACCCCCGTCGGTCGATGGCTCTGCTGTGGCGCGACGAGCGCCCCGACGGAGCGCGCGCACGGCAGTGGCCGGGCCCCAAGCCGGCCCTGAGCGTGGCGGCGATCGTCCGGGCGGGGATCGCGGTCGCCGACGCGGAAGGCATGGCGGCCCTGTCCATGCGCGCGGTCGGCGAGCGGCTGGGGCGCACCGCCATGGCGCTGTACACCTACGTCCCGGGCAAGGGCGAGCTGGTGGACCTGATGTACGACCAGGTGCTGGCCGAGCTGCCACGGGAGTACGACCTGACGGCGGGCTGGCGGGCCGCGGTGACGTCCTGGGCCGAGGACACCTGGGAGTTCTATCTGCGCCACCCCTGGGTGCTGCAGGTCTCCCAGGCCCGCCCGGTGCTCGGCCCGCACGAGTACCGCGCCCTGGAGACGCTGCTCCGGCTGCTGTACGCCACGGAACTGGACTCCGCGGTGCTGCGGCCGGTGGTCGGGACGCTGGTGCACGTCGTGCGCGGAGCCGCGCAGACCGTCGCCGAGTCCCGGGCGGCCGCGGCCTCGACCGGGGTGTCCGACGAGGACTGGTGGCTGGCCCGGTCCGGGATGCTGGAGGAGGTGGTGCCCGACTTCGCCGAGCGCTTCCCGCTGCTGGTCCGGCTGGAGACCGAGGGCGCGGCACCGGTCACCGACGACGCGGTGCCGTATCTGGAACGCGAGGCGCGGGCGACCTTCGAGGGCGGGCTCGCGGTCGTCCTGGACGGGATCGAGGCGGCGGTCCGGCGCGCCCGCTGAGCCGGGACCGGCCGCACCGGCCCCGCCGCCGAGGGCCGTTGGGGTGATGAAGGGGGCGTCCTGCCGGTTGCCGGTGTCGTCGGCCGGGCCCCGCGCGTTGGTCTGCCATGACCGTCTTCCGCGTCCGACCGTGGTTCCTGCCGGCCAGCCTCACGGCGTTCCTGACCGAGGTGTGGCCGGACGGCCCGGCTGACCCCCCGTCGGATGCGCAGCCCGGGGACCGTTCGGACGGGGCATCCGATACCCGGTCAGGTGAGTGCCGGCCGGTCGATCCGCCGACCGGCCGGCAAAGCCGCGACGAGCCCCCGGAGAACCCCGCTGACCGGCCCTGATGCGCGGTCGGACGGGCGGCCTGCCAGCCGACCTGACGGCGTGTCGGACGCCGGCGGGCGCGCCCTCCCCCGTCATCGGCTCACCACGAATGGCGAGCGGGGTTGATCGCCCATAGCTTCGCCTCATGGCGCTACAACAGATGACACTCCTGGGCTGCGTCGCCGCGGTGATGGCCGGCGGACTGGGCGCGGCCCCTCCCACCGATGCTCCGGGACGGCATGTGGTCCGCCCGGGCGAATCGATCCAGCAGGCGGTGGACGCGGCCCGGCCGGGTGACACCGTCGTCCTGCGGCCCGGGGTCTACCGCGAGAGCGTGCTGATCACCACGTCGCGGCTGCGCCTCGTCGGGGCCGGCAAGAAGACGGTGATCCGCCCGCCGGCGAAGCGGGCGGCGAACAACCGCTGCGGCGAGGAGGGCAACGGCATCTGCGTGCTCGGCTCGCGGCACCGTCCGCTCCGGGAGGTCGGCATCCGCGCGCTGACCGTCACCGGCTTCAAGAAGAACGGCATCTGGGCCTCCGGCACCGACCGGATGTCCGTGCACGAGGTGACGTCCCGGAAGAACGGGGTCTGGGGCATCGCGCAGGAGAAGTCCACCCGCGGCGTGATCCGCGACAACTTCGTCACCGGCAACGGTGACTCCGGCATCTTCCTGGCGAACACCGTCAAGGAAGAGGGCGGCGCCACCGACACCCGGGGCGCGTCGATCACCGAGAACCGGCTCTCCCACAACCGGATCGGCGTCACCATCCGCCGGGTCAGGAACCTGACGGTCGGCCACAACACCATCACCGACAACTGCAGCGGGGTCTTCATCGTCGGCGACGAGTCGCGCCCCCGGGCGGGCGCGCTGACCGTGCGGGACAACGACGTCTCCCGGAACAACAAGTACTGCGCCGCCACCAAGCGGCTGCCGTTCCTCCAGGGCTCGGGCATCGTGCTCACCGGCACCGAACGGGCACTGGTGCGGCACAACCTGGTCCGCGACAACCGGGGCAAGTCGCCGCTCTCCGGCGGCGTCGTGCTCTTCCACAGCTTCGTGGGCGCGCTCAACGAGCACAACACCGTCGTCGACAACATCGTGCTGCGCAACAAGCCGGCCGACCTGGTCAACCGGGACACCAAGGGCCGGGGCAACCGGTTCGTCCGCAACGTCTGCCGGACCTCGAAGCCGGCCGGGCTGTGCTGACGGCCCACCGGGTCGCCCGGTGCCACGGGTGCGCTCACCTACCACGGGAGAATTGAGGCTCCAATGTCCACCGTAAGTCCCACGCCCCAGCCGGCCATGCGGCTGCGGGAGCTGATCTTCGGCGCCGCGTGCGCGGCGGCGGTACGGGCGGCGGCGCGACTCGGCGTCGCCGACGCGCTCGGTGACCGGCCGGCCTCCGCCGAGGAGCTGGCCGCCGAGGTGAAGGCCGAACCGCGGCCGCTGGAACGGCTGTTGCGCACCCTGTCCTGTTACGGGATCTTCGCCGAGACCGACGACGGGAAGTACGTCCACACCGACATGTCCCGGATGCTGCGTGAGGACACCCCGAACAGCCTGCGCTACATCTCCTTGTGGTGCACCGAGCCGTGGACCTGGGAGGCGTGGCCGCGGCTGGACGAGGCGGTGCGCTCCGGGCGCAACGTCTTCGACGACCTGTACGGCAAGAGCTTCTTCGAGTACCTGCACCAGGACGCCGCGGAGTCCGCCCGGGTCTTCGACCGGGCCATGACCACCTCCAGCAAGCAGTCGGCCGAGGACGTCGCCCGGCTGCTCGACCTGTCGAAGGCGCAGTCGGTGGCGGACATCGGCGGCGGGCAGGGACACGTCCTCGCCAGCCTGCTGGAGAAGCACCCCTCCCTGGAGGGCACCCTGCTCGACCTGCCCACGGTCGTGGCGAACCCGGACCCCCGGCTGCGCCCGGGCGGCCCGCTCGCCCCGCGGGTGCGGCTGGTGCCCGGCGACTGCCGGGAGGAGATCCCGGTCCGGGCCGACGTCTACATCATCAAGAACATCCTGGAGTGGGACGACGACTCCACCCGCCGGACGCTGCACAACGTCAAGGCGGCGGCCCGGCCGGGTGCCCGGGTGGTGGTCATCGAGAACCTCGTCGACGACAGCCCGTCGATGAAGTTCACCACCGCCATGGACCTGCTGCTCCTGCTGAACGTGGGCGGCGCCAAGCACACCAAGGACAGCATGGTCCGCCGGATCTCGGACGCCGGGCTGGAGGTGCACGACGTGCTGGTCGTCAACCCGTATCTGCACGCCTTCGAGTGCACCGTCCCGGCATGAGGAACCCGCCGTCGTGATGCCGCCCGCGAACGGCCGGCCGCCCGGCGGGGAGTTCGCTCCCCGCCGGGCGGCCGTGCCTGTTCCCGGGCGGTGGCCGGAGCCCAGGGATCGCCTCGGCTCCGCCTGCGCGTCAGCCGCTGCCGTCGCGCTCCCAGCGGTAGAACTGCTGGGCCATCGCGTCCTTGGGGCTCCGCCAGGTCTCCGGGTCGTAGGCACTGACGAAGGCGGACAGCTTCTCGCTCACCGCGCGGAACTCGGGGTGCCCGGTGACCTTGGCGATCTCCGGGCCGGGCGGCCGGTCGGATTCGATGAGGTGCAGGTACACGTCACCGAACTGGAACAGGGTCCGCCGCGAGACGCCGACCAGGTGCGGCAGTTCCGTACGGTCGGACTCGCGGAAGACCTCCGCGATGTCCGGCGCCGAACCGGGTTTCATACGGGCGACGATCAGAGCGTGATGCATCGGGAAGATCCCTTCGTTGCCGCCGGGTGGCGGTCCGGACGCGGCCCGGCGGGCCGTCAGCTGACGGCGGCGGACCGCAGCTCACGGTCCCGCTGCTCGATCTTGTCCCGGATGAGCTCCATCTGGATCCGGGAGTTGCGGTTGATGAGCTCGGTCATGCCCTTGTCGTCGACCGGGGCGTCCGGCTTCATCGCGAAGTCCTGGGTCCAGTGCATCGAGGTGCCGCCCGGGATCTCGGCGTACTTCCAGTGGATGTCCATGTGCTGGAACGGGCCGGTCTCGACCCGGCGGGCACGGACGGTGCGGTGGGCGCGGTCGACGACCCGCTCGGAGACCCAGCTCCAGACGGTGCCGTTGTCGTCCGGGTGCATGGTCAGCCGGAAGGTCGTCTTGTCGCCCTCGCGGGAGAGCACCTCGACCGCGGCGTACTCGCTGAACAGCTGCGGCCAGTTCTCGATGTCGTTGGTGATGTCCCAGACGAGGTCGAGGGGCGCGGCGATGGTGATGTCGTTCTCGGTGTGGCCGGGCATGTCAGGCTCCTGTCGTAGGCACTTTTTCGGCTTCGGAGGGGGCTTTGCCGGGGGTGTTGACGAGGGCGAGGAAGTCGCGCGGCGTCTTGCAGCGCTCGGCGTCGGTCGGCATCGGCCGGCCGCGCCGGTTCTCCAGCTCGCCCACGATGCCCAGGAGGCCCAGCGAGTCGAGACCGAACTCGGCGAAGGTCGAGTCGGCCCGGTTCGCCAGGTCCTTCGGGTCGACGGTGAGGCCGGCGGCGGACTTCATCAGCGCTGCCAGCTCGTCGAGAGTCAGTTGAGCAGTCATGTGCGGTTCTCCTTCTCACGAGGGGGACGGCGGGCCCTGCCGCAGCACCATGGCCGCGTTCGAGCCCATCAGTCCCCGGCTCAGCACCAGCGCCGTTCGCAGTTCGGCGGGGCGGGCCCGGCCGGTCACGACGTCAAGGTCGTGGCACACGTCGACGACGTTGGGGGTGGGCGGCACCACACCGTGTTCCATGGCGAGCACCGCGGCCGCGATGTCCAGGACGGGGGCACCGCAGTACGCCCGCCCGGTGCCGGTCTTGGGCGCGGTCACCGGGACCTGGGCGGCCTGCCGGCCCAGGGCGTCCGCGAGGGCCAGCGCCTCGGCCCGGTCGGCTGAGGGGACGCCCAGCGCGTCCGCGAACACCACGTCGATCTCGTCCGGGGCGCACCGCGCGTCCTCCAGCGCGCCGCGGATGGCGTGGGCGAGTCCGGCTCGGGACTCCTCCCACCGGGAGGCGCCGGTGAAGGTCGCGGCGTGCCCGGCCAGTTCGGCCCGGACGGGTGCGCCGCGGCCCTCGGCCGCCGTCGCCTCCTCGACGACCAGCATCGCGCCGCCTTCGGCGGGCACGAATCCGCAGGCCCCGTCGGTGAACGGACGGTAGGCGCGGACCGGGTCGTCGAGCGTGCTCAGGTCGTCGTAGCCGAGCTGGCAGACGACCGAGTAGGGGGCCAGCGGTGCCTCGGCGGCGCCCACGACGACCGCGTCGGTGCCGCGCCGCACGGTGCGGCAGGCGTGCGCCAGGGCGTCCAGGCCGCCCGCCTCGTCGCTGGCCACGACGCCGCAGGGGCCCTTGAAGCCACCGCGGATGGAGATCTGTCCGGTGCTGGCGGCGTAGAACCAGGCGATCGACTGGTAGGGGCCGACGTATCTGGAGCCCTGGCCCCAGAGCCGTTGCAGCTCCCGCTGGCCGAACTCGCCGCCGCCGGATCCGGCGGCCGTGACCACGCCGACCGCGAACGGCGAGTCGGCGTAGTCGGCGCGGCCGAGGCGGGCGTCGTCCAGCGCGAGGTTGGCCGCCGCCATGGCGAAGTGGGTGAACCGGTCGGTCTGGACGAGGTAGCGCTCCTCGATCAGGTCGGCCGGCTCGAAACCGCGTACCTCACCGGCGACCTTGAGCGGCAGGTGCTCGCAGCCCTCCCGGGTCACCCGGTCGAGGACGCTGATGCCTTCCTTGGTCGCCTTCCAGAAGGCGTCGGTGCTCACCCCGTTGGGGGCGATCACACCCATGCCGGTGACGACGGAGCGTCGTTCCTTCGGGGAGCTCATGTTGCCCTCCCACCCTGTCGGGTCAGTACCACCGCTGACTGGAATCCGCCGAAGCCGCTGCCGACCGAGAGCACCGAACGCAGCGGCAGTGCCCGCGCCGTTTTCGGCACGTAGTCCAGGTCGCACTCCGGGTCCGGAGTCTCGTAGTTGGCCGTCGGCGGCACGACCTGGTGGGTCAGTGCCAGCACGCAGGCGACGATCTCGATGGCGCCGATCGCGCCCAGCGAGTGGCCCACCATGGATTTGATGGAACTCATCGGCACCTTGTGGGCGTGTGCGCCCAGCGACCGCTTGACCGCGGCGGTCTCGTGCCGGTCGTTCTGCTGGGTGCCCGAGCCGTGCGCGTTGACGTAGTCGACCTGGGTGGCGTCGATCCTGGCGTGGTCGAGCGCGCGGTTGATCGCCTCGGCCATCTCCAGGCCCTCCTGGGTCAGACCGGTCATGTGGTACGCGTTGCCGAAGGTGGCGTAGCCGCGGATCTCGCAGTGCACGGTCGCACCGCGGGCCCGGGCGTGCTCCAGCTCCTCCAGGACGAGCACGGCGCCGCCCTCGCCCATGACGAAACCGTCGCGGTGGGCGTCGAACGGACGGGAGGCGTGGGCGGGGTCGTCGTTGTTGGCGGAGGTCGCCTTGATCGCGTCGAAGCAGGCCACGGTGATCGGGGAGATCGGCGAGTCCGACGCGCCGGCGATGCAGACGTCGACCTTGCCCTCCTCGATGGAGTGGAAGGCGTAGCCGATGGCGTCGAGACCGGAGGTGCAGCCCGTGGAGACGGTCTGCACCGGGCCGTGCGCGCCGACCTGTTCGGCCACCGCGGAGGCCAGCGAACTGGGCGAGAAGGCCCGCTCCAGGTAGCGGCCGGCCGGCCGGTGGTCGACGTCCCAGCGCTTGCCGCGGTCGCTGACGGCGACGTAGTCGTGTTCGAGGCGGGTGGTGCCGCCGACCGCGGTGCCCAGGGAGACCCCGATGCGCCAGGGGTCCTCCCGTTCGGGGTCCAGGCCGGCGTCGCGCAGCGCCTCGTCCGCGGCGACCATGGCGAACTGGACGTACCGGTCCGAGCGGGCGACCTGCTCCGCGCTCAGGCCGTGCGCCGCGGGGTCGAAGTCGCATTCGGCGGCGATGCGCGAGCGGAACCCCTCCGGGTTGAAGAGGGTGATGCCACGGGTCGCCGTACGGCCGGCGGACAGCAGGTCCCAGAAGGCGGGCACTCCCACCCCGCCGGGCGCGACGATCCCGACTCCGGTGACCGCCACGCGGCGACTCATGACACCGGCTCCGTGCGTTCGGGCGGGGCCGCGGGGGTGCCCTCCTCGGTGCCCTCGGTATCGACGTGGCCCAGCTCGGGGCGGGGCGCCAGCGGACCGAGGTGGAAGACCATCCGGGCCTCGACGTCCCCGACGTTGCGGAACCGGTGCCGCATGTAGGGCGGGATCAGCAGGCCCTGGTCCGGGCGCAGCGGGTGCGGCTCCCCGTCGAGGTCCACTTCGAGCGCGCCCTGCACGACGTACACGAATTCCTCGGAGTACGGGTGGTAGTGCTCGCCGATGCGTTCGCCGGGCTGGACGAGGGCCATGCCCATGAAGCCGCTCGTGGCGCCCACCGCGCTGGGTGTCAGCATGGCGCGCAGATCACCTCCGCGCCGGCGGTTGGGCTGGGTCTCGCTGAGGTCCACGATGCGTGGGCGGTGCGTGGTCATGGCTTTCCTCCAGGGGCTGCGTGAAGCCGGCGGTGGGATGGGTGGGACCTGCGGCGGGCGGGCGGTGTCAGGCGCCCGCGGACCGGCGGTCGGTGATCAGGGCCATGTCGCAGCGCGCGAGGAAGCGTGCGAGCTCGCGGTCGTTGGACAGACCGCCGGCCACTTCGGTGTCGAGCAGACGGCGCAGCACGGCCGTCTTGCGCGGACCGCGGATGCCGAGCGACAGCAGCGGATCGCGGTCGAGCGGGATCCGCATGTCGATGAGCCGGACGACGACGTCGTCGCGCTGGAAGATGGTGCTGCCGGCGACGGGGCAGTCCGGGTCGTCGGCGGCCAGCTCGTCCTGGCGGGCGAGCATCCTGGCCAGCGCCATGCCGCAGCCTTCCTTGGCGGGGTAGAACAGCGCGTGGCGCCGTACGTCCTCGGGCCGCGCGCTGCCGGAGGCGACGTGGTGCACGGCGGGCAGGGCGGCGCGGGTGAAGAACACCCGGGCGGAGTTCGGATCGCTGAGGTCGCGGTCCTGCTCCAGGTAGGGGTTGATGGCCTCCTCGACGGCCCGGACCTCGGGCTGCTGGGAGACGTGGCGCAGCGCCGCGACCAGGTCGCCCTGGACCTCGACCGCCCGGACCACGCGGTTGCCGTGCATGAACAGGGAGGTGCGGCGCAGCCGGGTGGTGTCGTCGACCCGGGCCTCCGGCGAGTCGTAGCCGGCCAGGATCTCGGCGACCTTGTCCTCGCTGCCGGGCTTGACGGTGAAGGTCAGCGCATGGCGCACCACGCCGTCGCCGACACGGGGGTTGGCCTGCAGCCGGCCCTTGGGGGGCTCGGGGGCCCGGGCGGCGATGTTGGAGGTCTCGCGCAGGACGCTGAAGCGCAGCGAGCGGGTGTCGCGGACGCAGGCGTGCAGCGGCTGGACCATCTTGACATGCTCCTCGCTGTTGACCCAGGCGAGGAAGGGGGGTGCGCTCTCCCATTCGCTGGTGATCAGCCACTGCGAGGGGTTCTCGATGGACTGGCACAGCTGGTCGGTGAGGTGCCCGGGAACGGACGCGACCTGGTTGCGCAGGTGCTCGTAGGCTTCCAGGAACTGCTGCTGGGCTCCGTCGTGGAGGTCCAGGAGCAGTACGACCCTGAGCCGGGAGCCGTCGAAGGCTGACTGGGATATTCGTTCCGACAGCGTGGTCATCGTCTACGCATCTCCTTCGGTGCCCGAGGGCTCCTGTGGTGCGTCGTCAGTTCCGGTGCGATCCGGGTGACTGAGCCGGATGGTGGGGCTGCCCGCCCCGGTGTCCGGGGGGTGTCCCGGATTCGATCGTGGCCGGGACGTACGGGCGGCGCGAGATCTGTGAGCCATGCAGGTGAACCGTGATCGAACAGGCCCGCGGCCGGGCATTCGTGCTCCATCTGCCCTCAATGCGCCTTGGAGCTGGAGCACGCCATGAATCCCACCCCCCGAGAACAGGTCCCGGTACTGGTCGTGGGCGGGTCCCTGGTGGGCCTGTCCGCCTCACTGTTCCTGGGACGGCTGGGTGTACGGCACCTGTTGGTCGAGAAGCACCCGGACACCTCCCATCACCCCCGCGGCCGCGGCAACAACGTCCGCACGATGGAGCTGTTCCGGGTGGCCGGGGCCGAGGAGCCGATCCGCGCGGCGGCCTCGACGCTGGCCGGCAACCACGGGATCCTGCAGGCGCCTTCACTGACCGGTGACGAACAGGAATGGCTGTTCAAGGAGATCGACCCGGGCGGCGGGCTGGCCCGGATCAGCCCGTCCGCGTGGTGTCTGTGCAGCCAGAACGACCTCGAACCGGTCCTGGTGCGGTGCGCCCGCGAGCACGGCGGCGACCTGCGCTTCTCCACCGAGCTGGTCTCCTTCGAGCAGGACGCGGACGGGGTGACCGCCACGCTTTCGAGCCGGGAGACCGGCGAGCGGAGCACCGTGCGCGCGGACTACCTCATCGCGGCCGACGGTCCCCGCAGTCCGGTACGCGAACGGCTGGGCATCGGACAGACCGGCCCGGGCGACCTGTTCCACAACGTGAGCATCACCTTCCGGGCCCCCGAGCTGGCGGAGGTGGTGGGCGACCGCCGCTTCATCGCCTGCTATCTGACGAACCCGGAGGCCGACGGCGCGCTGCTGCCGGTGGACAACGAGCGGGACTGGGTCTTCCACGCGCCCTGGCACCCCGATCAGGGCGAGACCCTGGAGGACTTCACCGACGAGCGGTGCATCGACCACATCCGGCGGGCGACCGGCGCACTGGACATGGCGGTGGAGATCACCGGCAAGGCCCCGTGGCACGCCGCCGAGCGGGTCGCCGAGCGGTACGGCGAGGGCCGGGTCTTCCTCGCCGGCGACTCGGCCCACGAGATGTCGCCCACCGGCGCGTTCGGCTCGAACACCGGCATCCAGGACGCCCACAACATCGCCTGGAAGATCGCCGCCGTCCTGAACGGTGCGGCGGGGCCGGGGCTGTTGTCGACGTACGAGACGGAGCGGCTGCCGGTGGCCCGGGAGACCAGCGCCCGCGCCTCGGCCCGCTCCGCCGAGCACAGCCACCCGGGGTACGCACCGGCGCCCGGGGCCGGCGGCGGGCGGCAGCGCGGGGTGCTCACGGTCGCGCTCGGCTACTGCTACCCGCGCGGTGCGGTCGTCGGCGCCGATCCCGAACTGCCGGTGGTCCCGGACCAGTTGCGGATGACGGGCGAGCCGGGCACCCGCGCCCCGCACATGTGGCTGACCGGCCCGGAGGGCCGCCGCTCCACCCTCGACCTCTACGAGACCTCGTTCACCCTGCTGTCCGGCTCCGACGGCGACATGTGGCGCACCGCGGCCAAGGGCGCCGTCCAGCGCTTCGGGGTGCACCTGAACTGCTATCTGATCGGCACCGAACCGGACGACGACCTGGCCCCGGAGGAGGGCGCCGACTGGGCCGAGAAGCACGGCACGACGCCCGAGGGCGCGGTGCTGGTGCGGCCGGACGGCTATGTGGCGTGGCGGGCGGAGGGCCGGGTGGCCGATCCCGAGGCGGCGCTCGCGGAGGTCTTCGAAGCCCTGCTGTGCCGGTCCTGAACCGGGCCGAGCCACCGGACACGCCCCTGGCGTTGCGGCCGGTGGTGCTGAGGTGAACCAAGGGGCCGGCGGTGCGTCCGCCGACCCCTTCGCACCGGGAACGTATCTTCTGCTCGTCACCACCGCAGGGGCATCTGCGGGCCGCCCCGGCCGCGTCCCGCAACCCGGGCGCCGATTTCCGGTTGAGTCCGGGCATGGATGTCAAGAAGCCCGTCTCGCACCCTTTTCAGCGGATCTCGCTGTCGCACCGGCCCCCGTCGCTGCCGCCGCCGCCCGCCCCGCAGGCGCGCCGGCCGCCGGAGGAGGACACACCCATCTTCGACCAGCTGCTCAAGGAATGGCGGGACGGCACCCTGCGCCCGACGGTTTCCTGGCCCACCGACGATCCAGGGAAGATCAGGGCGGGCGGCGCTGTTGCGAACGATGAGGGCCGTCCCCGTCCGCGTAACCGTCAAGAGGAGCATGACCGTGAGCCTGTACGACATCCCGCTGCGCACCCTGACCGGTGAGCCCGCCTCGCTCGCCGACCACCGCGGCAAGGCCCTGCTGGTGGTCAACGTGGCGTCCAAGTGCGGGCTGACCCCGCAGTACGAAGGTCTGGAGCGGCTGCAGCGGCGCTATGCCGACCGGGGCTTCTCCGTGCTGGGCTTCCCCAGCAACCAGTTCGCGGGCCAGGAGCCCGGCACCGCCGAGGAGATCGCCACGTTCTGCTCGACGACGTACGGCGTGAGCTTCCCGCTCTTCGAGAAGGGCGACGTCAACGGCACCGCCCGACAGCCGCTGTACGCGGAACTGACGGCCGCCGCGGACGCCGAGGGGAACGCCGGCGACGTGCAGTGGAACTTCGAGAAGTTCCTGATCGACACCGAGGGCCGGGTCGCGGGGCGCTTCCGGCCGCGTACCGAGCCGGAGGCCCCCGAGCTGGTCGCCGCGATCGAGGCGGCCCTGCCGGCCTGAGCCCGGGCGGGCCTCACGCCACGGCGGTGTCCGCGCCCTCGGCCGCTCCGGCACCGTCGCCGGCGGGGCCGGGGGCGTCGTCCGGCACGAGCGCGAAGTGACCGGTCAGCCCGGTCATCCGCAGCAGCCGGGCGACGCTGCCGTCCTCGGTGACCCCGGCCAGCCGCAGCCGGCCGCCCCGCTGCCCGGCCCGGTAGCGGGCGCGGCTGAGCAGCGAGAGTCCGGCGCAGTCGATGAAGGTCACCGCGCGCACGTCGAGCACGAGATCGGCGCCCTGCGCGTTGGTGAGGTCGTCGAGCCGGGCGGAGAGCACCGACACGGCGAAGATGTCGAGCTCCCCGCGGAGCTCGAAGACGGTCGCACCGTCGGCGGCGCGACCGGTACCCACGATTCTCGGGTAGTACTGACGTTCGTCCATCGGCCCGGCCCACTTTCGTGCCGCGGCGCCGGAAACGGCCGTACGCCGTGGCGGAGACGTACAAGAGAGGTGGGGGGCGCCCGGCGCGATCCGGGCGGGTCGGCCCGTTTCCGGGGCGTCGTTGCGCTTGAGTTGTCTACGGCTTACCCGCCGTCCCGCCCCCTCAACTCCCCGGCGTACGCCGCCTCACGAGGTTGTCTCAAAGTCGCCCCTCGGCGCACGGCGGCCGGTACCCGCGTCACGCACGCCGTCACCTGCCGACCGCCCCGTCGGCCTGCTCCCGCAGGATGTCGGCGTGCCCGGCGTGCCGCGCGGTCTCCTCGATCATGTGCACCAGCACCCAGCGCAGCGACCGGATCGCCCCGGCCTGCCCCGCCGGCCGGACGCAGCTGCGGCCCAGGTCGTCGCAGCGCCCGACGATCTCGTTGGACCGCCGGACGGCCGCGCGGTATCCGGCCAGCACGTCCTTGACGCTCTCCGCCTCGCCGACCGTCATGCCGAGGTCCGGCGGCGCGTCCCCGGCGCCCTCGAAGGCCCAGACGAACCAGTACCGCTCCGCCGCGGTCAGATGCTTGACCAGCCCGAGCAGGCTGGTCCCGGACGGAACCCCGGGAGCGCGTGCCTCCTGTTCCGCGAGTCCCTGCGCCTTGGCGGCCACGGCCTCGCGGACGTAGTCCAGGAAGGCGAGCAGGGTGGCCTTCTCGTCGTCGTCGGTGCCCGGCGGGCCGGTGTCGGGGCGCGGCTGAGTCGTCATCACCGGGGCACCGTAACCACGGTCCGGGCCGGGCCGCCGGTCATTTTCCGCACCCGTCCGGCTCCCCCGCGGGACCCGGCGGGTGATCCTGCGGGAATCGCTTGACCTCAATATTGGTTGAGGTCCTAGGTTCCTTTCATGTCGCCGGTCACGCACGGCGATCCCGTGACGACCCGGCACACCGGAGGCCACCATGGACATGGAAGTCACCGCCTGGCACTCGCTGCACAGCACGATGACCGCGCAGCAGGGCCGGCACCGCTTCTCCCGCGGCACACTGCGCCGCATCTTGGCGTTCGCCCGGCCGCACCGGCGGCATCTGGTCTGGTTCCTGGTGCTGAGCACGGTGACCGCGATGCTCGCGGTGGCCACCCCGCTGCTCGCCGGCCGGGTGGTGGACGCGATCGTCGGCGGTGACTCGTCCGCCCTCGTGGTCGGGCTGTCCGGGCTGATCGCCGTCATCGCGGTCGCCGAGGCGGCCCTGGGACTGCTGACCCGCTGGCTGTCGGCGAGCATCGGCGAGGGACTGATCCTGGACCTGCGCACCACCGTCTACGACCACGTCCAGCGGATGCCGATCGCCTTCTTCACCCGCACCCGCACCGGCGCCCTGGTCAGCCGGCTCAACAACGACGTGATCGGCGCCCAGCGGGCGTTCAGCGACACCCTCTCCGGGGTCGTCAGCAACATCGTCACGCTGCTCCTCACGCTCGGCGTGATGCTCACCCTGTCCTGGCAGATCACCCTGATCGCCCTGGTCCTGCTGCCGGTGTTCGTCCTGCCCGCCCGCCGGGTCGGCCGCCGGCTGGCGGCGCTGCGCCGGGAGGGCGCCGACCACAACGCGGCGATGGGCACCCAGATGACCGAGCGGTTCTCCGCCCCGGGCGCCACCCTCGTCAAGCTGATGGGCCGCCCGGCCCGCGAGTCCGCCGAGTTCGCCGTCCGCGCCCGCCGGGTCCGGGACATCGGCGTCCGCTCGGCCATGGTCCAGACGTACTTCGTGACCGCGCTGACCCTGGTCTCCGCGCTGGCGCTGGCCGTCGTCTACGGCCTGGGCGGCTTCCTGGCGCTGCGCGGGCAGTTGGAGGCCGGTGCGATCGTCTCGCTCGCCCTGCTGCTCACCCGCCTCTACGCCCCGCTGACCGCGCTGTCCGGCGCCCACATCGAGGTGATGAGCGCCCTGGTCAGCTTCGAGCGGGTCTTCGAGGTGCTGGACCTGAAGCCGCTGATCGCCGAGAAGCCGGACGCCCGCGAGGTCCCCGACGGCCCGGTGTCGGTGGAGTTCGACTCCGTACGCTTCGGCTACCCGTCCGCCGACAAGGTCTCGCTGGCCTCCCTGGAGGAGGTCGCCACGCTCGACACCCGCGGCGGCGAGGAAGTGCTGCACGGCATCTCCTTCCGCGCCGAACCCGGCCAGATGGTCGCCCTGGTCGGCTCCTCGGGCGCCGGCAAGTCGACCGTCGCGCAGCTGCTGCCGCGGCTGTACGACGCGGACTCCGGCGCGGTCCGGCTGTCCGGCGTGGACGTCCGCGATCTGACCGCCGCCTCGCTGCGCGAGACCCTCGGCATGGTCACCCAGGACGGCCACCTCTTCCACGACTCGATCCGCGAGAACCTGCTGCTGGCCAAGCCGGAGGCGACCGAGGACGAGCTGTGGGACGCGCTGCGCCGGGCCCGCCTGGAGGAGCTGATCGCCGGCCTCCCCGACCGCCTGGACACGGTCGTCGGCGAACGCGGCTACCGCCTCTCCGGCGGCGAACGGCAGCGGCTGACCATCGCCCGGCTGCTGCTGGCCCACCCGCGGGTGGTGATCCTGGACGAGGCCACCGCCCACCTGGACAACACCTCGGAGGCGGCGGTCCAGGAGGCGCTCGGTGAGGCCCTGGAGGGACGTACCGCGCTGGTCATCGCCCATCGGCTGTCGACCGTACGCGCCGCCGACCTGATCCTGGTCGTCGAGGGCGGCCGGATCGTCGAACGCGGGACCCACGAGACGCTGCTGGCGGCCGACGGGCGGTACGCGGAGCTGTACCGGACCCAGTTCACCGAGGCGACGGCGTCGCCCAGCGGGCCGCCCGCGGGCCCGGACGCCGCGGCCGCGCCCGCCGGCTCCGGCGACGACCTCCTGGTGGACCCCGCGCTGGTGAACTGAACACGGCATGCGGAAGGCCCCCACCTCTTGGCGGGGGCCTTCCGCATACCGAAAACTGAGGAGATGACGCAGCGCGCGGAACACTCCATCGTCATGGACCGGCTCGCCCTGGACGACCTGGTCACCGGCTACGCGCTCGCCGTGGACGACGGCGACTGGCCCGGCTACCTGGCCCTCTTCGCCCCGGACGCACGGGTCGACTACCGCTCGGCGGGCGGCATCGAGGGCAGCGCCGAGGAGGTCGCCGCATGGCTGGCCGAGATGCTGCGGCTCTTCGAGATCCGCCAGCACCTGATCGTCAACCGCCTGATCACCCTGTCCTCACAGGACGGCGCACCGGGCGACACGGCCACCGTCCGGGCCGACTACCTCAACCCCATGCGGCTGGCCGGCCCGGCGACCGACGCCGACGGCGGACCCACCGCCCCCAACTACACCTGCGCCGGCCGCTACGACTTCACCGCCCGCCGCACCCCGGACGGCTGGCGGCTGACCGGAGTCGTCGTACGGGAGAAATGGCGGGAGGTGCGGCAGCCGAGCGACTGACCCCCGGCGGTCCGCGGCCGCGGGCGCCTCGGCCGTCCCGGCGAGGGTCCGCGTCCCCGGGCGAGGCCCCCTTTCCTTGATCGCATCACCCGCGCACACTGAGCGTCCGGCCGGTCCGCGCGCCCGGCCGGACGGACGCACCGGCACCCAGGCAGACCGTGGAGACCGCATGGACAGACCGCTCGGCCCCCGGGCACGGTGGCTCGGCTCCGCCTGGGGCCGGGGAGCGACCGCCGCGCTCGCCGGGGCGCTGCCGGCCCTCACCTTCCCCGCCCCGTCGTGGTGGTGGCTGGCGTACGTCGCCCTGGTGCCGTGGCTGCTGCTGGTGCGGACCGCGCCGACGCCCCGGCGGGCGGCGCTGGACGGCTGGCTGGGCGGCGCCGGTTTCATGCTGGCGGTGCACCACTGGCTGCTGCCGAGCCTGCACGTCTTCATCCTCGTCCTCGCCCTGCTGCTCGGTGCGCTCTGGGCGCCCTGGGGGCTGCTGGTACGGGCCCTGCTGGGCGGCACACCGCGCGCCGGGAGAGCGGCTGCCGCTCTGGTGCTGGTGCCGTCCGGCTGGCTGATGGTGGAACTCGTCCGCTCCTGGGAGTACCTGGGCGGCCCCTGGGGCCTGCTGGGCGCCAGCCAGTGGCAGGTCGCGCCGGCCCTGCGGCTGGCGTCGATCGGCGGGGTCTGGCTGCTGAGCTTCCTGATCGTGGTGGTGAACACGGCGCTGGCCGAGCTGATCGCCCGCCGCTCCGCACGGCGGCCCGCGGTCGCCGGTCTGCTGGTGTGCGCACTGGCGGGCGGCGGCGCGTGGTGCGTGGCGCCGGCCCCCCGCCCGGCCGGCACGGTACGGATCGCGGTCGTCCAGCCGGGCCCGGACGGCACCCCGACCCAGCGGCTGGCCCGCAGCGAGGCGCTCACCCGGTCGCTGGCCGGCCGCGGGGTGCACCTGGTCGTCTGGGGCGAGAGCAGCATGTACCAGGACCCGGCGGACCGCCCGGCGCTCGCCGCACGGCTCGCCGCACTGTCCCGGGAGACCGGCGCCGACCTGCTGGTCAACGCCGACTCGCGGCGCGCCGGCCGGCCGGGCATCTACAAGAGCGCGGTACTGATCGGCCCGCACGGCCCGACCGGCGACCGCTACGCCAAGAGACGGCTGGTGCCGTTCGGCGAGTACATACCGTTCCGGTCCGTCCTGGGCTGGGCGACGAAGGTGGGCAAGGCGGCCACCACCGACCGGATACGCGGCACCCACCAGGTGGTGATGCCGGTCGCCACGGCCGGCGGGCTGCGGATCGGGCCGCTGGTCTGCTTCGAGACCGCCTTTCCCGACCTCAGCCGACGGCTGGTGCGCGGCGGGGCGCAGGTGATCGTCGCGCAGTCCTCGACGTCCACGTTCCAGGACAGCTGGGCGCCCGGGCAGCACGCCTCCCTGGGCGCCCTGCGGGCCGCGGAGACCTGGCGGCCGATGGTGCACGCCACGCTCACCGGCGTCAGTGCGGTGTACGGCCCCCGCGGTGAGCGGATCGGCGGCACGCTCGGCACCGACCGCAGCGCGGCCGCCGTCTACGACCTGCCGCTGGCCGCCGGCACCAGCCCGTACGCCCGGTTCGGCGACTGGGTGCCGTACGGGGCGGTGGGCGCGCTGGTACTCGCCGGCGCGTGGGCCGGGGGCCGGCGGCTGCACTCAAGGCGGCCCGGCGGCCGGACCCCGCGATCACCCGAGCCCGGCGGCCGGGCGGCGCGCCCGGGCCGGCTCAGCGAGCGGCCTGCTCGACCGCGTCGGTGATGACGCGCTCGCACAGTTCATGGGTGCGCAGCGCGTCCCGGGCGGACGGCTGCCGGCCGGCCCGTACGTCGTCCAGGAACGCCAGGACGATCTGCTCGATGCCGCGCTGGCGCGCGACCGGCACCCAGTCGCCGCGCCGCCGGATCGTCGGCTGCCCCTTGTGGTCGATGATCTCGGCGAGGTTCACGACCTGCCGCCGGGAGTCCTGCCCGGAGACGTCCAGGACCTCCTCCGCCGAGCCGCTGAGGCGGTTCATGGTGCCGATGGCGGTGAACCCGTCGCCGGACAGCTGCAGCACCACGTGGTGCATCAGACCGTCCCGGATCCTGGCCCGGACGTCGATGTGGTCCGGCTCGCCCGGCACCAGGAACCGCAGGGTGTCGACGACGTGGATGAAGTCGTCCAGCACCAGCGTGCGCGGGTCCTCGGGCAGCCCGACCCGGTTCTTGTGCATCAGGATCAGATCGCGGGCGTGCTCCCGGCACTGCGCGTAGGCGGGCGCGAACCGGCGGTTGAAGCCGACGGTCAGGCCCACGCCCCGGTCCTCGGCCAGCGCCACGAGCCGCCGGGACTCGGCGAGTTCGTAGGAGAGCGGCTTGTCGACGTAGGTCGGCACACCGGCCTCGATCAGCCGGGTGACCAGCTCCGGGTGGGCGGCGGTGGCCGCATGCACGAACGCGGCGTCCAGGCCGACGGCGAGCAGCGAGTCCAGATCCGCGTGCAGCCGGTCGCCGGTCAGCCGGTGGGCCGCGCCGACCCGTTGGAGGGTGGCCGCGGTGCGGGTGTGCAGATGGAGTTCGGTCCCCGGAAGGCCGCCCAGTACGGGCAGGTACGCCTTCTGCGCTATGTCGCCGAGTCCGATGCAGCCGATCTTCACTCTTGCTCCTCGCGTCGTGCCGCGGTCCCGGTGCCCCGTGCCCCGGCAGCATACGTGCCGGCCGGCGGCCGCCAGTCGGCGATGCCGTCGAGGGCGCGCAGCGCGAGATGGGGGGCCAGACGGGCGGTGGCGGCCATCAGCCCGGCGCGCAGTGCCCGCGCGGGCCCGGACCGCCAGGTGGTGAGCCGGCCGATCCGCTCGGCCCGGCGCACCACCTCCATGGTGCGCGGCAACCGCTGCCGGGTGTACGCGGCGAGCGCGGCGCCCAGATCGGCGTCCGGCCCGGCCTCGTACGCCAGCACGACGGCGTCCTCGACGGCCTGGCACCCGCCCTGCCCCAGGTTGGGCGTCATCGGATGGACGGCGTCACCGAGCAGGGCGACCCTTCCGTGGTGGAAGGCGGGCGGCGGGGCGGCCGCGGTGTACACGTCGTTGCGCAGCACCTCGGCCGGGCCGACGGCGTCGAGCAGCGCCGGCACGGGGTGGTGCCAGGCCCCGAAGCGCCGCAGGAGTTCGGCCCGCTCGTCGTCGACGGCCCGGCCCCCGGCGGGCACGGCCGCGGTGGCGTACGCATAGATCCGCCCGCCGGTCAGCGGCACGGTGCCCCACAGACTGGCGCGCCCCCAGGTCTCGTGCGCCACTGTGCCCACCCCGTCGGGCGCCGGAACGACGAACCGCCAGGCGGTGAACCCGGCGTACCGGGGCGCGGGGTGACCGGGGAAGAGCTCACGGCGCAGGAGGGAGTGGATGCCGTCGGCGGCGACTACGAGGTCGGCGGAGAGTTCCAGGTGGGGGGTGGGGGCGGTGTCGGGGGCGGTGTGGGTGCGGCGGGTGGGCGTGAGGGTGTGGGTGTGAGTGCGGGTGGGGGTGTCGGGCCGAGTGCGGGTCTCGGTGTTGGTGTCGGTGGCGGTGGCGGTATCGGTGTCGCGGTACCGGCCCGTGTGGATGCGGACCCGCGCCGGGCGGCCGCCCGGGCGGGGGTCGCCCGGGTCGACGAGGGTGGCCGTGGCACCGGTACGGACCGCCCCGTCGGGCAGCCGGGCGGCGAGCAGATCGACGATCTCGGCGCGGTGGGCGACCACCACCGGCCCGCCGAAGCGCCGGACGGCCGCGGCGTTGTCCGTACGGGCCAGCCGACGGCCGCCGGGCAGCCGGAACTCCCCGGCCCCCTGCCACTGAGCCATCGCCCGCACCGCGTCACCCACCTCGATCGTGTCCAGTGCGCGCAGGGCGTTGGGCGCCAGCGCGATGCCCGCCCCGACCGGCTCCAGCGAGGCGGCCCGCTCAAGGACGGTGACCGACCACCCCCGGCGCTCCAGGGCCACCGCAGCGGTGAGCCCGCCGATCCCACCACCGATCACCAGCGCGGTGCGCTGCCGTGTCATCTCGTCTCCCAGTCCGTCCGGGGCGGATCGCTTGACTACAAGTGTAGTTACCGCCGCACCACCGAGACTACACCTGTAGTGAGCAATCGGGACTACGTCCGTAGTGAGCCCGCTAGGCTCAGCCACATGACCGCCCGTGACCGCCGCCGCCCGGCCCGCCCGGCCCCGACCGCCCCCACACCCACGCCCTCCCCCTCCGGCCGCCCTCGACTGATCGCGGACGCGGCACTTGCACTGCTCGCCGAACGCGGGATGCGGGGCCTGACCCATCGGGCCGTCGACGAGGCGGCCGGTCTGCCGTTGGGCTCCACCTCGAACCTCGCGCGGACCCGGGAGGCCCTGCTGGAGACGGCGGTACGGCGGCTGGCCGAGCGGGAGGCCGCGGTCCTCACCCCGACGGAAATGCCGGCCGGCCGCCCGGCGCACACCACGGCCCCGGAGGCGGCGAGCCCTGGTGCCGACGGGCGGGACACCGGCCCCGAGGCGCTCGCGGACGCTCTCTCACTCGCGCTGCACCACTACCTCTCCCGGCACCGGGAGCTGCTCCTCGCCCGCTACGAAATCGCTCTGGAAGCCACCCGCAGGCCCGCGCTGCGGGAGATCTACGACCGGGCGGGGCGGGCCTTCCGCGAACCGATGGCGGCGATGCTGGCAGCAGCCGGTTCCCCCGCGCCCGAACGGCATACGCTCACGATGGTGGCCTGGTGCGACGGTGTGCTGTTCTCCTGCACCGCCGGGCAGTTCCACACCGCCACCCCCACCCGCGCCGAGCTACGCGCTTCCTGCACGGAACTCCTGACCGGAATGCTGCACCGCCAGGCCCCGGGACGCTAAGGGGTACGGCCGGCGGTCCCGCCGAGCTGGAGCTCCAGACGATCGATCGCGTCCCGCAGCCCCTGGCGGTATTCGCCGTCGGCGAGCGCATTGACCGATGCCCGGGCCCGCAGCAGCTGGGCCCGGGCGTCGGCCGGCCGGTCGAGGGCCGCATAGTCGGCCGCGATGTTGAGATGCAGCGAGGGGAAGAACGCCCGCAGCGCGACGAGGGGGTGCTGGCGGGTGCCGGGGCCCGCCCCCGGCGCGGCGGCCACACCGGGCTCACCCGCGGCGGGCCCGGGGCCCTCGCGCCGCTCGGTGACGAAGCCCTCGGCCTCTTCCAGGGCCCGGAGGTCCCAGTCCAGCTCGTCCTGCGGGTCGTCCTGGGTGTCGGCCATGTAGTGCGCGAGAGCGCAGCGGTGGAAGGCGTCGCCCTGCGGCCCGATCTCGTGCCACAGTGCGGAGAGGCGGTTGCGCGCCTCTTCGCGGTCGCCGGCCCGATGCAGCATGATCGCCTGGCCGATCCGGGTCAGAACGCCGTCCTCGGGCCTCGCCGCCCGCCGCTCCTCCACCACCGCGCACTCCCCGTATCCACTCACCGCCGCTGACATTTCCTCGACGCTAACCGCCACCGGGGAGCTTCGCTCGGTGTGCGCGACGCACCGGGTGGCAGCCGTACGAGAGCGGGCCACGGTCCCGGCCGGGCGGCGGCATGACGAGAGCGCGCGCCACGGTCCGGCCGGGCGCCAGCCTTACGGGGCGGCCGGGCGGCAGCCTTACGGGAGCGCGCCACGCTCCGGCCGGGCGCCAGCCTTACGGGGCGGCCAGGCGCCAGCCTTACGGGAGCGCGCCACGGTCCGGGCCGGGCGGGGCCGGGCAGGGCCGGGCCGGGCAGGGCCGGGCGCAGCCTTCGAGGGCGGGCTGCACTCCCAGCCGTGTGACAGCCGTACGAGAGGGGGCTGCGCTCCCGGTCCTGCGACAGCCCCCTACGAGAGCGGGCTGTACGCCTCCCGGCCGGCTGCTCAGCCCAGGTCCGGGATGCGCCAGTCGATCGGGGCGTGGCCCTGCGCGGCGATCGCGGCGTTGATCTGGGTGAACGGGCGGGAGCCGAAGAACTTCTTCGCCGACAGCGGGGAGGGATGCGCACCCTGCACCACGACATGCCGGTCCTGGTCGATCAGCGGCAGCTTCTTCTTGGCGTAATTCCCCCACAGCACGAACACCGCCGGGTCGGGCCGGGCCGCCACCGCCCGGATCACCGCGTCGGTGACCTTCTCCCACCCCTTGCCCTTGTGCGAATTGGCCTCCGCCTCGCGGACCGTCAGGACGGCGTTCAGCAGCAGTACGCCCTGCTGGGCCCAGGGCATCAGATAACCGTTGTCCGGAATGGGGTGGCCCAGCTCTTCCTTCATCTCCTTGTAGATGTTCCGCAGCGACGGCGGCGTCTTGATCCCGGGCTGCACGGAGAAGCACAGGCCGTGACCCTGGCCCGCGCCGTGATACGGGTCCTGGCCGAGAATGAGCACCTTCACTTGGTCGTAAGGCGTCGCCTCCAGCGCCGCGAAGACCTGCTCGCGGGGCGGATAGACCGGGCCCTGGGCCCGCTCCTGCTCGACGAAGTCGGTGAGCTCCTTGAAATAGGGCTTCGCCAACTCCTCGCCGAGTACCCCGCGCCAGGACTCGGGCAGCATGTCGGTCACCACGTCAACAACCTCCGGTGTGCGTTGCGTTCTCACTCACAGAACCTACCGGCGACCACTGACAACACCACCGACGGGCCATTTCCTTCCCGCCGGGGCCGGGGCCGGGGCCGGGGCGGGGACCGGGGTCGGGGTCGGGGCCGGGGTCGGAGCCGGGGCGGGGACGGGGCGGGGACGGGGCGGGGACGGGGACGGCCCCCGCCGGGCCTTGGCGGACTTCCCCCGCCCCCTCCCCCTCCTCCCCCTTCGGGGGAGGGGGCGGGGGGTGGGTTCGGGGGTGGGGGGATGGGGCCACTTCCGCAACGACCACCGGAGCCCCCACCCCACCCCGCCACCTCCCCCCCACCACCTCCACCCCGTCACCTCCACCCCCGCCCAGCCCCAGCCCGTCTGCAGCCCGCCCCCTGCCGGCCCCCAACGCCCCACCCCACCCAACTCCTCAGCCCCTGAGCCCTCCCCCCTCACCCCCTAGCCCCTCACGCCGTATCCAGCCGAGCCCTCTGCACCGGATCCAGGTGGAGGTCCAAGGCCGCCAGGCACTCGTCCAGCTGGGCCGGCGAGGTCACTCCCACTACGGGCACGACCGGCTGCTGGCCGCCCATGAGCCAGGCCAGCACCACCTGGTTCACCGTGGCGCCGCACTCCGCCGCGACCTCCGCCAGTACGCGCAGCCGCACCACCGACCCGGGGTGGTCGTAGCGCTCGGGCAGCGGGCGGTCCTGGCGCGCGTACGCCCCGCCCATCAGCGTCCCGTGGGCGAGCAGCGTCAGGCCGGGGTGCGCCGCCGCGTAGTCGAGCAGTTCCTCGTCGGTCTCCACCTGGTGGTCCGGCGGCAGCCCCCGGCGCGGCCGCAGATACGTGTACCGCTGCTGTACGGCCTGGAAGCCGGGCAGACCGCGACCGGCTGCCAGGAGACGGGCCTCGGCGAGCCGCCAGGTCCGGTGGTGGGCGGCCCCGAGGACGTCCACCGTGCCGTCCCGCACCAGACCGGCCAGCGCCTCCACGGTCTCCTCCAGCGGAACGCCGCGGTCCTCGGTGTGGGCGTAATACAGGTCCACCCGGTCGAGACCCAGGCGGCGCAGGCTGCCCTCCATGGCGGCTCGTACGGCTGAGGCGCCCAGGCCCTCCGTATTGGCGGGCCACCGCCCTCCGTGGGCGGGATCGGGCCGGGCGCCGACCGTAGTGGCCACGACCGTACGGCCGGCCGCCCGCCGGCTGCGCAGCCAGCGGCCGAGCAGCAGCTCACTCTCGTCGCCGGTGGCGCCCGGCACCCAGCAGGCGTAGTGGTTCGCGGTGTCGACGAACGTACCGCCGGCCTCCGCGAAGCGGTCGAGGATCGCGAACGCGGTCGGTTCGTCGACCGTGGTGCCGAACGGCCGCGTGCCCAGACAGACGGCGCTGATCCGGGGCCCGTGGCCGCTCCCGAGCGTGCGGTGGTGCATGGCATGTCTCCCGGCGGTCCGCTCACGCAAGTGGTGCCGGCCCCTCGGGGACCGGCACCACGGACTCTGCCTCTTGGAGCGCACACCAACGCAAGCCCCGGGGCTCAGCGGCCCGGGCTCACCCAGCGTTCACCGATACAGGCCCGGCCAGGGCCTGCCGACCAGGTCCGCCAAGGGCTCGGCCGGCCGCGCGCCGTCCGGCCGAGCCCCCTCAGCCCGACGCGATCAGACCGGAGCGCGCTCACACCCCCACCGACCAGGTCGGAGCACGCCCACGCCGCCCCGATGGGCGATGTCTGCTCACGCCCCCGCGTTGAGGAACAACCCGCCGTCCACGACCAGCGTCTGGCCGGTGATCCAGCCCGCCGCGTCGGACAGCAGGAAGGCCGCCGCCCCGCCGATGTCCTCAGGGACACCGAGCCGCGCCATCGGATACGCGGCCGCCGCCTCCTCCTCGCGGTCCTCGTAGAGCGCGGCCGCGAACTTGGTCTTGATCACGGCGGGCGCGATGGAGTTGACCCGCACCAACGGCGCGAACTCATGCGCCAGTTGCTGCGTCAGGTTGATCATCGCGGCCTTGCTGATGCCGTACGCGCCGATGAACGGCGAGGCGCTGAGCCCGGCGATCGACGCGATGTTGACGATCGCGCCGCCGTTCTCCTTCTGCCACGCGTGCCAGGTGCGCTGTGCGAGGCCGAGCGCCGAGATGACGTTGGTCTCGAACACCTTGCGGGCGACGCCGAGGTCGAGGTCGGCGATGGGGCCGAACACCGGGTTGGTACCGGCGTTGTTGACGAGGTAGTCGACCCGGCCGAAGGTCTCCATCGCCCGCTCGACGGCCACGGCCTGGTGGGCCTCGTCGTGCGCCTTGCCCGCGACGCCGAGCACCCGTTCCGCGCCCAGCTTCTCGACGGCCTCCTTGAGGGCGTCCTCGTTGCGCCCGGTGATGACGACCCGGTCACCGCGGGCGACCAGCGCCTCCGCGATGCCGTAGCCGATACCGCGGCTGGCGCCGGTCACCAGCGCCACCTTGCCGGAGGGCTCCGGGAGCCCGCTTGCCTGCTCGGTCATGTCCTTTACTCCTGGTCCTGTACTCCTGTGGTCGGTGGGCGGTCAGTTGAGCGGGCCGCCGGCGACGTACAGGACCTGGCCGGAAACAAACCCCGCCGCGTCGCCGGTGAAGAAGGCGATCGCGTTGGCGATGTCCTCGGGCCGGCCGACGCGCTGGACCGGGATCTGGGTGGCGGCCGCGGCCTGGAAATCCTCGAAACCCATGCCGACGCGCTCGGCGGTGGCGGCGGTCATGTCGGTGACGATGAAACCCGGGGCGACGGCATTGGCGGTCACACCGAACTTGCCGAGCTCGATCGCGAGGGTCTTGGTGAAGCCCTGCAGACCGGCCTTCGCGGCCGAGTAGTTGACCTGGCCGCGGTTGCCCAGCGCCGAACTGGAGGAGAGGTTGACGACCCGGCCGAACTTGGCGTCCACCATGTGCTTCTGGCAGGCGCGCGACATCAGGAACGCGCCCCGGAGGTGCACGTTCATGACCGTGTCCCAGTCGCTCTCGCTCATCTTGAACAGCAGGTTGTCGCGCAGCACACCGGCGTTGTTGACCAGGATGGTCGGCGCGCCGAGCTCGGAGGCGACCCGGGCCACCGCCGCCTCGACCTGCTCACCGTCCGAGACGTCACAGCCGACCGCGACGGCCTTGCCGCCCGCCGCGGTGATCTTCTCGACGGTGTCCTTGCAGGCCGCCTCGTCGAGGTCGAGTACGGCGACGGCACGACCCTCGGCGGCCAGGCGTACGGCGGTGGCCGCGCCGATACCGCGGGCCGCGCCGGTCACGATGGCGACGCGCTGCTCGGTGGTGGACATGCGGGTTCTCCTCACCTCGAAACCTCGACAAGCGGTCCGCACCGATCCCGTGGGTGAGCAACCGCTTAGTAGCCTGAGCAGGGCTGACGCTAGAAGCCCGGCCACGCGCTGTCAACGCCCCACCACCGCGCCGTTGCAGAGCTCACCTGCACCGCCCCGGTGGAGGAGCGCAAACCGGACGGAAGAAGGAAAGGGCGCCCGGCCCGGAAAACGGGCCGGGCGCCCTGGTGGACGCAACCGGTTGTCGGCGGAATGCAGGTGCCTGCCGAATCCGCGCGTGCAGCGGCGAGGACCGGCTGCACGCAGAATCCAGAATCCAGAATCGAGAGTCCGAAATCTGATAACCGAATATCAGCGCACCAGGAGGTCCAGCAGCCGCTCCGCCTCGGTGGCGGGATCGGCGGTCAGCCCGGTGTGCACCGGGCCGGGCTGGACGATGGTGCTGCGCGGGGCGATCAGCCAGCGGAACCGGCGCCCCGCGTCGTCCGCCGCGGCCTGTCCGGCCCGTTCGCCGCCCGCGCAGATCCCTTCCACTGCGCCGAGGGCGGCGCGCACCCCCTCGACGTCGACCGTCGGATCCAGGGCCAGCAGCCGGGCCTCGTCCAGATGGGTGCGGGCCTCGACGAAGCGCCGGGCACGGCAGTACACCACCACACCGGCATTGATCATCTCGCCGCGCTCCACCCGGGGCACGACCTTCAGCAGGGCGTACTCGAAAACATCGCGTCCGTTGTGCAGACCGGTCACTTCACTGCCCTCCGAGGCAACTTCCCGGCCAGCCATGCCGGCGCCTGCGAGGGCTTGTCCTTGGTGGGCTCCCCGACGGTGATCCGATCGCTGATCGTACGGGCGCGCGCCAGCAGCGTCTTCACATAGGCCTGGCGCAGGACGTCCGGCGAGTCGAATCCGGGCTCGCCGACGAGCCATTCGTCCGGCACGTCCGCCGCGATCTCGGTCAGCAGTTCCTCGGTGATCTGCGGCGCGAATTCCTCGGCCGCCGCCGCGAGGTCCGGACCGAACGTGGCGAGCACATGGTCGGACGCGTTGTACGGCCGGGCCGCGGCCTTTTCGGCGGTCGGCCAGTTGTGGTGCCAGATCATCGCGGCGCCGTGGTCGATCAGCCAGAGTTCGCCGTGCCAGACCAGCAGATTGGGATTGCGCCAGGACCGGTCGACATTGTTGATCAGCGCGTCGAACCAGACCACCCGGCCCGCCTCCCGTGCACTCACCTCGAACGCGAGCGGATCGAATCCCAGCGATCCGGGGAGGTAATCCATGCCGAGATTGAGCCCGCCGCTGGCCTTCAGCAGCTCCTGGACCTCCTGGTCGGGCTCGCTGAGGCCGATGACGGGGTCGAGCTGCATCCGGACCAGATCCGGTACCCGCAGCCCGAGCCGACGGCCCAACTGCCCACAGAGCACCTCGGCGACGAGGGTTTTCCGTCCCTGCCCCGCACCGGTGAACTTCATGATATAAGTTCCGAGATCGTCGGCCTCGACGATTCCCGGGAGCGATCCACCCTCACGCAACGGCGTGACATAGCGGGTCGCCATGACTTCGGTCAACATCCCCACAGGCTACGGCAGCGTTCCGCCACGCGTTCTTCCTTTTCCGCCCGGTCCGGTACCGGTGCTCCGTGCTGCGCGGATTCCGTCAGAAAGCCCCGGAGACCGCCTCGGAATGCCTCGGCGGAATACCGCGCAGAACCGCTTGTGGAACGCCCCGGCGGCATCCCGGGATGAGAGTGCAGCACACACACTGGAGGACAGCATCGTGGACGACCGCCCCCTGGACGACAGCATCATGGAGACCGGCACCGCCGGCCCCGCGCACCCCCACGACCCCGCGCACCCCGCGCACCCCGCCAACCCCACCGATTCCGCCAACTCAGCAGCCTTTCCACGACAGTTCGCGCGCACCCGCCGCTTCTCCCTGGGGGTGCCCCGGCATTTCACCGTCTCCCCGGACGGCCGCCGGGTGCTCTTCGTCCGTACGGGTTCGGGCACCGACCCGGTGGGCCGGCTCTGGCAGTACGAGGACGGTGCGGAACGGGTGCTGGCCGACCCGGCGCTCCTCGTAGGGGACACGGCCGAATCGCTCCCCGAGGAGGAGCGACTGCGCCGGGAGCGTGCCCGTGAGCGCTCGACCGGGGTGGTCTCCTATGCGGCCGACGACGCCGCGCGGCTGGTGGCGTTCGCGCTGTCCGGTGCGCTGTGGGCGGTGCGGACGGACGGGGGCGCGCCATTCCCCGTCCCGGCCGCCGGGCCGGTGATCGACCCCCGCCCCTCCCCCGACGGGCGCTCCATCGCCTATGTGAGCGGCCGCTCCCTGCACGTCGTCACCCCGGACGGGGAGGACCGGCAGCTGGCCCGCGCGGAGGGTCCCGAGGTCTCCTACGGACTCGCCGAATACGTGGCCGCCGAATCCATGGGCCGGCTGCGCGGCTACTGGTGGGCCCCGGACAGCCGCCGTCTCCTGGTGGCGCGGGTCGACACGAGCCGGGTGGCACGGCGCTACCTCGCCGACCCCGCGGATCCGGCCAGGCCGCCGCGGACGATCCGGTACCCCTCCGCCGGGACCGCCAACGCGGACGTCACCGTGCACCTCGTCGCTCTGGACGGCACGCGCGTGGAGGTCGTCTGGGACCGCACGGCGTACGAGTACCTCACCGAGGCCGGCTGGGACGCGCACGGCCCGTTCCTGGCCGTGCAGAGCCGTGATCAGCGCACGGTCCGGCTGCTCGCGGTCGACCCGGCGACCGGGGCCACCGAGGTGCGGCACGAGCGGACCGATCCGGCCTGGGTGGAGCTCATACCGGGCACCCCGGCCCGTACCGCGTCCGGCGCGTGGGTGCTCCCCGAGGACGACGGCGGCACCCGCTATCTGGCCGTCGGGGGCCGGCGGGTCACGCCGGAAGGGCTGCAACTGCGCACCGTAGTGGGGGTCGAGGGGGAACGGGTGCTCTTCACGGCGAGCGAGGACCCGTTGGAGACCCATGTGTGGTGCCATGAGCCCGGACGCGGCAACCGGCGGCTGAGCCGGGGGCCGGGCCGGTTCACGGGCACCGGGCGGGGCGGCACCGTGGTCGTCGAGGGGCAGAACCCACACGGCGACGAGGTGGGTGTGGTGCGCGACGGCCGGCCCGCGACGCCCCTCACCTCGCTCGCCGAGACGCCGGCGATCACCCCTCGGCCGGTCTTTCTCACCCTGGGGGAGCGGGAGTTGCGCGCCGCCCTCTACCTGCCGTCGTGGCACAGGGAGGGCGCGGGCCGGCTGCCGGTCCTGCTCGATCCGTACGGCGGGCCGGGGATCCAGACGGTGGGGCGGGCCCGCGACTGGTTCACCTGTGTGTCGCAGTGGTTCGCCGAGCAGGGCTTCGCCGTATTGGTGGCCGACGGGCGAGGCACGCCGGGGAGGGGGCCCGCCTGGGAGAAGGCGGTGCACGGCGACCAGCTCGGACCGGCGCTGGAGGACCAGGTGGACGCGGTACGGGCGGCCGCGGCGCGGTACCGGGACCTGGACCTGTCTCGGGTGGCGATCCGCGGCTGGTCGTTCGGCGGGTTCCTGGCGGCCGCCGCGGTGCTGCACCGCCCCGATGTGTTCCACGCGGCGGTGGCCGGCGCCCCGCCCACCGACCAGCGGCTGTACGACACCCACTGGAAGGAGCGGTTCCTGGGCCACCCGGAAGAGCGTCCGGACGCCTATGTGCGCTCCTCCCTGGCCGGGCACGGTCATCTGCTGACACGTCCGCTGCTGCTCGTCCACGGGCTCGCGGACGACAACGTGGCGGCCGCGCACACCCTGCGCTTCTCGGCCGAGCTGCTCGCGGCGGGCCGGCCGCACAGCGTGCTGCCGCTGCCGGGAGCCACCCACATGCCGGCCGACGACGCGGTCAACGAGCAGCTGCTGCACTTCCAGCGGGACTTCCTGCGGGACGCGCTGTCGGCCGTCGGAGTGTGACGCACCGACAAAAACGTGCCCGGGTTTGAACGCGGCCACCGGCGCCCCCGTATGGAGCCTGTGCAACGTCCATGGACCAGATCGCGCACCGAAGGCACCACCAGGAACCGGAGGCAGACCATGGCACGACAGGCAACAACGGGGCGGACGGAGACCGCGGCGACGACGGACACGGAGGAGACGGTTCCGGCACGGCCGTGCTGCGGTATGGCCCGGCGGACCGTGGTTGCGGCGGTCGGCGCGGCCGGCCTCACGGCGGCGCTCGCGGGCTGCGGCGGCGATATGGCGGACGCGGGCGGCGACGGCTCCAAGGCGGCGGACGACAACGGCGCCACAGGGGCGGGCGGCGCCGAGGCCGGCGGTGGCGCCGGTCCGGCCGGCAAGGAGCTCGCCAAGGCGGCGGAGATCCCGCAGGGCGGCGGAAAGATCTTCAAGGCGGAGAAGGTCGTGGTCACCCAGCCGCAGAACGGCGAGATCAAGGCGTTCTCCGCGGTCTGCCCGCATGCCGGGTGCGTCGTCAACGAGGTCTCCGGAGGCACCATCAACTGCCCTTGTCACGGCAGCAAGTTCGACATCACCGATGGCAGCGTGAAGCACGGCCCGGCCACCAAGGGCCTGCCGCCGGCCAAGGTGGAGGTCAAGGGCGGTACGGTCACGCTCGCCTGAGGCACGTCGACGTTCCGTGGAAGGGCGCGCCGCCGCGCGCCCGGCCTGCGCCGCCGGCCCGGCCCGTCGGCCGGCCCGGCCCGTCAGCGGGTGCGGCCCGTCAGCGGGTGCGGCGCGGTCTCCGCCAGCTGGTCAGCACCGCCTCCGTAGTGGTGATGGTGGCGACCAGGGCGAGAGTGTTGCGGATCATCGCCGGGGTGTAGTCGGCGGGCACCCCGGCGATGGCATCCGCGGGCACCACCGTCGTGTAGCCGAGGTTGACCGCGTCGAACACCGTATTGGGGATCGCCACGTTCGCCGACACCCCGGTGACGACTAGCGTCCGGCAGCCGAGGTTGCGCAGCAGCGCGTCCACCTCGGTGCCGGCGACCGGCGACAGGCCGTGCAGCCTGCGCACCACCAGGTCCGCCGCACCGACCGGTACGGGTTCGGCGATGCGCACCGCGATGGATCCGGCGAGCTGTTGGACGGGCAGCTTCTCCGCGGCTCTGAACAAGCGCGCGTTACGGCTGGCGCCGCGCCCGTCGGGACGGCGTTCGGCGACCGCGTGCATCACCTGGACACCCGCCTCGTGCGCGGCCGCCACCAGGCGGGCGATGTTCGCCAGCGCCCCTGAGGTGCGGGCCACGTCGGCGAGTTCGGGCAGCGCGCTCTCCGGGCCGACCACGCCCCGCTGGCACTCGACGGTGAGCAGGACCGTCGAGGCCGGGTCGAGCTGCTCGCCGAGCCGTGCGGCGTCCGTGGGCATGAAGGGTCCTCCCGGTTCCGGTGGCCGGTCCCTGACAGCGGCCTCCCCCGGCGGGCGGCCTTGCCTGCCGGGCTTTCGAGGCGGGCGAGAGTACCGGGCATTGCGTCCGCCAGGAAGAGCGCCGATGATTTCTGACGCCCAGTCAGGTGGTTCCGGCCGAGCGGTCCCGGCCGGGCAGTCGTAGCGGAGGCGATGCCGGATGACCGACACACAGCGGCGCGGGCGCCGGATCATGATGACGCCGGGCGAACTCGACGCGTTCCTCAGGGAGCAGCGCACCTGCCGGGTCGCGACGGTCGGCGGGGGCGGGGCGCCACACGTCGGGGCGCTGTGGTTCGCCTGGGACGGCACCGCACTGTGGCTCTACTCGATCACCCGAAGCAAACGATGGGCCCAGGTGCGCAGGGACCCGCGGATCGCGGTGGTGATCGACGACGGGCACGAGTACGGCGAGCTGCGCGGCGTGGAGCTGTCGGGTCGCGCGGAGTGCGTCGGGGAGGCGCCGCGGACCGGTGAGCCCTGTGCCGAACTCGACCCCCCGGAGCGGCTGTTCGCGCAGAAATACTTCGGACTGACCGCGATGCCGCACGACGGGCGGCACGCCTGGCTGCGGCTGACGCCGGATTCCGTGGTGTCGTGGGACTTCCGCAAGATCCCGGGCTGAGCGCCGGTCATGACGAGGCGGCCGGGGCCGCGTCACCCGCGGTGATCGCCGGATCTCATCGCGTTGTCAGTGGTGTCTGCGAGAGTGGTCTGCGTCAGCCCGTTCCGCGCCCGCGCAGGGTGCGGAGGCGGGACGGCCCGGCCGGGCGCGGCCGGGTGCCGACGAGACGAAGGAGATCCGGTGAACGTGCTCTTCCCCGCACTGCGCGAGGGTTCGCCCGCCCCCGCGCTGCGCTTCGGTGACCGTGGGCTGAGCCATCGGCAGCTGGCGTCGGTGGCGGGCGCGCTGGCCGAGCGGATCGCCGGTGAGACCCGCATAGCGGTCTGGGCGACGCCGACGCTCGAAACCGCCGTGGGGGTGGTCGCCGCGCTGCTCGCCGGGGTGGCCGCCGTCCCCGTGAACCCGAAGATCGGTGAGAGCGAACTGGCGCACATCGTCGGCGACAGCACCCCCACGTTGGTGCTGGCCGGAGCGGACGACGAGCTGCCGACCCCGCTCGCCGCGCTGCCCCGTATCGACGTCGACGCCACCGAGCCGCCCGAGGAGGGCGGGTCCACGCTGCCGTACGAACCGGGCGACGAGACACCTGCGCTGATCGTCTACACCTCCGGGACGACCGGCCCGCCCAAGGGCGTGGTCCTCCCCCGCCGCGCCATCGCCCACACCCTCGACGCCCTCCAGGACGCCTGGCAGTGGACCGCCGACGACGTCCTGGTGCACGCCCTGCCGCTGTTCCACGTCCACGGTCTGATCCTCGGCATCCTCGGGCCGCTGCGCCGCGGCGGCAGCGTCCACCACCTGGGGCGTTTCCGTACGGACGCGGTCGCCCGGGAGCTGTCGGGAGAGGGCACGATGCTCTTCGGCGTACCGACGATGTACCACCGTCTGGCCGTGGAGGCGGGCCGCGATCCGGCCCTGGCGAAGGCGCTGTCGCGCGCCCGGCTGCTGGTCTCCGGTTCGGCGGCGCTGCCGCTGACCGATCACGAGCTCATCGCGGCGGCCTCCGGACGGCGGGTGATCGAGCGGTACGGCATGACGGAGACGCTGATGAACACCAGCGTGCGCGCGGACGGCCCGGAGGCCACGGGCACGGTCGGGGTACCGCTGCCGGGGGTGTTCGTCCGGCTGGTCGACGACACCGGCCAGGTCATCGAGGGCGGGGACGGCGAGACGGTCGGGGAGATCCAGGTCCGCGGCCCGAACCTCTTCGTCGAGTACCTCAACCGCCCCGACGCCACCGAGGCCGCCTTCGACGGCGGCTGGTTCCGTACCGGCGACATGGCGGTCCGGGACACCGCCGGCAACTACCGCATCGTCGGCCGCCGGGCCACCGATCTGATCAAGAGCGGCGGTTACAAGATCGGGGCCGGCGAGATCGAGAACGCACTGCTGGCGCACCCCGGGGTCGCCGAGGCGGCCGTCACCGGCGTCCCGGACGAGGACCTCGGTGAGCGGATCGTCGCCTGGGTCGTGACCGAGCGCGGCCCGGAAGCCGGTCCGCCACCGTCCGCCGAGGAACTCGCCGACCATGTCGCCCGCCAACTCGCCCCGCACAAACGGCCGCGCACCGTGCACTTCCTGGACGCGCTGCCGCGCAACGACATGGGCAAGATCCTGAAGCGAGAGCTCCATGCGTGACGGCGGGGACGGCAAGGGCGGCCCGACCGGCGCAAGTACGGGCGCGGGCGCGGGCATGGGCGCGGGCGCGGGTATGGGCGCGGGCGGCATGGCGAAACCGTGTGCGCGCCTGACGGCTCGTCAGGCACTGGCAGCGGTCGCGGAGACGTACACCGAGCTGCCGATCCCGTCGGTCACGGTGCCACCGGGGCCGGACGGGCCGCTCGGCTGGCCCGGCTATGACGCCGCCCGGGCCCGCGCCCGCGCCTCGACCGGCGAGGACGAGTCGGTGGTCACGGCCGTGGCCGACATCGGTGGGACCCAGGCGGTTGTGGTCTCCTTCGAGTTCCGCTACCTCGGCGGCTCCCTGGGCGAGCGCACCGGCGACCGTCTGGAGGCCGCCTACGCCGAGGCGAGAAAGCGGCGCCTGCCGGTGG
The DNA here is from genome assembly GCF_040640655.1 of Streptomyces sp. NPDC021749. Classification (NCBI taxonomy): domain Bacteria; kingdom Bacillati; phylum Actinomycetota; class Actinomycetes; order Kitasatosporales; family Streptomycetaceae; genus Streptomyces; species Streptomyces sp. NPDC021749. The sequence continues at coordinate 7,077 of NZ_JBFACE010000004.1, read as the reverse complement.
TCTCGCTGATCGCCACCGGCGGCAGCCGGATGCAGGAGGGCATGCGTGCCCTGAGCCAACTGCAGCGGGTGGCCCGGCAGTCGGCGCTGAACCGCGCCGCCGGGCTGGCGCAGCTCGCCGTGGTCCGCGATCCGACCACCGGCGGCGGCTGGGCCACGCTCGGGGCATCCGCCGATGTGATCCTCGCGCTGCCCGGGGCGCAGATCGGTTTCGCCGGCTCGCGGGTGCGTCCCCGGGACGCCGACCCGTACGCCTACTCCGCCGAGGGGCAGTTCGCCGCCGGCCAGGTCGACGCGGTCGTCCCGCCCGACCGGTTGCGGGGCACGCTCCAGCGGTGGCTGCGGCTGCTCGCACCCGCCGGCCGGCCGGGCCGAGCCGACACCACGCCTGCGCCTCCACCGGCCGCCCTCGGCGCGCCGGGGCTGCCGGAGGCCGGCTGGGACGCGGTGGTGCGCGCCCGGGCAGCCGGGCGGCCGCGCGCCGAAGCGTACCTGCGGGCGTATTTCGACGACCGGGAGGAGATCAGCGGCGACCGCTGCGGCGGCACCGACCCCGGTATACGGTGCGGATTCGGCCGTCGCGACGACCGGACGATCGCCTTCGTCGCCCAGTGCGGTACGGCCACCCGCCCGGCCGGCTTCCGCACCGCGGCCCGGCTGGTCCGGCTCGCCGACCGGCTCGGCATACCCGTGCTCACGCTGGTGGACACCCCGGGCGCCGCGAACGACGCGGAGGCCGAGCGGGCCGGTGCCGGAGCGGCGATCGCCGACACCTTCGCGGCGCTGGCCACTGCCGAGGTCCCCGTGACGTCCTTGCTGATCGGCGAGGGCGGTTCGGGCGGCGCGCTGGCCCTCGCCGCGCCGGGCCGGCTCTGGGCCACGCCGGACAGCTACTTCTCGGTGATCGCCCCGGAACTGGCCGCCGCCATCCTCAAACGCGACGAAGGGCAGGTGCACGACACCGCCGAACAACTCCGCATCCGCCCCCAGGACTTGCTGGACCTGGGCGTCATCCGCGGGGTCGTACCCACGGCCCGTGACGGGGCGGCGGTCCCGGACAACTGAGGTCGCCCACGGCCCCGTTCAGTCCGCCTCAACCTTCTCCGCGGCCGTCCGCAGCGCGTCCACCGCGGCCCGGATCGAGGGCCTCCGGTCCGCGTCCGCCCGCCAGATGGCGTACACATGGCGGCGCATCGTGTGGCGTACGGGCACCACACTCACCCCCTCGGGCACCGGCCCGCGGCCCAGGCGGGGCGCCACCGCCACGCCGAGCCCGGCCGCGATCAGGGCGAGCTGGGTACCGTGCTCCTCCGCCATATGGGCGATGCGTGGTTCGATGCCCTTGCTGCGCAGCGTGAACATCAGCCATTCGTTGCAGAACTCCCCCTGCGGCCAGGAGATCCACTCGTCCTCCGCGAACTCCTCCAGCTCCACGGACCGCCGCTGAGCCAGCGGATGCGTGGCCGGCATCGCCACATCGGCCGCATCGTCCAGCAGCGGCGATTTCGCCAGCCCGTCGGGGAGGGACAGCGGGCGGTTGTACCAGTCCAGGACGACGGCCAGATCGATGTCGCCGCGCACCACCCCGCGTACCGACTCGTCCGGCTCCATCTCGGTGAGGTGGGCGCGCAGTTGAGGATGCGCGGTGCGCATCCCGACGAGCGCGGCCGGGAAGAGCCCGCGCGCCGCGGTGGGGAAGGCACCCATCCGCAGCTCGCCGACCGCCTGGCCACGGTGCGCCTCCAGCTCGGCCTGGGCGAGTTCCACCTGGGACAGGATGCGCACCGCATGGTCGGCGAGCAACCGTCCGGCGTCGGTCAGCCGCACCCCGCGCCCGTTCTTCGCCAGCAGCTGCTGCCCGGTCTCCCGTTCCAGCTTGGCGATCTGCTGGGAGACAGCCGAGGTGGTCACATGGAGCCCTTCGGCGGCCGCACTGACCGAGCCGTGGCGGGCGACCGCGCTCAGCGTCCGTAGGCGATCAAGGTTCAACATATAAGCAATGCTACGCGATACCAGCCATGAAAACTCGCTTGTGCTACTAAGTTGCATCGACCATCTTGGGGTTCATGACCAGCGCCACCAGCACTCCCGTCGCCTCCGCCACCACTGTCGCGACCCCGGACTCGCCCACCTCCCCCACCTCCCCCACCCCGGGGCCCGCCGCCGTCGCCCGGCCGCGCGCCCGCGGCTGGCAGGTCAAGTTCGCGATCCTCACCCTCATCTGGGGCTTCAGCTTCCTCTTCATCAAGGTGGGCACCCAGAGCTTCGCGCCGCTGCAGGTCACGCTCGGCCGGGTGACGTTCGGCGCGCTGGTGCTGCTGGCCATCCTCGTGATCAAGCGCGAGCGGCTGCCGCGCTCCGCCCGCACCTGGGGGCATCTCGCCGTCGCCGCGTTCTTCCTCAACGTGCTGCCGTTCTCCCTCTTCGCCTACTCCGAGCTGACCATCCCCTCCACCCTGGCGGGCATCTGCAACGCCACTTCGCCGCTGTGGGGCATGGCACTGTCGGTCGTGGCACTTTCCGAGGACCGCCCGACCCGGCGGCGGGTCGCCGGTCTCGGCATCGGCTTCCTTGGCGTGCTGACCGTGCTCGGCGCCTGGCAGGGCTTCGCCGGTACGGATCTGACCGGCACCGCGATGGCGCTGGGCGCCTCACTCAGCTACCCCATCGGCTGGATCTACGTTCGCCGCACCCTGGCCGGCGCCCCGCACTCCCACCTGTCGATGTCCAGCACCCAGATACTGCTGGCCACGGCCCAACTCGCCGTCATCACACCGCTGTTCACCACCGCTCCGGCCGCATACCCGCTCCTCCCGCTGCTCGCGGTCTTCGCACTCGGCGCGCTGGGGACCGGCTTCGCCTTCCTCCTCCAGTACGGCCTGGTCGCCGAGATCGGCCCCACCACGGCGCAGATGGTCACCTACTTCGTCCCGGTGATCGCCACCGCCGCCGGAGTCGCCCTCCTGAACGAGCAGCTCAGCTGGAACACCCCGGTCGGCGCACTGATCGTCCTGGGCGGCGCCGCCCTCACCCAGAGCAAGCCCCGCCCCCGCCCGTCAACGTCCCAGCGCTCCACCGCCACGGACTGAGCCCCTGGCCCGTTGCCCCTCCTCCTTGGGGTCAGGGCAACGAGCCGGCTGCCTGCGGCAGTTGGCCCCAATGGGCCGCGCCAAGGCAACGGGCGAGGGGGCACGCACTGGGCGGGAGCACGCACTGGGCGGGAGCACGCACTGGGCGGGAGCACGCACCCGGCCGGCGGAGTCGCCAGGTACGACGGGCTTCGGCGACGGCGCCGGCGACTGCTGGGCCCCTGGGCCCCTCCCCTCCCCTCCCCCGCCCCCTTCTCCGCGTCCCGTGCCCCCTCCCCGCATCCCCTCCCCACACCCCGCGCCCCTCCCCGCATCCCGCATCCCGCATCCCGCATCCCGGACGACCTTCGGGATCACCATGGGCTCCGACACCGGCCGACACCATGCCGCACTTCCACATCGGATCCACATCGGATCCATATCGGCTCCCCATAGGCGCGATGCGCTTCTGGGACAGCCGCGCCCACTGAACGGCCTGGAGCCCCACCGCGGCACTTACGACTGACCGACCCTCGCCGCCGCCCGCCGAGGCCCGAACACCCCCGAGCAAAGCCTGTTCACCTTCGACGGCTCCGCACCGAGCAGCGCCCGACGGACCAATTTCCTCGCCCCCGACCTACCCCGACGGCAGCCCTGACCCGTCCCGCAGTCAGCAGTCAGCAGTCAGCAGCTTGGATGCACGGGCGGTACGACCGAGGCGGGTCCCCGTAGCGCCTCAACACCCCCTATTCGTATCGTCGTGGCTCACCCGCCCCCGTGGCCGCGGCGACGGCGTCGGCGACCGGGTCGATGTCGTCGTGGGACAGCTGGGAGACCGTGATGCGGATTCCCGGTGGGGACTGCAGCCGGAAGCGCGCGCCGGGGGCGACCGCCCAGCCGGCATGCAGGAGCCGGGCCACCGCGCCGGTCTCGTCCGGGACCGGCACCCAGACGTTCATCCCGCTGCGCCCTCGCGCCGGCACGCCGCGCTCGGCCAGGGCCCGTATCAGCGGGTCCCGGCGCCGGTCATATGCGGCGGCCACGGCCTTCGGGTCGACGGCGGACGTCTGCCACAGCTGCACGACCGCGTCCTGGAGCAGATGGCTGACCCAGCCGGGACCCAGACTCTGCCGTCCGCGCACCCGGTCGACGGTCACCGTGTCCCCGGTGAGCACCGCAAGGCGCAGATCGGGGCCGTACGCCTTGGCCGTCGAGCGGACCAGCGCCCAGTGGTCGGTGACGCCGGAGAGCGGATGGAGCGGGAGATCGACGATGCCGTGGCCGTGGTCGTCCTCGATGAGGAGGACGCCGGGATGCTCGGCGAGGAGCGCACGGAGCTCGGCGGCGCGGGCGGCCGTCACGGCGGCGCCGGTGGGGTTCTGCGCCCGGGCCGTGACGACCACCGCGCGGGCGCCGTCCTCCAGCGCCCGTGCCAGCCCGGCGGGCAGCGGCCCTTCGTCGTCCACGCCGACCGGTGCGGGACGCAGTCCGAGTGCCGGGACGAGGTCCAGCAGACTGCCCCACCCGGGATCTTCCACGGCCACGCTGTCACCGGGCCGCAGATGGGCGGCGAGCACCCGCTCCATGGCGTCGAGTGAGCCACTGGTGACGGCGATCGGGCCCTCCGTCACGCCGTCGCCGGCGAAGGCCGAGCGGGCCAGCGCGGCCAGCTCCCCGTCGACGGCCGGGGTGCCGTAGAGCACCGGCCGCCGGGAACTGCGCGCCGCGGCGGCGGCCAGCGCCCGTTCGAGCGGGGGCAGCAGGGACGGGTCCGGGTTGCCGTCGGAGGTGTCGCGGACCCCCGGGGGCACCTCCACCCGCAGTGCCTCGCGAGGAGTACTCGCGGGGCGCGGGCGCACCCGGCTGCCGCGGCGGCCCGCGGTTTCGATCACTCCCCGGTCACGCAGCGTGCGGTACGCGGCCGCGACCGTATTGGGATTGACCTCCAGATAGACGGCCAACTCCCGCAGTGGTGGCAGGACTTCGCCTGGTTGGAGCTCGCCCGCACCGATGGCTCGCTCGACGCTGGCGGCAATGTCCGATGCGCGCCGCCCTTCGATCCGATACTCTCCTAGCACAAACTCGATTATGCACTAGTGCAATGGAGCTGGCAATGGCCTCTGCCGAGTCGTACGCGCCGAGCGACCTCACGACCCCGACACGCGCCCGCGAGCGCGCCGCCTACGACCACGAGACGGTGCACGCCATCCTCGACGAGGGCTATGTCTGCCACCTGGGCTTCGTCCGCGATGGTTCCCCGGTCGTGCTGCCGACGCTCTACGGGCGGGTCGGCGACCGCCTCTACCTGCACGGTTCGACCGGTTCCCGGCCGCTGCGGATGGCCGGCGGAGCCCCGGACCCCGGTCTTGAGGTCTGCGTCACCGTGACCCATGTCGACGGCCTGGTGCTGGCCAGGTCCGCCTTCCACCACTCCATCAACTACCGCTCGGTGGTGGTGCACGGCACCGCGTACCAGGTGACCGACCCGGAGGAGAAGACGGCCGCGCTGGATGCGCTGGTCGACCACGTCCTGCCCGGGCGTGCCGCGGACTCCCGCCCCGGCAACGCCAAGGAGCTGGCCGCCACCGCCGTGATCCGCCTGGACCTGCGCGACGTCTCCGCCAAGATCCGTACCGGCGGCCCCAGCGACGAGCCGGAGGACGTCGCGCTGCCGTATTGGAGCGGCGTCCTTCCCGTGGCCCCGGTGTACGGCGCCCCCATACCGTCCGACGACCTCGCACCCGGCATCCCGGAGCCGGCGTACCTCACCGCCCGCTGAGGAGCACCCGTGCTGATCCACCCCTGGGACGCCCCCACCAACGACGCCGAGTGGCAACACTGGCTCGCCGCACACGACTTCGGCCAGCTGGCCGCCAACGGAAGAATCGGTGAACCGCCGCTGGTACAGCCCCTGCACTTCGCCTACGACCCCGACCGCGGCGAGGCCGTGACGCATCTGGCCCGCCCGAACCCCCTCTGGGAGGCGCTGGCGGACCGCCCGCAGGTGCTGCTGAGCGTGGTGGACGACTACACCTTCATCCCCGGCCCCTGGCAGGCCGAGGAAGACCGGCCGCCCGAGCACGGCGTCCCCACGAGCTTCTACGCCGCGGTCCAGCTGAGCTGCACGGCCCACGTCGTGGACGATCCGGAGGCGAAGGCGGCGCTGCTGCAACGGCAGATGGGCCACTTCCAGCCCGAGGGTGGCTCGGCTCCGGTCGCCGCCGGCGAGGCACCGTACGGGCGGCTGCTCTCCGGCATCCGCGGCCTGCGCCTCGAAGTGCACGACATCCGCGCCAAGTTCAAATACGGGGGCAAGCGCAGCGAGACCGTCCAGCACCGCATCTCCGCACGCCTCGCCGAGCGGAACGGCCCCCGCGACGCGGCCGCCCGCGCCCACCAGCAGCGCCGCCTGGCGACGACAACCGGTACGGTCCCGAGGACGCCCGCTCCCTGAGCGTAATGCCCAGCAGGCGAGGAGGATCCGGCCCGATGCGCCGGGCCGGATCCTCCTCGACTTGCCCAAGGCGCCGTGGCACCCACCAACGCCGTCGCGTCAGCCGAGGGCCGTCGCCTCAGCCGGGCGCCGGCACACAGCTGAGTGCCGTGCCCGTGCGGCTACCACAGCGCCGCGCGCCTCCCTCACGCCGCGCGCGGCGACGGCCGGAAGCAGCAGGCCCGTTCGCCTCGCGGTCGGCATACGAGACGGCCACCGCTCACACGGCGGCCAGCCGCGCGAAGTACAGCCCGCGGGCCAGGGCGGTCGGCACCGCAGCGAAGTATCCCCTCAGTCAGAGGCCGCGCACCCGACCGTGCGTCTGGGGACCGAAGCCCCTCCACGTCACGAGCCCCAGCAGGAGGGGGCCGCACACCCGCGCCCGGAATGATCGGCGCTCCAGGTCGCTACATCTAGATGAATGAGTCCGATGTTTGTGCTGGCCGCAACTATGGCGAAGGGCGCCCGTTGGCTCGTGTGTGACTACCAGCCTGGACGCCCTTCTGGCGGCACTGTA